>NZ_JBWKER010000002.1:258229-310750 GCF_056435345.1 Kitasatospora sp. NPDC043950
CCCGAACGCGCCGCATGCCCCTGTCTTCGGCCTGGCGCCCGAGTGGCTGCTGTCCGACGGGGTTCCGCTCGCCCGGGCGATGGTGCTCTCCCACCCCGAGCAGCTCGGCCGGCTGCGCGAAGCCTGCCCCGAGGCCGCTCCGACGGCGGTGCTCGGCGGCGACCCCTGCTTCGACCGCATCCTGGCCGCCCTTCCGTACCGGGAACGCCATCGCCGCGCGTTCGGCGTCCGGCCCGGACAGCGGCTCGTCGTGCTCAACTCCACCTGGAACCCGCAGTCGCTCTTCGGTGACGCCGGCACGGACGACCCGCTGCCGTGGCTGCTCGACCGCCTCACCGCCGAACTCCCGGTCGACGACTACCGGGTGGCGGCCGTCCTCCACCCGAACATCTGGCACGGCCACGGCCCCGGCCAGGTCCGCCTCTGGCTGGACCGCGCCGAGCGGGCCGGCCTCACCCTGGTCGACCCCCTGGACAGCTGGCGACAGGCGCTGATCGCCGCCGACGCGGTGATCGGGGACTTCGGCTCGGTCAGCTACTACGCCGCGGCACTGGGCACCCCCGTTCTGCTCGGCACGGCCTCCGACGAGGTCCTGGGCGCCACCTCGCCGGTAGCGGCCTTCGTCCGCGAAGCCCCCCGACTCGCCCTGGACTCTCCCCTGCGACCGCAGCTGGACCAACTCCTGACGTTCCATCAATCCATGACCAGTGCCAGCGAATTGACGACCTCGGCGCCCGGCGAGGCGGCCGGCCTGCTGCGTTCGCTCTTCTACGAGGTCATGGGGCTGCCCGAGCCGACAGAGCCGGCTCTCCTGGACCTTCTCCCACTCCCGGACTACCGGCCACCGACCCGAACCGTGCCGCTGCGGGTCCGCACCCGCCCGGGGCCCCGCCCGCACGAAGTCACCGTCGAGCGGGTCGCCGAAGGCCGGTACGGGCCTTCCGGGCCCGGCTCCGATCACCTCGCGGTGCACGAGGACACCCTCGACCAGGGCCTCCTCGGTCTGGCCGACGCGATCCTCCGCTACGGGGAGGCCGACGACCCCCGGATCGGTCCGCCCCGGGAGTGGGCCGCGGCGACGCTCGCCCGCTACCCGAACTGCTCGCTCGCGGCCTTCGTCTCCGGTCCGGACACCTGCGAAGTGCTGCTGCGTGAGTGGGGATTCGTCCGCCTCACCAGCCCCTCGCTCGACCCGGCGGCGGCCGCCTCGGCGCTGTTCGCCCAATTGGACGGCGCCGCCGTCCCCCGACCCCTGCGACCCCTGCCGCCGATGGAACTGACGGTGCGCACCGGCGGCGCGTCCCACCCGGTCCTGGTCAGTCCCGTTCCGTGAGGCACTGCTGCCGCAGGCCCGCCAGGTAGCGCAGATGGGGCTCCGCCTGCTCGCGGTCCAGGATCGCGGTGGCCTCGTCGATCGCGGCCAGCGCCTGATCCGTCGCCGAGGTGTCCGCCCAGGTCTCCGCGAGATTGGTGAGGGTGCGGGCCGCGTTGTAGTTGTCGCGCAGACGCCGGAATTCGGACAACGCCTCCGTCAGCCAGACCCGGGCCCGCTCGTACTCGGCCAGGCCTCGCAGCGCCCGCCCCCGGTGCCGCTTCAACAGCGCCCGGGCCCGCGGAACGTCCCCCGCCCGCTCGTGGTCCGGGCCGATCGAGGCGAGCAGTCCGTCAGCCCGCTCGAAGCAGTCGTACGCGGGCTGCCACCGCCACTGCCGAAGCCTCAGCAGCCCGAGCGACTCGACGGCCGTGGCCTGGCCCAGCAGGTGGCCGGCCCGTTCGAACGCCGAGGAGGCGTCGACCAGACAGCTCTCGGCCTCGGCCAGCAGGTCCAGTTCCATCAGGGCGAACGCCAACTGGGTGTGCATCCGGCCGGCCATCGCCGAGTCCGGGTCGTGCGCGACCGCCGCCCGCACGGCGGTTCGCAGCGCCGGCAACAGGGCCTCGTGCCGACCGGCCTTGAGCTGCACCGCCCACGACGCCTCCGCCAGCTCGCACGCCGTGGCCGGCGCGGCCAACTCCTCGGCGGCGAGCACCGCCTCGACCAGGTTGCCCACCTCCGCGGCCAGAGCGGCCAACGCCGCACCGGCGTCCGGGTAGTCGCCGGGCCCGAGCTCGCGGTAGAGCGGCCCGACGTGCCAACGCTCCCGCAACGCCGCGTAGTCGGCCCGGACGGCGAAGCGCAGCAGGTGCTCCACGGCACGCGTCACCGCACCCGCGCACGCGGCCAGCCCGTCCACCCGCGCCGCCTGCTCCTCGGCGAACCGGCGCACGGCAGGCCGGTAGCGGTAGCGGCCCTCGGGTGTGGCCTCCACCAGACCGGCCTCGGCGAGCCCGGCCAGCAGGACACCAGCACGCTCAACCGTGGGTCCGCCGGGGCCGGCGACCGCCACGGCCAGCTCGGGACCGACGGCCGGCCACGGCCGCAGGGCACAGAGCCGGAACAGCCGGGCCTCCTCCGGCTCCAGTACCTCGTACGACTCCTGCACGGCGGCGCGCACCGGATCACCCGCGTGGGGATCGCCACCGCCATCGCCACCACCGCCCCGGCCCCGGCGCTGCTGGGGGATGAACGCCAGCCGGGGAGCCGCGGCGCGCAGGGCGAAGGGCGATCCGCCGCACCGTTCGAGAACACCCGACAGGGCGGGGCCGGCGGCGGAGACGGTCTCCTTCCCCGCGAGGTCCGTGAGCAGCCGCCTGGCGTCCTTGTCGGACAGCGGCCCCACCGGAATCGGAACGGCGTCGAGACCGGTGAGCGGACGCCGGGCCACCACGACCGTGACGACGCCCGGGGCCGCGGTGATCAACGGCCGGACCTGGGCCGCCGAGCGGGCGTGGTCCAGCACGACGAGCAGCTGCCGCTCGGCGACCAGCGACCGGAACCGCTCGACCCGGTCCTGAGCGGCCGGCGGAACCCGGTCCGCCGGCATGCCGAGGTGGATCAGGAACTGCCGGAGCACAGCGGCCGCATCGGGTGCGGTGGCCGGCGACCCGCCGGAGAGGTCCGCGTAGAGCTGCCCGTCCGGAAACCGCTTCCGCTGCAGCGCGCCCCAGTGAACGGCCGCGGCGCTCACACCCATTCCCTGAGGCCCATACAGGACACTGACGCGGGGCGTGCCGTCCGCCTTCCGTCCGGCCTCCTTGTCCAACAGCGCCAGCACCTTGCGCCGGTCGGTGAAGAAGCGGTCGGAGGGCGGCAGCAGGGAGGGCGCCGCCAACGGCCCGGACCAGCCCCCGCCCTGGCCGCCCAGCCAGGCACGAAGCGCCCTGGCCTGCGCGGGATCCGACCCCGCCACATCCAGCAACAGCTGCACCACAGTGGCCCGTTCGGCGGCATCGGTCGGCGCCGGCACGTCCCGCCCCGTCACCCGGCGGACAAAGGCACCCGCCGACTCCCAGGCCCACTTGCCGGCCTCGTTCGCCACGCTCGCACCCACGGCGCCGAAAACAGCGGCCACCGCCGACAGCGACACCGGCTCGAACACCCCACACCCCCTGCTCCACCGCGGCACACCCGACCAGCAGCCGCCGCACCCTCGCGTCCGGCCCCACGGTAGCCTGCCGAACCCCACCATGGGCACGACACAAGCGGGCCCAGTCCCGCCTCCCCTCCCCGCCACGGCGTGGACACCGTCGTCACCCTGAACGACCCCACCGGCTCCAGATCTCCCCCGTCCAGGCCAAGCGCTCCAAGAACGCACTCCCAGTGGAGACCGCCCGACCCCCGCCTGCGCCATCCACGCCAAGAACGCCGGCTACGGCACCCTCGCCACCACCTCACGGTTCAGCAAGGCCAGCTACACCTTCGCCCGCCGCAACGACCGAACCGCCTCATCAACGCCCGCAACCTCAAAGCCCTGCCCACCGAGCACCTGACCATCAACGCCCTGCTCGGCCCGCCCAAGCCCCCCCGAGCTGCCAGGCCGGCGAGGCTGCGGCGATCCCTCGGCCAGCGGCTGCGGTCCCCAGCTGGTCCCTGACAAGATCGCAAGACGCCGGTACCACGACCGTCGATCACCTGTCGCCCCATCAACAAAAAGGCCGCTGGCCTGGGATTTCTCCCGGCCAACGGCCTTCCGACATCACTGTCGGGACGACAGGATTTGAACCTGCGACCCCTTGACCCCCAGTCAAGTGCGCTACCAAGCTGCGCCACGTCCCGTGGTCTCGGTGCCCGGTAGCGGGGCCTGGGGGGCTCTGCTGTGGGCTTCTCGACCTTGTCTCCGGTTGTCCCGGCGACGTGGAAAACAATACAGCACGTGGAGGGGTGCTCGCTGCCGGGTTGGGGGTGGGTGGGTCAGGGGCGGGTCGGGGTGGGTCAGGGGGTGGGGTGGCGGGCGTCGTAGGTGAGGAAGGCGGGGCGGCGGGCGGCGAGGAGGACGACGGCGGCGACGCAGGCGAGGCCGCCGGTGATCACGGAGGTGGCGGGGTTGGTGAGGGCGGCGACGGCACCGGACTCGAAGTCGCCGAGGCGGGGGCCGCCGGCGACGACGACGATGAAGATGCCCTGGAGGCGGCCGCGCATCTCGTCGGGGGCGGCGACCTGCATCATCGTGTTGCGGAAGATCATGCTGACGGTGTCGGCGCAGCCGGCGACCGCGAGCAGGAGGAGGCCGAGCCAGAGGTTGTGGAGGGCGCCGAAGGCCGCGATGGCGAGGCCCCAGGCGGCGACGGCTACGAGGACGGCGGCGCCCTGGCGGTGGATGCGGCCGACCCAGCCGGAGAAGAGGGCGCCGGTGAGGGCGCCGACGGCGGGGGCGGCGACCAGGAGACCGACGGTGCGGGCGTCGCCGCCGTAGAAGGTGACCGCGATGGCGGGGAAGAGGGCACGCGGCATGCCGAAGATCATCGCGGCCAGGTCGGCGAGGAAGCTGGTGCGCAGGTTGGGCTGCTCGCGCAGGAAGCGGAGGCCGTCGAGGACGGAGGCGCGGCCCTTGCGGTCGCCGAGCGGGCGCATGGCGGGCAGGCGCCACATCGCGTAGAGGGTGCCGGCGAAGGCGACGGTGTCGACCAGGTAGGCGGCCTGGGTTCCGTAGGCGCCGATGAGGACGCCGCCGATCATGGGTCCGACGGTGAGGCCGAGGTTCATGCTGACGGTGTTCAGCGCGTTCGCCGCGGGAAGCTGGTGGCTGGGGACCAGCCGGGGGATCATCGCGGAGCGGGCGGGCGAGCTGAGGGCGAAGAAGCCGGCCTGGGCGGCGACGGCGGCGTAGAGGACGGCGACCTGGCCGAGGCCCGCCAGTGCCTGCACGGCGAGGACGGCGGAGACGGCGGCGAGCCCGGCCGAACCGATCAGGCCGAGCTTGCGCCGGTCGACGGTGTCGGCGATCGCGCCGCCGTAGAGGCCGAAGGCGACGAGCGGGAAGAAGGAGAAGAGGCCGACCAGGCCGGTCGCGAAGGCGGAGCCGGTCTCGTCGTAGACCTGGACGGAGACGGCGACGGCCGTCATCTGCTGGCCTATGGAGGAGACCGCCTGCCCGAACCAGACCCGGCGGTAGTCGGGGTGGTCGCGCAGTGGGCTGAGGTCGGCGAAGGCCCGCCGGTACCAGGGGAGGGCCTCGGTTCCGGCCGGCGGAGAGGAGGCGTCGGAGGGTGACTCCTCCGCCGGAACAGCGGCGGTGGCCGGGGCGGCATCGGACGCCGGGGCAGGGGTGGGCGCCGGGGCAGGGGCAGGCGTCGGGGCGGGATCGGACGCCGGGGCGGGATTGGCAGGATGATTGGTCGACACAACCCTCCATGGTCCGCCCCGGCCTCCCCGCTCCCCGCACCGGGGCCGGGCAGCGGCCCGTCCTACCTGGTCAGGACCTGCTTCTCCCCTGCCTCCACCGCGAAGTCGAGCCGGTTGCCCGGCGGCGGGAACGGGCAGATGAAGTGGTCCGCGAAGGCGCACGGCGGCAGGTAGGCCCGGTTGAGGTCGAGGACGGTGCGGCCGTCCGCGTCCGGGGCGGGGAGGGTGATGAAGCGGAACCGGTAGGTGTCGATGCCGCTGGTCGCGTCCGCGATGACGCCGGTGAGGCGGTCGCCGGAGCGGCTGACGGTCAGCTCGCGGTGCTCGCCGGCGACGGTGAAGGCGATCTGTCCGGTGACGGCGAGCGGACGCTCCTTGCCGTCCGCGTTGGGGACGAGCACGGACTGGGCGCCGTCCTGCTCGAACGGGGTGAAGACGGCGGGGACGGCCCACTCCGGCGAGTACGGGTAGGCGGAGATGCCCGCGAAGGCCGTCCGGCGCGGCGCGGCCGGGTCGAAGACCCGCAGGGCGAGCTCGCCCTCGCGCTCGATCGGGACGAGCAGGACGTCGCCGAGGGTGGCGGTGTCGGCGGCCGGATCGGTGTCGGGGCGGAGCAGCGCCTCGCCGTCGACCGGGCCGTCGGCGCCGCCGACGGTGATGCCGTCCGCGGCCGCCGCCCGGACCCGGACGCCCTCGGCGTCGGCCCACCAGCGCCCGGGCAGGCCGACGATCTCGGCGGGTTCGGGCTCCAACCAGTGCGTGCCGGTGAGTGCGAGCTGGCCGTGTGGCGCGCTCACCGACGCCGCCCGGCCGTCACTCCAGTGCTTCCAGTCCTCCGCGGCCGTCGCCGTCATCGGTACACCCTCCCACTGCGGTCCTCGGACGGCCCGCCGTTCGGGCCGTCCAACTCGGTCACCCACCACAACGCCGCGCACCCGGACGGATCATTCCCGCCTGCCGGAACCGCCACAGGGCGGCCACCGGACGGCAACACGGCGTCACGACGGCAACACCCCGGACACGACGCCCGCCAGGACGAAGGCCGTCCCGCTCGGCCGACGCCCGGCACCCGGCACCCGGCCGCCGACGCACCCACGCGCCCGCCCCGTCAGCTGCCGGCGCCCAGCGGCCGGAACAGCCCCTCCTGCACCACCGACACCACCAGCCGCCCGCTCCGGTCGAAGATCTGCCCGCGCGCGAGGCCGCGCGCGCCGTGGGCGATCGGGGACTCCTGCTGGTACAGCAGCCAGTCGTCCGTACGGAACGGGCGGTGGAACCACATCGCGTGGTCCAGCGAGGCCATGTCGAAATGCCGGGTGCCCCAGAGCGGCTCGACGGGGGCGCGGACGGCGTCGAGCAGCGTCATGTCGCTGGCGTAGGTGAGGGCACAGACGTGGATCAGCGGGTCGTCCGGCAGCGGGCCGTCCGTCCGCAGCCAGACGCCGCTGCGCGCCTCGACCCCGGCCAGCTCCTCCTTCGTCCAGCGCAGCCGGTCGACGTAGCGGATGTCGAAGGGCTGGCGGCGGCTGATGAACGGGGGGAGTTCGCCGAGTCGGGAGCCGACCTCCTCCAGAGCGCTGGGCAGGTCCTCGGGGGCGGGGACGTCCGGTATGGGGTGCTGGTGCTCGATGCCGCCCTCTTCGGGGCGGTGGAAGTCGGCGGTGAGGGCGAAGATCGACCGACCGCCCTGGATGGCGAGCACCCGGCGCGTGGTGAAGGAGCGGCCGTCGCGGATCCGGTCGACCTGGTAGACGATCGGCACGCCGGGCACCCCGGGGCGCAGGAAGTAGGCGTGCAGCGAGTGGACCGGACGGTCGCCGTCCACCGTGCGCCCGGCCGCGACCAGCGCCTGCCCGGCGACCTGGCCGCCGAACGTCCGCTGCAGCGCCTCCTCGGGGCTGCGCCCGCGGAAGATGTTCAGTTCGATCTGCTCCAGGTCGAGCAGGTCGACAAGGTCGTCGACGGGGGTACCCATGCGTGCGCTTCCTCTCCAGGCCCACGGCCCCGGCGGAGGTCTTCCGCCCGGCTCCGGTGCCCGTCCTGATCGAATTCTCCAACCCACTCGAATTCTCCGGCGACCGGGGTCATTCCCGCCCACCGGGCCGAAGGAGCCGATTCACTCGAACGAGTAAGCGAGCGGCGAGCGAGCAGTAGGGGGAGAGCGGACGAGCGGCCGCCAGGCGAACGGACGAACGAACGCCCACCCGGACTCAGGCCTCCCCCGCCGCCAGCCCCGACTGCCGCACGGTGATGTTGAGTCGGCCGACCAGACCCAGCGCCGGATCCGCCGTGCCGGGCAGCGTGCGCACCACGCCGTGGTAAGCGAACCGGGCCGGGCCGCCGAACACCAGCAGGTCCCCGCTGCGCAGCTCCAGGTCGGTCCACGGGCGGGTCCGGGTCTCGGTGTTCCCGAGCCGGAACACGCAGGCGTCGCCGAGTGAGAGCGAGACCACGGGCGCGTCGGTCCGCTCGTCGCGGTCCTGGTGGAGGCCCATCTTCGCGCCGTGCGGGTAGTGGTTGACGATCGCGATGTCGGGTTCGTACGACGCGGCACCGGCGATCTGCCGGGCGTCCGTCCCGTAGGCGTCGGCGACGGCCCGGCGGGCGAGGCGGTCGAGTTCGGGCGGGAACGGCTTGACGGGCGTGCCGTCCTCCGCGTCCCTCCGATAACCGTACGGATACCAGTGCCATCCGAGGCTGACCATCCGTACGGACATCATTCCGCCGGTGGGCATCCGCACGGCGTGCAGGCCGGCCGGTGGGCGGGCCCACTCCCGGCAGGCGGCGACCAGGCGCAGCTGGGCATCGGCGTCCAGCCAGCCGGGGAGGAGGACGGCACCGGGGGCGGGCTCGGCGCGCCCGCGCGCGGCAGCGGACCCCGACCGGCCGCCCGGGACGGCACCGGGCAGGTCACCGAACAGTTCGCCCTGGATCACCCCACCATCCTCCCGCACCGCCACGGCCGAAGCCCGGCCGGCCTCAGAAACCCGGCCGGTCTCGGGAGCCCGGACCGCCACCGGGGGGCGGGCTGCCGCCGGGGGCCGGACCGCCACCGGGAGTCGGGCTGCCGCCGGAGGTCGGGCTGCCGCCGGGGGCCGGCGATCCGCCGATCAGCCCCAGCTCCCGCGCGCAGTCCGGCCACGCCTCCCAGCCCTGCCGTCGGAGGATCTCCTCGCCGACCGTCGTCTGCTCCCGGCGGCTCGCGTGGTCCGGCCGGTCGGCGAAGCGCAAGCCTCCGGCGACCTCCCAGGTGGGCGGCCAGATCTGCAGGCCGCCGTAGTAGCCGTTGCCGGTGTCGGCCTGCCAGTCGCCGCCGCTCTCGCACTCGGCGAGGCCGTCCCACACGACGTCCGCGACCCGGACCGCCGCACCGGCCCGCTCCCAGGGGATCGCCGCCGACCCCGCCAGCAGCACCACGGCGACGCCCAGCCGAAGCACGACCCGGCACATACGCTCGTCACACGGAGGCAGCACAGCAGCCGACCCTAGGCTGGTCGCCGCACGCCCCTCCCCAACGACACTCCGAACGCGCCGAACGCGCCAGAAACACCAGAGACGCCAGAAGCACCGGAAACGCCGACGGCCGCTCCCCCGCACAGCGGAGAAGCGGCCGTGGTGTCAGCACAGCGCCGGGGCCGGGAGGCCCGCTGAACCGAGCTCAGGCCGGGGACGTCGGACAGCCGACATCAGGCGGCAGACCCCGGAGAGTCGGTGTCAATCGCTCAGCTGCTCAAACACTCAGCTACTCAGAGGCTCAGAGGCTCAACTGATCAGACGCTCAGGGTCTGGCCCGGGAGGATCAGGTCGGGGTTGCCACCGATGACCTTGGCGTTGTTCTTGTACAGGTCGTGCCAGTCCAGGCCCTGCGCGGCGGCGATCGAGCTCAGGGTGTCACCGGACTTGACGGTGTAGCTGTCGCCCTTGGCCGGCTTGGCGTCGTTCGAGCCGGTCCAGCCCTTGGCGCCCTTGGCGGCATCGTTCTTCGGCGCGGCCTTCGGCGCGACGTCAGCCTTCGGCGCAGCGGCGGCCTTCGGGACGGCGGCCTTCGGCGCGACATCGGCCTTCGGGGCAGCGGCGGCCTTCGGGGCCTGGGTCTGCGCCGGCTTTGCGGCCGGGGCAGCCGGCTTGGCGGCGGTCGAACCGGCCGAGGTGTCGACGGCCGCCGGGGCGCCGCCCTTGGTCAGGCCGGCCTTGACGGAGCACACGGGCCAGGCGCCCGGGCCCTGCGAGGCGAGGACCTTCTCGGCGACGGCGATCTGCTGCGCCTTGGTGGCCTGGTTGGCCTGCGAGGCGTAGGCGGTGCCGCCGAAGGCGGCCCAGGTGCTGGAGGTGAACTGCAGTCCGCCGTAGAAACCGTTGCCGGTGTTGATGGCCCAGTTGCCGCCGCTCTCGCACTGGGCGACGGAGTCCCAGGTGGAGACGGAGGCGGCGGAGGCCGAGGTGGCCGTGACGAGGCCGGCCACCGGCAGGGCCGCGACAGCGGCGCCCGCCACGACAGCCATCCGGACGCGGTTGCGCTTGGTGGCCGTGGAGGTGGTGGCAGCGGCGGTCTCGTGACGGAAGGTCATGGGGTTCCTCTCGAAAGCCCCGGGCGGGCATGCGGAACCAGGCCCTGGAGAGGGCCGCGTTCACTTGCCGCGTCCATCGGGCGACCGTGCACGTGTCGGACGTGCCGCTTGCCGCCCCGGCCACCCAGCCGCTCACCGGCGACCTGTTCGAGCGATCGCGTCGGCGGGCACCTGCCGCATCCGGCGGGAAGCCGGAGGGGCGGTGCGTCGGGGGTGAACCCGGGTGGCGCTCGTTGCGCCGCCAATGAAGCTACGAGCCGGTCGGCGGGGAAACCAAAACTCCACCGGTCTGCCCAGCTCAGCCAAGGGTTACCGGCGGTAATGACCGCACAATCTCGCCCGAAATGCCCGTTTTAGCCGTCGATTCGTAGATCAAACATCACGGCGGCGTGACTCACCTCACGGCTTCATTCCGGCAGGCCTGCCACCGACATCGACACATTGCGACCACGAGAACACGCGGCGCGGTCGGATCAGAGGCAATTCCCGTCAGCCTCGTCGACCACCCGTGACGCCTGACACAAGGGCCCGTTGGTCATGGCGACCTCCCCGTACCCGCCCCCCGACCGCCAACCGCACCCACCAAGAGGAGAACCCGTGCCGCGCATGCTCGACGTCAGCGACGAGGTCCGGTCCGAGATCGGCGACGACGAGGCGGACCGCCTCCTCGGCGGCGACCGCGCACCCGACAGCTACGAATGCACCTCCTGCCGCACCTCCGGCGACACCCACGCGGAGCCCACCAGCACCGTCCTGTTCGTCGGCGAGGAGACCGCCGTACTCGCCTTCGCCCACGCCCGCTGCATCCCGTCCCAGGTGGTGCCGGTGGCCGAGGAGCAACTGGTCGGCGCCGTCCGCAGCATCAGCCAGGCCCAGACCGGCGCCCCGGCCGCGCCCGCGCACCCGCTGGTGCCCATTCCCGCGCCGACCCCGGCGACCGCCCCCACCCCCCAGCCCAGCGCGCCGGGCCAGGCCGCCATCCTCGGCATCACCTGCGGGCTGGTGCTGCACGGCAAGGTCGGGCACGCCTCGCTGGTCGTCGAGCCGACCGGTCCGGTCGGGCGCCCCGGCAGCACCTCGGGCGAGGACGAGTTCCTCGACCTGCTCCAGGACGCCGGCTTCCAGGCCATCACCGACCTCGACGAGACCCCGGACCAACTGGGCGGCTGGTCGGTCCTGGTGGCGATGGGCAAGCTGCACGCGATCCTGCAGCCCGCTGCCGCCGGCGGCAGCACCGGCTGGTGGCAGGCGCACCAGCCGCTCCAGGTCACCGACGCCTGGCGGATGGCCGCGAGCCAGCTCTCCGAGGTCACCATGTACGCCGTCCCGGCCGGGATGGTGGGCCGTCAGCCGCGCGAGGACCTGCTCCGCCAGGCGCTGGAACGGGCGGTGGCACTGGGCCAGGTGGTCGCCGCCTCCCTCCCCCTCGCCGGCACCTGAGCCCCTCGGCACCCAGCCCCAGCAGCGCGCGCCCGACCCAGCCCGCGCCCCCGCCCCAGCAGCACCCAGCCCCAGCCCCAGCCGCGCCCCAACCCGCCGGCACCCGGGCTCCACGCCCGGGCTCCGCACCCGCCGGAAGGCGGCCTCCCCCTCGGCACAAGCCGCCTTCCGGCCGGGCCCCGGCAACCCCGCATCCCTGTGCCCCCTCACTCGTTGGCCCCTGTGTGTACAGCTACGACGTCTCCGCGTCCCCCGGCCGGTCCACCACCGCCCCCCGCTCGATCCCCGGCATGCGCCCGTCGTACGACGCGGAGCACCCGCACTCGACGACGCCGATCTACGACGAGCTGTACTCCGAGTACCGGCGGCTGTTCCGCGCGCTCCCGGGCGACCGCTCGGGCGAGGAGGACCTGAAGTTCACCGGCTTCGCAGTCCGCGACGGTTACCCGGTGCTCGGCGAACCGCGCCCGTACCCGCCCCAGCACCAGGCCTTCCACAGCTACGGGGGACAGGCGCCCGGCCTGCCGCAGTACATGCCGAGCCAGCAGCACGGCCACTCCGCAGGGCACGCCGCCAACCACGGCGCCACCGGGCACTCCGGCCACGGCGCCACCGGCCACACCCACCACAACGCCACCGGCCACACCCATCACGGCGCGATGGGCCACACCGGCCACAGCGCCCCTCAGCCGCACCCGCACGCCGAGCCCGCCGCCCCGACCAGCGACGGCTTCGGCCAGGCCGCCCCGGCGGCCACCGCCCCTCAGCACACCCCGCCCCCGCCGCCCCAGTTCACCAACGGCCAGGGCTGGGTGGCCGCCGGCTACCTCGGCCCGATCCCGCACGCGATGCCCGCGCCGCCCCCGGCCCCCGCCCCGGCCATGGGCACCGCCACCGGCGTCGCCACCGCCGCACCCACCGGCGGCCGCCACCGCCAGATGCTCTCCCTCCCCCCGGGCCGCAACGGCGACCACCACTGAACCGCCCGCCTGCGCACCACCCCCACGGCGCCCGCACAGCGCCCGCACGACCCCGTACACGCGACGAGGGCCCCGCCACCACCGTGACGGGGCCCTCGCCCACACCTGCTGCCGGCACCCACCGACTACTGCCGGTGGATCACGACGTCCTACTTCCTCTTGCGCTTCTCCCGGACCCGCACCGAGATCGAGATCGGCGTCCCGACGAAGCCGAACTCCTCACGCAGCCGGCGCTCGATGAAGCGCCGGTAGCCGGCCTCCAGGAAGCCCGAGGCGAACAGCACGAACCGCGGCGGACGGATGCCCGCCTGGGTGCCGAACAGGACGCGCGGCTGCTTGCCACCGCGGATCGGGTGCGGGTGGGCGGCCACCAGCTCGCCGAGGAAGGCGTTCAGCCGCGCGGTCGGGATGCGGGTCTCCCAGCCTTCCAACGCGGTCTCGATCGCCGGGACGAGCTTCTCCATGTGCCGGCCGGTCTTGGCCGAGACGTTGACCCGGGGGGCCCACTGCACCTGGACGAGGTCGCGCTCGATCTCGCGCTCCAGGTAGAAGCGGCGCTCCTCGTCCATCTGGTCCCACTTGTTGTAGGCGATGACGACGGCGCGCCCGGCCTCGACGGCCATCGAGATGATCCGGGTGTCCTGCTCGGCGAGGGTCTCGCTGGCGTCGACCAGGACGACCGCGACCTCGGCCTTCTCCAGCGCGGCGGAGGTCCGCAGCGAGGCGTAGAAGTCGGCGCCGGCGGTCAGGTGGACGCGACGGCGGATGCCGGCGGTGTCGACGAACTTCCAGGTCTTGCCGGCGAGTTCGATCATCTCGTCGACCGGGTCACGGGTGGTGCCGGCCAGCTCGTTGACGACCACCCGCTCCTCGCCGGCGACCTTGTTCAGCAGGCTGGACTTGCCCACGTTCGGGCGGCCGATCAGCGCGATGCGGCGCGGGCCGCCGGGGGCGGCGTCGCCGAAGGTCTGCGGCGGGGCCTCGGGCAGCGCGTCCATGACGGCGTCGAGCAGGTCGCCCGAGCCTCGGCCGTGCAGCGCGGAGACGGGGTACGGCTCGCCCAGGCCCAGCGACCACAGGTAGGCGGCCTCGGCCTCGGTGGACGGGCCGTCGACCTTGTTGGCGCACAGCACGGTCGGCTTGCCGGCCCGGCGGATGAGCTTGATCAGGGCTTCGTCGGTGTCGGTGGCGCCGACGGTGGCGTCGACCACGAACAGCACCGCGTCGGCCTGCTCGATGCCGAGCTCGGCCTGCGCGGCCACCATCGCGTCGATGCCGAGGACGTCGATCTCCCAGCCGCCGGTGTCGACGACCTTGAAGCGACGGCCGTTCCAGCTGGCCTCGTAGGTGACCCGGTCGCGGGTGACGCCCGGCTTGTCCTCGACGACGGCCTCACGGCGGCCGATGATGCGGTTCACCAGGGTCGACTTGCCGACGTTCGGGCGGCCGACAACGGCCAGTACCGGCAGCGGTACGTGCTCGGCGCCGTCGAAGCCGTCCACGCCGTCGACGTCGAAGCCTTCCTCGGCGGCGATGGCCATGAACTCGGCGTAGTCGGCGGCGTCCAGTCCACCGTGGCCGGTGTCGGAGTGCTCTGCGGTCATGTTCGTCTGTTCCGTTTCCCGGCGCGGCCCTTCCCAGGGGCGCGCCGTGCGTACCTGCCCCGCTCGGGGCAGCGCGATGGTTTTCTCCGCGGCACCTCGGCGGCACCGCAGCTCATTCGGCCGTTCCGGCCATTCCGGTTGTTCCGGCCGTTCAGGCCGTTCAGGCCGTTCAGGCCGTTCAGGCCGTTCAGGCCGTTCAGGCCGTTCAGGCCGTTCAGGCCGTTCAGACCATTGTGGCCGTCCAGACCGGTCCGTCCTTCAGACCGGTCCGTCCCTTCAGGCCTGTCCGTCCTCTCAGACCGACGACATCCCGGCCCGCTCCTCCACCAGCGCGGCGATCCGGTCGATCACCTGCTCCAGGGTGAGCTCGCTGGTGTCCACCAGGACGGCGTCCGCGGCCTGGGCCAGCGGGGCCGTCTTCCGGGAGGAGTCCGCGGCGTCCCGGCGGGCGAGGTCGGCGGCCATCGCGGTGATGGTCGCCTCGTCGACGCCCTTGGCGCGCAGCTCGGCCGCCCGGCGCTCGGCCCGGGCCTGCTCGGAGGCGGTCAGGAACACCTTGACGGTGGCGTTCGGGAACACCACCGTCCCCATGTCCCGGCCCTCGGCGACGATGCCGCGCTCGGCGACCTCGGCGCAGCCGCGCTGCAGCTCCACCAGCCGGGAGCGCACCGCCGGCACCGCGGAGACGGCGCTGACCTGCGCCGTCACCTCGGGGCCGCGGATCGGTCCGGAGACGTCCTGGCCGTCCACCGTGATGGTGGGACCGTCCGCGTCCGTGCCCGACACGATCACCGGCTTGCCGCACGCGACGGCCACCGCCTCCGGGTCGGCCACGGCGACGTCGTTGGCCAGCATCCACCAGGTCATCGCCCGGTACATGGCTCCGGTGTCCAGGAAGCTCAGGCCCAGCTGGGCCGCCACCGCCCGCGAGACGGTCGACTTGCCCGAACCGGAGGGTCCGTCGATCGCGACGACGACCGGGGCGTGCGCTCGGTCGGCAGTGTCCACGGGGCCGAACCTCTCTCTGGGCGTGAAAGCCGGGGCCTGGGGAGGCAGACGGCAGGGGGTTGTCTCCCTCAAGGTTAATGGACCGCCGCCCTACCCACTCCGCCACCCGATCAGCCCAGTGCCAGCCCCCTGCCGGCCCCCCTTGGCTCCGGTGACAGCCCCGGTATCAGCGCCGATATCGGCCCCGGTATCAGCCCTGGTCGGGGCCCAGGATCCGCAGGACGGCGTTGCCCAGCCGGGGCCGCAGGTACTCCCCGTCCCACTCGATGCCGAGGATGCCGGCGGTGAAGGCCATCGGGATCTCGCGGCCGAGGTGGTCCCAGACGAACGGCACCTTGGAGACGTGCGAGGGGAAGTCGTTCACCGCGAAGGAGTCCCGGTGGTACGGGTTGGCGTCCGCCTCCCGCCAGCCGAAGGACTGGCGCAGCCGGGGCCCGTCGGGGGTCTGGGTGTGCGCGAGGAAGGCGGTGAGCCAGCCGGTCACCCGTGGGCCGCCGGACATCGACCGCCACTTGAAGAGCGAGCGCCAGAACTCGTCGTCGACCGTCCCGCCCGCCGCGGTCGCCGCGATCTCGTCGAGCACCGGGCGCAGTTCGGCGAACCACGGCGCCAGCCAGTCGAAGCGCTCCGCCAGCCCGGCGACCCGCGCCACCAGCAGCGCCCAGTCCCCGGCCGTGCCCTCCAGCCGGATCCGCGGGATGCCGCAGCGGGTCTCCCAGCGGAAGGCGTAGTAGGGGCTGACCACGTCCATCAGCGCCACCAGCGCGGAGGAGGCGTCGTCGGGCGTGGTCGTCGAGAACGCCGGCTGGAACAGCTCCACCAGCTCGGCCCCGACCGCCGCCGCCAGCGGCTCCCGCACCAGCCGGATCGACCGCGACCAGTCCGGGCCGGGCGCCGCCAGGGCGTCGTCGCGGACCACGATCACTTCCCGGCGCCCCTCGGCACCGCCGAACAGCGCCCGGTACCTCGGCGCGTACATCCGCGCGTGCACGGCCACCTCGTGCACCACCGCGTACCAGAGCACGTCCGGCGACAGGCTGAGCGGCAGGTGCTCCGCGAAGGCGGCGTGGACCGCCCGCACCAGCAGGCTGCAGGTCGGCTCCGGCTCGGTGGACTCCGGGTCCGGCGGCGTCGGCCGGGGCAGTTCGACCAGCGCTTCGACGCTGCGGTGGTGGATCCGGAAGTCCCCACCCACCACCGCCCGCAGGAACCGTTCGTTCCCCAGGTCCACCGGCCGGCCGTAGGACCCGTGCCGGGTCTCGCCCAGCGGCAACTCGATGATCATCCCTGCTCCCCCTCAACCGAACCGCTCGACCGAACCGCTCAACCGAAGTCCCAGAAGCCGACCGGCCCCCGCAGCCCGATCAGTCCCGGACGCTCCACCCGCTCGCCCGCAGCGCCACCGTGAGCGGCTTGACCGCCCCGGGCGCCACCGACAGCTGGACGAAGCCCACCTGCTGGCCGGTCGAGTGCTCGATGACGACGTCCTCGATGTTGACCCCGGCCGCGCCGACCTCGCCGAACAGCCGGCCCAGCTCGCCGGGCTGGTCACCGAGCACCACGGCCACCGTCTCGTACCGGGTGGGCGGCGCGCCGTGCTTGCCGGGGATGCGGGCCTGGCCGGTGTTGCCGCGCCGCATGACCGCCTCGATCCCGGCCGCGCCCGCCCGGCGCTCGCCCTCCTCGGGGGCGTCCAGGGCGCGCAGCGCGGCGACGGTCTCCCCGAGGTCGGAGGCGACCTCCTCCAGGATGTCGGCGACCGCGCCGGCGTTGGCGGAGAGGATGTCGACCCACATGCCGGGGTTGGAGGCGGCGATCCTGGTGACGTCCCGGACACCCTGCCCGGAGAGCCTTATGGCGGTCTCGTCGGCGTGCTCCAGCCGGGCGGCGACCAGCGAGGACACCAGCTGCGGGGCGTGCGAGACCAGGGCGACGGCCCGGTCGTGCGCGGTCGCGTCCATCACGATCGGCATCGCACCGCAGAGCGCGACCAGTTCCAGGGCGGCGTTGAGCGTCTCGGTGTCGGTGTCGTCGGTGGGGGTGAGCACCCAGGGGCGGCCCTCGAACAGGTCGGCGCGGGCGGCCAGCGGGCCGGAGCGCTCGCGGCCGGCCATCGGGTGGCTGCCGATGTAGTGGACGGTGTCGCAGCCGAGCGCGGCGACCTCGATGCGCGGGCCGGCCTTGACGCTGGCGACGTCGGTGTACCAGCGGGCCAGGTTGCGGCGCTGGCAGTCGGCGAGCACCTTGCCGACCAGGGCGGGCGGCACGGCGATGATCGCCAGGTCGACCGGGCCGTCGGCCGGCTCGGTGATGCCGGCGCCGAGCGAGGCGGCGGTCCGGGCGGCGTCCGGGTCGGCGTCCTCCAGATGGACGGTCAGCCCGCGGCCGGCCAGGGCGAGCGCGGCGGAGGTGCCGATCAGTCCGGTACCGACGACGACGGCAGTGCGCATGGCGGGTCGCGCTCCTTCTCGAATTCTCGGGCTTCGCGTTCCGGGCTGCCCGACCTCGCCGGTTCTCGGTCCGGTCGGCGCCCCGGCACCGGCCGGGAACACCCGCGCCCCATCCTCTCGCATCCGCCCCACCCACGCCCCCACCGCCCACCCGCTGGGCAACCACGGCGGCCCCGTCCCCGTCCCACACCATGCGGAGGCACGCCGGACACGGCGGGCACCACAGGACCGCGAACGCGCCAGGCCGCCAGACCGCCAGACCGCCAGACCCGCCAACGGGCACACACGCCGCACCCCGCGAAATCCGGCGACGCCCGCACCGAAGCGGGGCAGACTGGCCGCCCGGGCACGGCGCGGGCGACACGCGGAACACGGCACGCGAACGAAGGGGTTGCGCATGGACGATCAGCACAGCGGCGACGATCAGCACAGCGGCGACGATCAGCAGAACGGCGAGGCCCGACACGTCGGCGAGGCCGGGCCCCCGAAACCCCCCGCCGTCCCCGCCCACCCGTCGGTCCTGGACTCCGTCGTGGTCTACGCCGAGGGCGCGGTGTGCCGCCGCCGGGCCAGCGTCCCGCTCCCGGCCGACGGCCGGCTGCGGCTGACCGGTCTGCCCTCCTCCCTGGACGGCCGCTCGCTGCGCGCCCGGGTGCTCGACGGCCCGAGCGGGACGGCGGTCACCGAGGCCCGGCTGGAGCTGCTCGCCGAGTTCCACGAGCCGACCGAACTCCCCCGGCTCCGCCGCGAGTTGGACGAGGCCATGGAGCGCCAGGGCGCACTCACCGAGCGCCGCCGACTGGTCCTGACCGCGATCGCCGAGACCTCCGCCCTGCGCGCCATACCACCGCAGCGGCGGCCCGAGGAACCGCTGCGGCGGACGCCCGCCGACGCCTGGCTGGAGCTGGCCGACTTCGTCGACGAGCGCCTGACCCGGCTCCAGCGACGCGCCGAGGAGCTCACCAAGGAAGTCGAACTCGCTGACCACGAGCGCGAATTGGCCGCCGACCGGCTGGACCGCGCATCCACGGCCGGCCCCGCCCACCCGGTCGGGACCGCCGCCACCGTCCTGCTCACCCTCACCACCGCGCAGGCCTCGGCGCTCTCCGCACAGCCCGCCCCGGAACCCACCATGGAACCCACCATGGAATCCGCCCCGGAATCCGCCGGGGAACCCGTCGCCCCAGCCCCCGAGAAGCCCCCCGCCCGGCTCGACATCGAGCTGGAGTACGGCGTCCCCGCCGCCCGCTGGGCGCCCGCCTACCGCCTCTCCTACCGCCAGGGCGCCGACACCGGCCGACTCGTCCTGCGCGCCTCCGTCGCCCAGCAGACCGGAGAGGACTGGACCGGCGTCCGGCTCGCCCTCTCCACCGCCGACCTCGACCGCCGCACCGACCTGCCCCGGCTCCGCTCGCTGCGGATCGGCCGCAGCCAGCCCGCCCCGCCGCCGTCCGGCTGGCGCGAGCCCCCGGCCGGCCTGGCCGACCTCTTCACCGGCTACGACGACGCCGGAGCCGGAGCCCGCCCTGCCCCGCGCCGCAAGGCCCCGCTCGCCGTCTCGGCCCCCGGCCCGTACGGATCCGCCGCCCGGCTCAACCGCCTCGGGGGCGCCCGGCCCGCCGACGCCGGCCTCGTGGCCGACGCCGCCCGGCTGGCCGCCCCCACCGGGCGCGGCGGCACCCTGGACATCGACGAACCCGTACCGGAGCCCCCGCCCGCCCCGAGCGGCTTCGCCGGATACGGCGGTGCACCCGCCGCCGCCCCGATGCCCCAAGCCCCCCTGCCGCAAGCCTCGATGTACCAAGCCTCGATGCCCCAGGTTTCGATGCCCCAGGCCCCCGCGCCGCCGCCCGCCCCCGTGGCACCGGGCGGCGCGCCCCCGCCGGACCTGCACCCGCTCGCCCGCCGCGCCCGCCGAAGCGGCGGCGGCACCGAGGCCCCCGGCACCGGCTTCGCCCCGGACGCCTCCCTGCTCGACTACCCCGGCCTCGTCCTGGCAGGCCCCGACGCACCCGCCGCCCACCGCGGCACCCTGCGCCCCCAGGCCGAGCAGACCGAGCAGGCCGACCACTACGGGCCGGCGGCGATGCCCCCGGGCGACACCGGCGGCGAGCGGGTCCGCCATCTGGCACTCCCCCGGCACGCCGTCCCGCCCCGCGAGTCGGCGGGCTCCTTCGACCACCGCTTCGACTCCGCCGCCCCCGCCGACATCCCGTCCGACGGCACCTGGCACACCGTCACGATCGACGAGATCCCGGTGTCCGTCCGCCCGGAGTACGTCACCGTCCCCGCCGTCGAGGAGAAGGTGTACGCCACCCTGGTGCTCGCCAACCGGACCGACCGCGCCGTGCTGGCCGGCCCGGTCGAGGTCACCGTCGACGACGAGTTCCTGCTCACCGCCGCCCTGCCCACCCTCGCCCCGGGCGGGCTGCGGAGCCTGGGCATCGGGGTCACCGAGAGCATCGAGGTGGCGCGCCGCACCGAGCTGCACGAGTCCACCGCGGGCATGCTGAGCAGCAGTACCGTGCTCGACCACCGGGTGCGCGTCCAGCTGGCGAACCGGCTCGGCCGCACCGTCACCGTGGAGGTCCGCGAGCGCGTGCCGGTCACCTCCGACGCCGAGATCCGGATCGAGGAGCGGGCCGACTGGCAGGCCCCGGCGGTCTCCACGCCGGACTGCCCGCCCAGCACCCGGCTCTGGCGGGTCGAGCTGCCGCCCGGCGGCCGCACCGAGCTGGACGGCGGCTACCAGATCAAGATCCCGGCCGGAAAGGCCATCGTCGGTGGAAACCGGAGGAACTGAACGATGACCGGAACGACCATCCCCCTCCCCGTCACCGCCGTCACCTGCCTGGAGGACCGCAGCCAGGTCGAACGCACCACCACCGTCGACCTCGCCGCAGGCGTCCAGCGGCTGCGACTGGGCCCGCTCACCGCGCTCGCCGTCGACCGCACCCTGCGCGCCGAGACCACCGCCCCCGGCACCCGCGTGCTGGACGCCCGGATCGTCCGCGACTGGATCCCACGCGCCCCGCTGCCGCCCGGCCCGGAGGACTCCCGGCTGCGCCACCGGCTGCACGAGCTGGAGACCGCGAGCCGCCTCGCCGACCAGACCCGCGCCCGCCTGGAGGCCCGGCTGGCGCTGCTCGCCCAGCTCTCCGCCGACCTGCTGCGCGAGATCGGCGAGGGCGCCGGGATCGGCGAGCTCGAACGCACCCGTTGGGCCCGCGAACTGGACCGGGTGGACGCCGAACGCGAGCGCCACGGCGAGGAGCTGCGGACCACCCACTCCCGGCTGCGCCGCCTGGACCAGGAGCGCTCGCAGGCCCTGCTCACCCTCGACCAGGCCGAGGAGGAACCGGCCGAACTGGTCGCCCACCTGGAGCTCACCGTCGAGGCGGCGCAGCCCGGCCCGAGCGGGCTGGCCGTCACCCATCTGGTGCCGTGCGCCCTCTGGCGCCCCTCGTACCGGGCCACCCTGGACGGCGGAAGCCTGCGGCTGGAGTCGGAGGCGGTGGTCTGGCAGCGCACCGGCGAGGACTGGACCGGTGTCCGGCTCACCTTCTCCACCGCCCGCTCGGCCCTCGCCACCGACCCGCCCGCCGTCGCCGAGGACGTCCTGATGCTGCGCGAGCGCACCGCGGAGGAGCGCCGCACGGTTGAGGTGGAGCTGCGCGAGGAGGCGATCAGCGCGCTCGGCCCGGCCGCCGGGGTACCGGGGGTGGACGACGGCGGGGAGGTCCGGGTGCTGCCCGCGCCCGCTCCGGCCACCGTGCCCTCCGACGGCCGGGCGCACCGGGTGCCGCTCGGCGCCTTCACCGGGCAGGCGAGCAGCGAGTACGCGTGCGCGCCGGAGCTGTCCCCGCTGGTGACCCAGGTGGTCCGGTTCCGCAACACGGCCGGGCACCCGCTGCTGGCGGGTCCGGTCGAACTGGTCCGCGGCAGCGGCTTCACCGGCCGAGGCGAGCTGGGCTTCACCGCCGCCGGGGCCGACGCCGAGCTGGCGTTCGGCAGTTCGGACGGCTACCGGGTGGTCCGCGAGGCCGAGGAACGCCAGGCCACCGCCGGGCTCACCGGCCGCCAGACGACCACCCGAACGGTGCGGCTGCACCTCTCCCGCTTCTCCGGCCCGGAGGAGCGGGACGAGCAGGTCGTCGCGGTCCGCGAGCGGGTGCCGGTCTCCGAGGTGTCGGCGGTGGAGGTGCGGCTGCGCAAGGAGGAGTGCTCCCCGTCGCCGGACGCCTTCGACGCCGAGGGCATCCTCCGCTGGGACGTCCCGCTCGGGCCCGGCGCCCGTCGGACGGTCACGCTGGTCTACGAGGTCTCCGCCACCGCCAAGGTCGCCGGACTCTGAGGAGCCCGGCCTCCGCCGCCGTCTGAACACCGGTCCGCTCGTGACGACCGCTCAGGACCAAACCGGGTAGAACAGGAACATGATCCTCCACCTCGCACCCCTGGACGACTGGCTGTCCGACCCCGGTCGGCCGTACACCACCGCGTCGTTGCTCACCGACGGGTTCATCCACTGCTCGGCGGACGAACAGACGGCACTCGCGGTGGCCAACGCCTTCTTCGCCGACACTCCCGACCCGCTGATGGCACTGCTGATCGAGGAGTCACAGGTGGAACCGATGGTCAAGTGGGAGGCCCCGCACGGCGCACCGCCGCCCGGGGCCACCCCCGGCCTGCTGTTCCCGCACGTCTACGGACGACTCAACCGCTCCGCCGTCAAGGGCCTGCTGAAGGTCGAACGCGGCCCGGACGGCCGCTGGGCCGCCCTCACCCCCTGGAGCTGACGCCCGACCCCCGACGTCCGCCCGGCCCGGTGCACAGCCAACTCCTGTCACAACCAACCCCGCTCCCGGGCCGCCATACCGGCCTGGAAGCGGGTGGTGGCGCCCAGCGAGCGCATCAGGCTCTGCAACCGGCGCTGGGTGGTGCGGGCGCTCCAGCCGAGCGACCGGGCGATCGACTCGTCGGTGAGGCCGGCCGCCAGCAGGCCCAGCAGCTTGCGGTGGTCGGCCTCCGGCTCCAGCGTCGCGTCCCCGGTGCCGATCGCGGCCTGCAACTGGACGGCGCGCTCCCACTCCGCCTCGAACAGCGTGTCCAGCGCCTGGAGCAGCGCGGAGGGGTGGATGACGTACGCGGCGTCGAGGACGCTGTCGCCCACGCTGATCGGGATGATCGCCATCCGGTCGTCCGAAATGATCATCTTCATCGGCAGCGACGGCCGGACCCGGGCCTCCTCGCCGTCCGCGACCCCGGCCAGGATGTTCCGCTCCAGTCGGCCCGGCCAGGCCACCGCGTCCCGGTCGTAGACGGTCCGCAGCCGCAGGCCCTCCCGCAACCGCCGCCGCTGCAACGGGATCGGGGTCACCGGATCCTGGATGTACGGCGGGCGGTCGAAGCCGCGGACCTGGTACTGGCTGGTCTCGGTGATGTGCTCCAGCCGCTGCGCGATCGCCTCGCCACCGGTCAGCACCTCCACCGAGTGCGCCGGATCGGTGTACCGCGAAGCCTCCCGGAAGGCGTCCATCAGACGGTGCATCTCGGCCCGGGCGTGCCGCAGTTCGGACTCGCGGTGGCCGATCAGGGTGCCGATCGCGACGTCGGGGGCGACCGGCAGGTAGCGCTGCCGGTCCACCGGCGCCCGGGTCGCCATGCCCTGCTGCGCCAGGCGGTCCAGGGCGCGCACGCTCTGCTGGAGCGTCAGGCCGCAGCCCTCGGCCAGTTCCTCCGCGGTGGACTGCGGATTGGCCACCAGCGCCGCGTAGACCTGTCCGTCCGGCTCGGCCAGTCCCAGTGCGCTGAGTGGTGCATCCGACACGACGCCGTCTCCCCGTTCGCCCCCCACCGGCGCCGGCCCTGGCGCAGTCCCGCCACTGGGCGGATGGTGGTCCGGTGGCAATCCTCTGCCACGGATCATGGCGCTGACAAGGCCGTGACCAGGGGTTGCGCCCCGCCTCGCACCCCGCCCACCCCCACCGAACGACCGAGGGCCTCCCCGCCTTTCGACGGGGAGGCCCTCAGCGGAAGCCCGAATATACCGACCGGTCTACAGACTTCGGGGGGAATATGCCGACCGGTCTACATAGCCCAATCGGAATATACCGACCGGTCTACAGACCGACCTCGCGCATCAGCTGACCGACCTCGGGGTTGGTCAGACGGCGCAGCCAGCCCGACTTCTGGTCGCCCAGCGCGATCGGGCCGAAGTGCGTGCGCACCAGCTTCTCGACCGGGAAGCCGGCCTCGGCCAGCATCCGGCGGACGATGTGCTTGCGACCCTCGTGCAGGGTCACCTCGACCAGGTAGTTCTTGCCGACGTTGGAGATCACCTTGAAGCTGTCGGCGCGCGCGAAGCCGTCCTCCAGCTCGATGCCCTGCGCCAGCTGCTTGCCCAGGTCGCGCGGGATCGGGCCCTGGATGGCGGCCAGGTAGGTCTTGGTCACGCCGTACCGGGGGTGGGTGAGACGGTGGGCCAGCTCGCCGTGGTTGGTGAGCAGGATGATGCCCTCGGTCTCGGTGTCCAGACGGCCGACGTGGAACAGCCGGGTCTCCCGGTTGGTCACGTAGTCGCCGAGGCACTGGCGCCCGTCCGGGTCCTCCATGGTGGAGACCACGCCGGCCGGCTTGTTGAGCGCGAAGAACAGGTACGACTGGGTGGCGACGGTCAGGCCGTCCACCTTGATCTCGTCGTTCTGCGGGTCGACCCGCTTGCCCTGCTCGGTGACGAGCTTGCCGTTGACCTGGACCCGGCCCTGCTCGATCAGCTCCTCGCAGGCGCGGCGGCTGCCGATGCCCGCCCGGGCCAGCACCTTCTGCAGGCGCTCGCCCTCGGGCTCGCCGAAGGTCTTGGGCAGCTTGACGGCCGGCTTGTCGTGCCGGGCGAGGACGGCGTCCTCGATCTTGGCCTGCAGCTCGCGCGAGCGCTGCGGCTGGCGGCGCGGGTCGCCCGGGGCGCCCTGGCCCTCACGGCGCGGGCGCGGGGCCGGGCTGGGGCGCCGGCCGGAGTAGCCGCCGCGGGCGGGGGTGGCGTTGGGGCCACCGCCGAACTCGGGGCGGTCGTAGCGCCGCTCCTCGGGCCGCAGCGGGCGGTCCGGGTACCGGTTGTCGTCGCGCCGGTCGTCCCGGCGACTGTCACGCCCGTACGAGCCGGAGCCGCCGCGCGAACCGGCACCGCTGCCGCCGCCGTACGAGCCGCCGCGCGAGCCGGAGCCCGAGCCGGACCCACCGCCGTACGAACCCCCACGCGAGCCCGAGCCCGAGCCGGACCCACCGCCGTACGAACCCCCACGCGAGCCCGAGCCCGAGCCGGACCCACCGCCGTACGAACCCCCACGCGAGCCGGAGCCCGAGCCGGACCCACCGCCGTACGAACCCCCACGCGAGCCGGAGCCCGAGCCGGACCCACCGCCGTACGAACCCCCACGCGAGCCCGAGCCCGAGCCCGAGCCGCTGCGGCCGCTGCCGCTGCCGCCGTAGGAGCCGCCGCCCCGGCCCCCGCCCTGTCCGCTGCGACCGCTGCCGCCGCCGCTGCCGCTGCCGTTCCTGCCGTTGCCACTGCTACGCATCAAAGTGTCCGTACGTCGTTACCGTCTGGGATGTGCGGTCGTTTCGGCCGACCTCACCGCCCCCTACCGATCAGGCGCAGCCCGACCGGCCTCGCCACTGCCGCCCACGGCCTGCACGGCAGCGGCGGCGACCGCCTCCGCGATCATCGTGCCCTCCAGGGACTCCGCTTCCACGTCGTCGACCTCGGGCAGGAAGGGAGCAAGCTCCGGCAGCTCGTCCAGGCCGCGGAGCCCCATCCGTTCCAGGAAGTAGTTCGTCGTCCGATACAGGATCGCACCTGTTTCGGGCTCGGATCCGGCCTCTTCCACCAGTCCTCGCTGTACCAGGGTACGCATCACGCCGTCACAGTTCACACCGCGGACGGCGGAAACCCTAGATCTGGACACCGGCTGCCGGTAGGCGACGACCGCCAGGGTCTCCAATGCGGCCTGCGTGAGCCGGGCCTGCTGGCCGTCCAGCAGGAAGCGGTCGACGGCCGGAGCGCAGGTGTCCCGGCTGTAGAACCGCCACCCGCCGGCGACCAGCCGCAGGTCGAATCCGCGGCCCTGGGCGGTGTATTCGGCGGCCAGTTCGCGCAGCGCAGCGGCCACCTGCGCCCGGGGCCGCTCCAGCACGCCGGCCAGCCGCTCCTCCCCGGCAGGCTCGTCGACGACCATCAGGATCGCCTCCAGCTCGGCCTTCAACCCGGCCCCGGGCGTCTCCTCGCCCCCGGCCGGATCAGCGACGCCGACCACATCAGTGACGCCGGAGGTCGACGGGGCCGACTTCTGGTGCACGACCCGGGCCTCGCCCTCCGCCGACGCACCCACGGACGCCGCTACCGGCTCCACCACCGACCCCGCCGCCACCGGATCCGTCACGGGCCCCGCCACCGGCTCGAAGGCCGGCTCCAGCCACTCCCCGGCCCGCGGCCGCCCCGGCAGCCCGAGCGGGCGCCGCACCGGCCGCCCGCCGACCCCGCTCCCGCTCGGGCTCCCGCTCCCACCACTCATCGACTCTCCTCCCGCTCCCGCTCACCCACCGGCCGGTCGAACTCGTCCGTCACCTCGACCGCGCCCCGGTCCTCCTCCGCCACCCAGCGCACCAGCAGTTCGCCCAGCGCCTCCGGCTGCTCGAAGGCCAGCACCCGCTCCCGGTACAGCTCCAGCAGCGCCAGGAAACGGGCGACGACCACCAGCTCGTCCGGCGCGTCCTCGACCAACCGCTGGAACGACGCCTCGCCGAGCTCGGTGAGCAGCCCGACCACCAGCCCGGCCTGCTCGCGCACGCTGACGGGCGGGCTGTGGATGTGGTCGACGTACACGACGGGCTTCGGCTTGGGTTCCATGGCCCTGGCCGCCAGCTGCGCGAGCCGCTCCGGGCCGATGGTGATGACCACCTCGGGCAGCAGCCCGGCATGCCGGGGCTCCAGCCCGACGGTGCGTGGGCGTCGGGCCAGCTCGGCGGCCCAGCGCTCGCCGAAGAGGGCCGCCGCCCGCTTGTACGCCCGGTACTGCAGCAACCGGGCGAACAGCAGGTCACGGGCCTCCAGCAGCGCCAGGTCCTCCTCGTCCTCGACGTCGGCGACGGGCAGCAGCCGGGCGGCCTTGAGGTCGAGCAGGGTCGCGGCGACGACCAGGAACTCGGTCGCCGCGTCCAGGTCCCAGTCCGGGCCCATCGCCCGGATGTGTGCCATGAACTCGTCGGTGACGGTGGCCAGCGCCACTTCGGTGACGTCGAGTTTGTGCTTGGCGATCAGACTGAGCAGCAGGTCGAAGGGGCCTTCGAAGTTGTCCAGCCGCACCCGGAAGCCGCCCCGCGGCTGTTCCTCGGTCGCGTTCACGGCGGTGGTGGGTGGTTCGGCGGTGCTCGGCATGACGGTCCATCTTCACCCGGCCCGGCCGCCCGCCCCGCCCCCGGGGCCGTCGACACGCCGCCGTCACGCCGTCGTCACGCCGTCGACGCCTCCCGGCGTCGGCCCTCGGCATCGACATCGACGCCACCGCAGGACGTCACCACAGGACGTCGACACGCCACACCAGGGATGCCACACCGGGACCGCCGCACCGGAGGCACCGCACCAGCAGCACCAGAGGCACCACTGACGGCCAGGAAGGGGCCTAGCGGCCGCGCAACCGCCGGACCAGGATGGAGGCCTCGCCGCGCTGCTCCAGGTCCGCCAGGACGACTGCGATGGCCTCCCGGACGATCCGCCCGCGGTCCACGGCCAGGCCGTGCTCACCGCGCAGCACCAGCCGGGCGTGCTCCAGGTCCATGAGCTCCTCGGCGGACACGTACACGGTGATCTTCTCGTCGTGCCGCTCGCGCCCGCTGGGGCGGCGCGGCGCGCGGCCGCGCGGCCGGGCGCGCCCGGTGCCGCCGGCCTGCTCCTCGGCGGCGCCGGGGTGCTGGCGGCCGGCCGGCACGGTGCCCTGGGGCCCGGCGGACGAGGCGGAGCGCTGGGCCGGCGGCTGGGCGCCCGCCGGGGCGCCGGCGGCCGGCTGCTGGTCCTGGGACGGCTGCCGCCCGGCCTCGCCGGTGCGCTGGGTGCCCTGAGCGTCCTCGGCGCCTTCGGCGCCGTCCGTGCCGTGGACGGTCCGCGCGGTCTCCGCTCTGGCTGCCTCGGCGGCCGGACGCGGCGCGAGGGACGGCGACAGCGCCATCCCGCCGGTGGTCCGGAACAGCTCGTCGGCCCCCGGGAGACTCACTCGGCGGGGCGGCACCGGTCGAGCACCTCCCTGGCGAGCTGGCGGTAGGCGGCGGCACCGACCGAGTTGGTCGCGTACGTGGTGATGGGCTCGCCGGCGACGGTGGTCTCCGGGAAGCGCACGGTCCGCCCGATGACGGTGTGGAAGACGTGCTCGCCGAACGCCTCGACGACGCGCGCCAGCACCTCGCGGCTGTGCACGGTGCGCGAGTCGTACATGGTCGCGAGGATGCCGTCCAGGCGCAGCTCGGGGTTGAGCCGCTCGCACACCTTCTCGATGGTCTCGGTCAGCAGCGCGACGCCGCGCAGCGCGAAGAACTCGCACTCCAGCGGGACGATGACGCTGTGAGCGGCGGTCAGCGCATTGACCGTCAGCAGGCCCAGCGAGGGCTGGCAGTCGATGATGACGTAGTCGTAGTCGGGCAGCAGCGGCTTCAGCGCGCGGGCCAGCGCGGACTCCCGGGCCACCTCGCTGACCAGCTGCACCTCGGCGGCGGAGAGGTCGATGTTGGACGGCAGCAGGTCCATGCCCGGCACGGCCGTCTTGAGCAGCACTTCATCGGCCGTCAGGCCCCGCTCCATGAGCAGGTTGTAGACGGTGACGTCGAGCTCCATCGGGTTGACGCCGAGGCCGACCGAGAGCGCGCCCTGCGGGTCGAAGTCGACGAGCAGCACCCGGCGGCCGTACTCGGCCAGCGCGGCGCCCAGGTTGATGGTCGACGTGGTCTTGCCGACGCCGCCCTTCTGGTTGCACATGGCGATGATCTGCGCGGGGCCGTGCTCGGCCACCGGGGCGGGGATCGGGAAGTACGGCAGCGGGCGGCCGGTCGGGCCGACCCGCTCGCGGCGCTGGCGCGCGGCGTCGGGGGCCAGCGTGGCGGCGTACTCCGGGTCCGGCTCGTACTCGGCGTCCGGGTCGTCGTAGGCGCCGTAGGCGAACTCGCCGTAGGCCAGGCCGTAGGCCGCCAAGTCGGCGTCGTGATCGGTCACCGTGGTCACCTGCGCTGTGTTCTGGCGTGCTTCGAAGGTGCGGAGTGCGACCGAGCCGACCTCGGCCGAGCCCACGGAGGGCTGCCGGGCCCCTGGCTCCTCACTCGGCTGGCCGGCGGTGCGCTCCGCCAGTCCTGGCTGACCACCCCCGGGAGCAAATGTCGACTCATTCACAAGTCGTCTTACCTCCTTGGGCATCCAGGACTCTATGTCGATTCGTCAGCGTGGCAGCATGCCGACGGTTTGCGACTCTAGGCCGTTCAAGGCGTTCGCAGCAACACAATCCACGGTAGTGGGCCGGATGTGTCGACTATCGGGCGGGCCGATGTCAAGGGATGAGTAGGCCGTTGACCCTAACGTTTCTGCGGTGGGGTGACACGACCGACAGAAATTGACGACAGAGCGACCCGTCCGCTCCACCACCCGTTCACGGGCACGGCGAAGCCCCCGGCCCGAGGGGATCGGGTCGGGGGCGAACGACCGCCGGGCGGTCTACCGGATCGCAGGATCTCTGGATCACCGGATCGCAGGATCAGCGGATCTCTGGATCACCGAATCGCAGGATCACCGGATCAGGCGAGCACGCTCTCCAGCGAGACCGACTCCAGGCCGAAGGCCTCGGCCACGGCCGGGAAGGTGATCTGGCCCTCGTGCACGTTCAGGCCCTTGGCGAGCGCCGGGTCACGGCGCAGCGCCTCCTTCCAGCCGCGGTTGGCCAGCTCGACGACGTACGGCATCGTCGCGTTGGTCAGCGCGTAGGTGGAGGTGTTCGGGACGGCGCCCGGCATGTTGGCCACGCAGTAGAAGACCGAGTTGTGGACCTGGAAGGTCGGCTCGGCGTGCGTGGTGGCGTGCGAGTCCTCGAAGCAGCCGCCCTGGTCGATGGCGATGTCGACGAGCACGGAGCCCGGCTTCATGCGGGAGACCAGCTCGTTGGTGACGAGCTTCGGGGCCTTGGCGCCCGGGATCAGCACCGCGCCGATGACCAGGTCGGCCTCGATGACGGCCTTCTCCAGCTCGAAGGTGTTGGAGACGATGGCCTTGATCTTCGTGCCGAAGATGCGGTCGGCCTCGCGCAGCTTGTTGATGTCGCGGTCGAGCAGGGTCACCTCGTAGCCCATGCCGATGGCGATGGTGGCCGCGTGCCAGCCGGAGACGCCACCGCCGATGACGACGGCCTTGGCCGGGTGGGTGCCGGGCACGCCGCCGGGCAGCACGCCGCGGCCGCCGGCCGGGCGCATCAGGTGGTACGAGCCGACCTGCGGGGCGAGACGGCCCGCGACCTCGGACATCGGGGCGAGCAGCGGCAGCGCGCCGTTGCCGAGCTGCACGGTCTCGTACGCGATGGCGGTGGTGCCCGAGGCGATCAGCGCGTCGGTGCCGGCGCGGTCGGCCGCCAGGTGCAGGTACGTGAAGAGGGTCTGGCCCTTGCGCAGCCGGTGGTACTCGGAGGCGATGGGCTCCTTGACCTTCAGCAGCAGGTCGGCGGTGGCCCACACCTCGTCGGCGGTGGGGAGGATGGTGGCGCCGGCGGCCACGTACTCCTCGTTGGGGATCGAGGAGCCGACACCGGCGTTGTCCTCGATGTAGACCTCGTGTCCGTTGCGGACCAGCTCATGCACGCCGGCGGGCGTGATGGCCACGCGGTACTCGTGGTTCTTGACCTCGCGGGGGATGCCGACCTTCACGGCTAAACACGTCCTCTTGCCATGGGGGTCCCTACCGGAGAAGACCGGCGGGCGACGCGCACGTGGGGAAGCCTCCGGGGCAGCCCGGGGCGGGGATCGCTGCGCGACTGAGTTCGAGTGTAATGAAGCCCAGTCGGCGTGTCAGCCTTCCAAAGTGAATAAATCTGCCGAACACATTGGCAGGTTCGTAGGCTTCCCTTGCGATCTTCCCACCAAAGGTGTGTTAACCGGGCATCTTCGACAATACCTCCGAAAGACCCCTCACCACCCGGCGTCGACCCGTTCCCGCAGGTCCGCGAGGGCGGCCCCGACGGCCTCCCGGCCGCGCTCGTCGCCGAGCCTGCGCAACACCGCCAGCGCGGCCCGGTACTCGCGGTCCGCCTCGTCGAAACGGCGCTGCGCGGCGTGCGCCTCGGCCACCCGGGCGAGCAGCCGGGCCTCGGCGGCGGGCTCCCCCATCGACTGCCGCAGGCCGAGTGCCCGCCCGTACCAGTCGGCGGCGCGCACCGCGTCGCCGAGCGCCCGGTGGCAGCCGGCCGCACCCTCCAGGGCCCGGGCGCAGAGTGGTTCGTCCCCGGCCGTGCGGGCGTGCTCCAGGGCGGCCCGGTAGTGCGTGACGGCCTGCTCCCAGCGGCCCGCGGCGGCCTGTAGGTCGCCCAGGTTGAGCAGCGCGGCCGAGGCCCGGCGGGGTCTGCCGTGCCGCTCGGCGACGGTCAGCACCAGTTCGTGCAGCCGGTAGAGGTCGGCGGGGGCGGCGGCGCCGGTCAGCGGCAGCGCCCTCAGCAGCGCGGTGACCAGCCGGCCCGCCGAGCCGTCCAGGTCGCCCTGGCCGATCGCGTCGGCCACCGCCCCGAGCAGCAGGTCCCGCTCGCCGAGCAGCCACTCCCGGGCGTGCTCCGCCGAGCCCAGCCGCAGGGCGGCGGGCAGCGGGTCGGGCCCGGGGCCGCTGCCCGCCGGGTCCAGCAGGGCGCGGGCCGACTCGGTGAGCCGGACCAGCCGCTCCAGCAGCCGGGCCCGGGCGAGCTCGGTCTCGGCGGGCCGGTCCTCCTGCTCGCGCAGCCGGACCAGCCTCGGGTAGAGGCGCCCGGGCACCCGGTAGCGCGGGCTGCCGTCGGCGGCCGGCGCCTCCTGGCCGAGCAGCTCCCGTTCGGCCAGTGCGGCGAGCGTCACGGCCGCCTCCGGTGCCGGGCAGCCGACCAGGGCGGAGGCGGTGCGCGGGTCGGCGGTCTGCGCCGGGGCCAGGGTGAGGGTGCGCAGCATCCGCGCCTGGGCGGCCGGGAGGGTGCCGTACAGCAGGGTGAACGCGCCGATCAGCGGGTCGCTGTCGGGGACGGGCACCGGCTCGGCCGGCTCCGGGCCGGGCTTCACCCAGGCCGCCTGCTCCCCGGCCGTCTCGCCGGCGGCGGGCTCCGGCGGCGGGCCCTCGGCCGGCTTCTCCCCCGGCGGTGGGGGCGTCGCGGCCTTCCCGGGCGTCGACACCTGGGCAGCCTTCGGCCCCTGTACGGGCTTCGCGGCCTTCCCCGACGCCGCGCCCTGTACGGACTTCGCGGCCTTCCCCGGGGCCGCCCCCTGTACCGGCTTCGCGGCCTTCCCGGGCGTCGGCGCCTGGGCGGTCTTCGGCCCCTGAACGGGCTTCTCCGCCTTCTCCCCCTCCCCCTTCGGCGCCGCCGACCGTGCCGACTCCTCGCCCACCACCCGGGTGAGCTCGCGCGCCGCCTCGGTGACGGCCGCCTTCGGGTCGCCGCGCAGCCATCCGGCCATCAGCCGCAGGGCGGCCGGCCGGGCCGCGCAGGCCTCCGCCAGGTCGGCGCCGCCGACCGGGTCGCAGGAGATCCGGGTGCCGCCGACCAGGTCGGCGAGCAGTTCGCCGGAGGCCTGCCGGTCGAGCCCGCCGAGGATCACCGGGTCGATGTCCTCGATGCCGGTGAGCGGCCCGGCGGTGGTGGCGAGCACCAGGCAGCCGGGTTCGTCGGCGAGCAGCGGCCACAGCTGCCCGGCGTCCCGGACGTCGTCCAGCACCAGCAGGACCCGGCGGCCCACGAGCGCCTCGCGCAGCGCGACGCAGGCGGGCTCGTCCCGCCCGTCCCCGGTGGCGCCGGGCAGCGGCACGGGGGCCTCGGGATCGAGCTGCTCCAGCAGCAGGCGGGCGGCCCGGGCGGGCGCCACCCGGCCGCCGTCGGGGGCGGACAGACGTGCGAAGAGCACACCGTCGGGGTGGTCCGCGGCGGCGGTGCGGGCGAAGCGGACCGCCAGCGTGGTGCGGCCGGAGCCGGGGCGACCGGCCAGGACCAGCACCGGGCTGCGGCCGGTGGCCGGGCGCGCGGCGGCCGCCCGCAGCGCGGCCAGTTCGGTGCGCCGCCCGACGAACAGCGCGGGCCCGGCCGGCAGCCGGTCGAGGCCCGGAACGGCCCCGACGGGCGCGTCGGGGCCGGGGTCCATCGTCGCCGTCTTCCTCGCCACCCGTGCCACTCCCGACGTCATCCGGCCTCAGCGGAGGCGGCCCGGGACGGGCGCCCTGTCTGCGAAGCGTAGTTCGACCGTCCGGCTCAGCCGAGGTGACATCCGGTCGTACGAACCGGTAAATCACCCTTGCGGATCAACAGCAGGGTGCTCAGGAGGCGTACGGGCCGTTCGCTCACCCCTCGAAGGGCCGGGCCGGCCAGGGCGAGTCCGCCGGGCGCAGTCCGTCCAGCCCGTCCGGTCCGGTGAGCGCGGCGTGCACGGCGAGCGTGCCGGTGACCAGGGTCGGGTTGTGCAGCCGCCCGGCGTGGATCAGCCGGATCAGGTCGGACACCGGCACCCAGGCGACCTCGATCTCCTGTTCCTCGCCCTCCGCCGCGTAGCGCTCGCCCTCGGCCTCCGCGAGGTCGGTGGCGAGGAACATCCGCAGCGCCTCGTCGGTGCCGCCCGGGGAGGTGTAGTAGTCGGCGAGGATGCGCCAGGTGCCGGCCTTGCAGTGCGCCTCCTCGTACAGCTCGCGCTGCGCGGCGTGCCACGGGTTCTCGCCGGGCACGTCGAGCAGGCCGGCGGGCAGCTCCCACAGGCGCTGGCGGACGGGGTGCCGGTACTGCCGCAGGATCAGCACCCGCTGCTTGTCGTCCAGGGCGAGCACGGAGACCGAGCCGGGGTGGGTCTGGTAGTCGCGGCGGGCCCAGCTGCCGTCGGGCATCCGGACCTCTTCGCTGCGCACACCGGTGACCTTGCCCTGGAACGGCGTCCGGCTCTCCCGGACCTCCCACTCCTCGGCCACGTCGGCGATCCCCTGGTCGCGCTGCTCGTCCATCGCTCTCCCCTTTTCGTCAGTACGACACAATCTAACGCCGGACGGCGGCCCCGCGGGAATCGCGGGGCCGCCGTCCGGTGAACGACCGGCGACTTACTCGGCCGCGGTGGTCTTGATCTCGATGGCGGCCTTGACCAGACCCGCGAACAGCGGGTGCGGGCGGGTCGGGCGGGACTTCAGCTCCGGGTGGGCCTGGGTGGCCACCAGGTACGGGTGCACCTCGCGCGGGTACTCGACGTACTCGACCAGGTCGCCCTTGGGGGAGAGGCCGGAGAACTGCAGGCCGGTCTTCTCCAGGTCCGCGCGGTAGGCGTTGTTGACCTCGTAGCGGTGGCGGTGGCGCTCCTCGACGTACTGCTCGCCGCCGTAGACCTCACGGACGATCGAGCCCTCGGCGAGCTTGGCCGGGTACAGGCCCAGACGCATGGTGCCGCCCAGGTCGCCCTTGCCGTCGACGATGGCCAGCTGCTCGGCCATCGTGGAGACGACCGGGTGCTTGGCGGCGGCGTCGAACTCGGTGGAGTTGGCCTCGGGCAGGCCGGCCAGGTTGCGGGCCGCCTCGATGACCACGCACTGCAGACCCAGGCACAGGCCGAGCAGCGGGACGCGGTTCTCGCGGGCGAAGGTGATGGCGCCGACCTTGCCGTTGACACCGCGGTCGCCGAAGCCGCCGGGGATGCAGATCGCGTCCACGTCGCCGAGCTGCGCCCGGGCGCCCTCGGGCGTCTCGCAGTCGTCCGAGGTCACCCACTTGATCTCGACCCGGGCGTTGTTGGCGAAGCCGCCGGCGCGCAGCGCCTCGGTCACCGACAGGTAGGCGTCCGGCAGGTCGATGTACTTGCCGACCAGGGCGACCTTGACGATGTGCTGCGGCTCGTGGACGCGGCGCAGCAGGTCGTCCCAGGTCGTCCAGTCCACGTCGCGGAACGGCAGGTCGAGCCGGCGCACCACGTAGGCGTCCAGGCCCTCGCCGTGCAGGACCTTGGGGATGTCGTAGATCGACTTGGCGTCGATGGCCGCGACCACGGCCTCCTCGTCCACGTCGCACATCAGCGAGATCTTGCGCTTGATGGCCTGCGGGACCTCGCGGTCGGCGCGCAGCACGATCGCGTCGGGCTGGATGCCGATGTTGCGCAGCGCGGCGACGGAGTGCTGGGTGGGCTTGGTCTTCAGCTCGCCCGAGGGGCCGATGTACGGCAGCAGGGAGACGTGCACGAAGAACACGTTGTCCCGGCCGACCTCGTGGCGGACCTGGCGGACGGCCTCCAGGAACGGCAGCGACTCGATGTCGCCGACGGTCCCGCCGACCTCGGTGATCACCACGTCGACGTCCTCGGTCGCCATCCGGCGGATCCGGGACTTGATCTCGTTGGTGATGTGGGGGATGACCTGGACGGTGTCGCCCAGGTACTCGCCGCGTCGCTCCTTGGCGATGACGGTGGAGTAGACCTGGCCGGTGGTGACGTTCGCCGAACCGTGCAGGTTGGTGTCCAGGAACCGCTCGTAGTGGCCGATGTCCAGGTCAGTCTCGGCGCCGTCGTCCGTGACGAAGACCTCACCGTGCTGGAACGGGTTCATGGTGCCCGGGTCCACGTTGAGGTACGGGTCGAGCTTCTGCATGGTGACGCGCAGGCCGCGGGCCTTGAGGAGCGCGCCAAGGCTGGAGGCGGTGAGGCCCTTGCCGAGCGAAGAGGCGACACCCCCGGTGACGAAGAGGTGCTTGGTCGTCACGGCGCGGCCGTTCGCTGCCTTGCCGGAATGGGGCTGTGCCAAGAGGGGGCTCCCGTGGGTCGCGTGTCGAAGGTGACGTGGGCGGGATGCTCTCGACTCGCCGAACGACGGGAGGCGGTGCGGTGCACGGCACTCGGGGGGTCGTCGATTCGGCTGGTCCGGGGCGTTTGATCCCACCGGTCCACGGGATACCAGGGTATCAGTGACGCGACCGGGACGCCTTCCGGCCCGCTCGCGGCGCCCCGGGGGCGTGCGCGGGGCGCACCACCGGCGCATCATCCGGCGCAGCAGTCACACCGGTCGCACCCCGGCCGGACCGGGCCACTTCGGAGCACTCCGTTCGGGCCATGACAGCCCCTCCACTGGGACCAGCCGGAACTGATCCGTCCGGACCATCCTGCCCGGCGTCCTCGCGATGCACGGCATTTCCGCCGAATTGTGGCGCCACACGAGGCTGCGCCCGCGTGCTTCGCCCCTTTCGTCCGTCGTAAGCTGCACGGACGCATCGCCGACAGCACGAGCACGCGGAGGGCGTGGGAGGTCAGGACACTCCCGGTCCCCGATGCGCGACCGGACCTCCCCGTATTCCAGCTCCTCCCCTCCCACCCCAGGGGCTCGACCGAGCCCCGCGCGGACACTCCAGCAAGGCCCGCCACCACCCCTCGGCGAGCCGGACGTCCCGGGGTGGGCTCCGGCCCCGCAGACCGCTCGCTCCCCCAGATCGCCGATGCGTCGTGACCACATTGCGAACTGGAGATCCACGTGGCCGGCCGTATCGAGGACTACGCACTCATCGGGGACATGCAGACCGCTGCCCTGGTCAGCAGGGACGGGGCGGTGGACTGGCTCTGCCTGCCCCGCTTCGACTCTCCGGCCGTGTTCGCCGGCCTGCTCGGCACCGATGAACACGGCTTCTGGCGGATCGGTCCGGCCGAAGCCGTCGCGACCGAAGTCCCCACCCCCGCGGCACCCCCCACCCCGGCCGCCCCCGCCCTCGGCCTCCCCCGCTTCACCGACACCGCCGATCTGAGGGTCCCGCCGCCCACCGCGGCCGCCCCCGCGGTGCCCGCCGACCGCCGCCGCTACCGGGGCGACTCGCTGGTCCTGGAACAGGAGTGGGACACCCAGGGTGGCACCGTCCGGGTGATCGACTTCATGCCGCCGCGCCCGCTGGCCGGCCGCGACGCCGTCCCCCAGGTGATCCGGATCGTCGAGGGCGTGTCCGGCACCGTCCGGATGCGCTCGGCGGTGCGGATGCGCTTCTCGTACGGGCGCATCGTGCCCTGGGTGCACCGGGTCGAGCAGGCCGGCGGCGGCCACCGCACCGTCGCCGTGGCCGGGCCCGACTCGGTGTGGCTGGACGGCGAGTCCGAGACCTACGGCCGCGACCTGACCACCTACGCCGACTTCACCGTCACCGCAGGCGAGCGGATCGCCTTCGCGCTGACCTGGCAGGCCTCCCACCTGGACGCGCCGAAGGCCCCGGACGCCGAGGAGATGCTCGACGCCACCACCGACTTCTGGCACGAGTGGGCCGCCCAGTGCACCTACCAGGGCCCCTACCGCGAGGCCGTGATCCGCTCCCTGATCACCCTCAAGGGCCTCACCTACGCCCCCACCGGCGGCATCGTCGCCGCCCCCACCACCTCGCTGCCCGAGGACATCGGCGGTGAGCGCAACTGGGACTACCGCTACACCTGGCTGCGCGACGCCGCGATCACCCTCTCCTCGCTGCTGCGCACCGGCTACCGCGACGAGGCCAAGGCCTGGCGGGAGTGGCTGCTGCGCGCCGTCGCCGGCGACCCGGAGAACCTCCAGATCATGTACGGCATCGCCGGCGAGCGCGAGCTCACCGAGTCCTCGCTGGACTGGCTGCCCGGCTACGAGGGCTCACAGCCCGTCCGGGTCGGCAACGGCGCGGCCGGCCAGCTCCAGCTGGACGTCTACGGCGAGGTCGTCGAGGCCCTGCACCTGGCCCACATGACCGGCCTGGTCCGCAACGACCACGCCCACCACCTCCAGCTGCGCCTGATCGAGTACCTGGAGGACCACTGGCAGGAGCCGGACGAGGGCATCTGGGAGGTCCGCGGCCCGCGCCGGCACTTCGTCCACTCCAAGGTGATGGCCTGGGTCGCCGTCGACCGGACGATCAAGCTGCTGGAGCAGACCCCCGAGGACGCCCCCTCCGACGGCCACCTGGAGCGCTGGCGCGAGCTGCGCGAGACCATCCACCGGGACGTCTGCGAGAAGGGCTACGACCCGGAGCGCAACACCTTCACCCAGTACTACGGCGGCAAGGAGCTGGACGCCTCGCTGCTGCTCATCCCCCAGGTCGGCTTCCTGCCGCCGGACGACAAGCGCGTCATCGGCACCATCGAGGCGATCCAGCGCGAGCTGTCCACCGAGGACGGCTTCGTGCTGCGCTACCCGACCCACGACGAGAGCGGCAACAACGTCGACGGCCTCTCCGGCCACGAGGGCGCCTTCCTGGCCTGCTCGTTCTGGCTGGCCGACGACCTCGCCATGATCGGCCGGGTGCAGGAGGCGCGCGAGCTGTTCGACCGGCTGCTCGCGCTGCGCAACGACCTCGGACTGCTCGCCGAGGAGTGGGACCCGCGGCTCAAGCGCCAGGTCGGCAACTTCCCGCAGGCCTTCAGCCACGTCCCGCTGATCGACACCGCACTGCGGCTGACCGCCTGCGGCGGCGCCTACCTGTCCGCCCAGCCGGACGGCCTGGCGGCCGAGCGGGTCGAGCAGGCGACGGTCTAGCAGCCCGGCGGCCGGCGGTCCGGCGGCCTAGGGCCGCTGGACCAGCTCGTCATAGGTGCTGAGCACCTGGGCGACGGTGGCGGCCTCGTCCGGCCAGGTCTCGGCCTGCTGCCGGCCGGCCGCCACCAGCCGCTCGCGGCCCGCCGGGTCGGCCAGCAGCCCGCGCACCGCCCGGCCGATCGCGACCGGGTCGCCGGCCGGCACCAGCACGGCCGCGTCGCCGACCAGCTCGGGGATCCCGCCGACGGCGGTGGCGACCACCGGCACGCCGGCCCGCATCGACTCCTGCACCACCAGCGAGCGGGCCTCCCAGCGACTGGCGACCACCACCACGTCGGCGGCCGCCAGCAGGTCGGGCACGTCGGTGCGGAAGCCGAGCAGCCGCACCGGCAGCTTCTCGGCGGCGACCCGCTCGCGCAGCCCGGCCGCCTCCGGGCCGTCCCCGGCGACCAGCAGCAGCGGCTCCGGGTCCAGCACGGACAGCTCGCGGGTGGCGTCCAGCAGCAGCCCGAAGGCCTTCTGCGGGACGAGCCGGCCGACCGCCAGCACCAGCGGCCGGTCCGGGCCGTCGCCGAGCAGCGCGGCGCGCGCCGCGGCCCGGTCGAGCCGGCCCTCGGGCATCGGCGGGGCGGCCACCGGGCCGAGCCGGGCGTCGGTGGCGCCCAGCTCGCGGGCCCGGGCGACCAGGTCGGAGGAGGCGCCGAGGACGAGGTCGGCGGCGCGCGCGACCCGGCGCTCCATCAGCCGCTGCAGGCGGCGTTCCAGGCCGGTGGCCAGCAGCGCGTGGTGGGAGGTGACCACCAGCGGGGTCTCCGGGCGCAGGCCCGGGAAGCGGCCTGCCGTGCGCAGGGCGAGGTCGGCGAGCAGTCCGGCGCGCAGCCCGTGCGCGTGCACCACGTCGGCGCCGGTGAAGGCCCGGCGCAGCTCACCGATCGCGGTGGCGTCACTGCGGGCGCCGGCGGTGGGGGTGATGTCGACGGTGTGGAACCTGGCGCCGGTGCGGGAGAAGCCGAACAGCGCGTCCGTGCCGGCCGGGGCGCACACCGTGACGATCACGCCGTGCGCGACGAGGCCCTGCGCCAGGGAGCGCACGTGGGCACCGATGCCGCCGGTGCTGGCGGCCAGGACGAGTACCACGTGCAGTTGTCCCGGTTCTGGGGTGGCAGCGGCGGCCCGGGCGGCGGAATGGTCCACGTTCTCTCGCATCCGACTCGATCAGGTTCGCGCGCCGCTTCGCGAGGGTTGCCCGTCGGCGGCGCTCGGGACTGGAAAGCCAATGTCCAGCCGCCACCATGCCAGGTCGGCGGCCCTCTTGGACAGTCGGCGCCACCAGGGGCGCGTCGCCTTCCGTCCGCAAGGGCCACCCGACCCTGTCGGCGGGTCGGGCACCCCGGCCAGGACCTGTCGCAGCAGGTCCGGCCGGGCGCTCGACGCGAAGTGCCCCAGGCCCTGTCCGGCAAGATCGGCCGGACACGCCCTAGCGGTGGCGCGGGGCCCGGGCGGCGGCCAGCAGTTCCTCGGCGTGGGCCCGGCCGAGCTCGGAGTCCTCCAGTCCGGCCAGCATCCTGGAGAGTTCGCGCACCCGCTCCTCGTCGTTCAGCACCTTGACGCCGCTGCGGGTCACGGTGCCGTCGTTGGTCTTCTCCACCACCAGGTGCCGGTCCGCGAAGGCGGCGACCTGCGGCAGGTGGGTGACCACCACGACCTGGGCGGATTCGGCCAGTTTGGCCAGCCGGCGGCCGATCTCGACCGCGGCCTTGCCGCCGACGCCCGCGTCCACCTCGTCGAACAGGTAGGTGGGGACGGGGTCGGCGCCCGCGAAGACCACCTCGACGGCGAGCATCACGCGGGACAGCTCACCTCCCGAGGCGCCCTTGGCGATCGGGCGGGGCTGGGCGCCGGGGTGCGGGGCGAGCAGCACCTCGACCTCGTCCACGCCGTGCGGGCCGTAGGCGACGGTGCGGCCGTCGACCTCGATCCCCGACAGGTCGTCGACCTGGGCGATCGAGAAGGTCACCCGGGCGTGCGGCATCGCCAGTTCGGCGAGTTCGGCGGAGACGGCCTCGGCGAAACGCCCGGCCGCGGCCTGCCGGGCGCCCGACACCTCGGCCGCCAGCTCGGCCAACTCGGCCCGCAGCGCGGTCTCCTGGGCGCCGAGCCGGTCGATCCGGTCGTCGTCGCCGTCGAGTTCGGCGAGCCGGGCGGAGCCGGCCTCGGCCCAGGCGAGCACCTCGGCGAGGGAGTTCTCCGGGCCGCCGTACTTGCGCAGCAGCTGGGCCAGGACGGCCCGGCGGTCCTCGACGACGGCGAGCCGGACGGGGTCGGCGTCCAGGTCGTCCGCGTAGCCGGCCAGGTCGCCGGCCACGTCGGCGAGCAGGTAGCCGACCTCGTTGAGGCGGTCGGCGAGGCCGGCGAGGCGCTCGTCGTGGTGGCGCACAGCGTCCAGCGCGCGGCGGGACTGCGCGAGCAGGGTGCCCGCGTCCAGTGCCTCCGGGTCGGCCGGGTCCCCGGCCAGGGCGGCGTGGGCGAGGGTCGCGGCGGAGGACAGCGCGTCGGCGTGGCCCAGCCGCTCGGCCTCGGCGGCCAGCTCCGTGTCCTCGCCGGCCACCGGCTCGGCGGCGGCGATCTCGTCCAGGCCGAAGCGCAGCAGATCGGCCTCCTGCGCGCGTTCACGGGCCCGGGTGGTCAGCTCCTCCAGGGTGGCCGAGACCTCGCGCAGGCTCCGGTAGGTCTCCCGGTAGCGGGTCAGCGGTTCGGCCACCGCCTCGCCCGCGTACCGGTCCAGCGCGCCGCGCTGGCGGGCCGGGCGCAGCAGCCGCTGCTGGTCGGTCTGGCCGTGCACGGCGATCAGTTCCTCGCCGAGTTCGGTGAGCAGCCCGACCGGGACCGCCCGCCCGCCGACGTACGCCCGGGAGCGGCCCTCGGCGGAGACGGTCCGGCTGATCAGCAGGGCGCCCTCGTCCAGTTCGGCCCCGGCCTCGGCCGCGCGGATCGCCGCCGGGGAGCCGGCGGGCAGCTCCAGCCTGCCCTCGACGACGGCGCGTCCGGTCCCGTTGCGCACCAGGCCCGGGTCGGCGCGACCGCCGAGCAGCAGGCCGAGGCTGGTCACGACCATGGTCTTTCCGGCGCCGGTCTCACCGGTCACGGCGGTGAAGCCGGGGGCGAGTTCGACCACCGCGTCGTCGATGACCCCAAGATCCCGTATCCGCATCTCGTCCAACACGGAGACGACCTTACGAGGTTCCACCCCCGGCGCGCGACGAGCGGCAACGCCGCGCGGCAACTCCGTGCCCGGAAGTTCACCCCTTCCGGGGCGTTTGCCCGGGTCCCGGTACCGTGCACCACGGCAGGAAGATCTGCACCAGCGGGCCGATCGCCAGTGCGTACGCGACCGTGCCGACCCCGGCGGTGCCGCCCAGCAGGACACCGGCGACCAGCACCGTCACCTCGATGCCGGTGCGGATCAGCCGCAGCGAACGCCCGGTGCGCCGGTGCAGGCCGGTCATCAGGCCGTCGCGCGGGCCGGGGCCCAGGCGGGCACCGATGTAGAGGCCGGTGGCCAGGCCGTTGAGCAGGATCGCGGCGGCCATCAGCGCGATCCGGGCGGGCAGCCCGTGCGGGCCGTCGACCATCCGCAGCGTGAGGTCCATCGAGGCGCCCAGCACCAGCACGTTGGCGACGGTGCCGACGCCCGGGCGCTGGCGGATCGGGATCCACAGCAGCAGGACCAGGGCGCCGCAGATGGTCACCCAGGTGCCCACCGAGAGGCCGGCGACGCGTTGCAGGCCCTGGTGGAAGACGTCCCACGGGTCGAGGCCGAGGCCGGAGCGCAGCATCAGCGCCATGCTCGCGCCGTACAGGTAGAGGCCGACGGCGAGCTGCGGGATCCGGCGGCCCAGGGCGTGGGTGTCGCCGAGCACCCGGGCGGCGAGCGGGGGCCGGGCGGCCTCCGGGGCGGGTTCGGACGTGGTCGTGGGCGTGGTCGTGGTGGCCATCGGGCGCTCCTGCGGGTGGTGCTGCACCCCGGGCGGCCCCGGCGGTGGCGGACTCGACGGCCGCACTGCCATGATGGTCAGGCCAATAGAGCCCGCTCCAGGGCCAATTTCGAGCAAGTGGACTGATCAGCCTTGGCCGACTGGCACACCACCATCACCCCGCCCGCGCTCGCCCGGCTGCTCGCCGCCGCCCGGCTGCCCGAACCAGCCACCGCCCGCCGCCCCGCCTACCGGACCCTCGCCGGGCAGATCCGGCTGCTGGTCACCGAGGGCCGCCTGCCGGTCGGCGCCCGGCTGCCCGCCGAACGCGAACTCGCCAGCGCCCTGGAGCTGAGCCGCACCACCGTCGCCACCGCCTACGAGACCCTGCGCGCCGACGGCTACCTGCTCAGCCGCCGCGGCGCCGGCAGCTGGACCGCCCTGCCCGAGGGCGCCCCGCCGCCCAGCGACGCGCTGCACCCCGTCCCCCCGGACGAGCAGGGCCGCACCCTGGACCTCGGGGTCGCCGCCCTGCCGGCCCCGCAGCCGTTCCTCGGCGAGGCCACCGTCCGGGCCGTCGAGCAGCTGCCCTGCTACGCCGCCGGGCACGGCCACTACCCCACCGGCGTCCCGGTGCTGCGCGAGGCCCTCGCCCGCCGCTACACCCAGCGCGGCCTGCCCACCACCCCCGACCAGATCCTCGTCACCACCGGCGCGATGGGCGGGCTGCACCTGGTCCAGCGGGCGCTGATCGGTCGCGGCGACCGGGTCGCCGTCGAGGCGCCCAGCTACGCCCACACCCTTCAGGCGCTCCGGATCACCGGCGCCCGCCTGGTGCCGGTGCCGTACGGCTACCGCCCCCAGCCCGAGTGGGACCTCGCCGAGTGGCGCGGGGTGCTGCGCGGGGCCGCGCCCAAGGTCGCCTACGTGATCCCCGACTTCCACAATCCGACCGGTGCGCTGATCGGCGAGGAGCAGCGCCGCGAGCTGCTGGCCGCCGCCCGGGCCGCCGGCAGCATCGTCCTGGTCGACGAGACCACCGCCGAACTCGGCTGGGGCGTACCGGAGTCCGTCCCGCTGCCGCGCCCGATGGCGGCGCTGGACCGGTCCACCCAGGTGGTCACCGTCGGCTCGGCCAGCAAGCTGCTCTGGGGCGGCCTGCGGATCGGCTGGGTCCGGGCCGCGCCCGCGCTGGTGCGCCGGCTGGCCGCCGACCGGGTCTACAGCGACGTCGGCACGCCGGTCCTGGAACAGCTGATCGCCGCCGAACTGCTGGGCGAGCCGCTGCCCGCCGTCCGGGCGCACCAGCTGGACCGGCTGCGGGCGACGGCGCACGCCTTCGCCGCCGCACTGCCCGAGCACCTGCCGGGCTGGTCGTTCACGCCACCGCCCGGCGGCCTCTCGCTCTGGGTGTCCACCGGCGGGCTGTCCGGCGCGGCGCTGGCCCGGGCCGGGGAACGCGCCGGGGTGCGGATCGCCTCGGGCAACCGGTTCGGCTCGGACGGCGCGTTCGAGCACCACATCCGGATCCCGCTCACCGTGCCGGCCCCGGCCGTCCCCGCCGCCGTGCAGCGGCTCGCCGAGACCGCCGCCCGGGCGACGGCGGGCGGCCGGTACGGGCCGCCCGGCGACACCCCGCCGCTGGCGATCTGACCGGCGAACCGACGGGCGGTCAGCAGTGGGTGTTCGCCCGCCCGCGCCAACCCGTCACCGGCAGCGCGAACTTGGCCACCAGCCGGTCGGTGAACGGCGCCCGGTGCAGTCTGGCCAGGCGCACCGGGGTCTGCCCCCGGCGGACCTCCACCCGTGCGCCGGCGGGCAGTTCGACCGTGCGCCGCCCGTCGCACCAGAGCACGCCGTGCGGGGTCTTGGGCTGCACCTCGACGGCCAGCACCGAGTCCGGCGAGGTCACCAGCGGGCGGGCGAACAGCGCGTGCGCGGAGATCGGCACCATCAGCAGCGCCTCCACCTCCGGCCACACCACCGGCCCGCCGCCGGAGAACGCGTACGCGGTGGAACCGGTCGGCGTCGCGCACACCACGCCGTCGCAGCCGAAGTTGGAGACCGGGCGGCCGTCCACCTCGGTCACCACCTCCAGCATCCGCTCCCGGGACGCCTTCTCTATCGACGCCTCGTTCAACGCCCAGTCCTGGTGCACCACATCGCCGTTGGTGCGGACGATGACGTCGATCGTCATCCGCTCCTCGACCTCGTAGTCGGCGTCGACCACCCGCTCGACCACCACGGCCAGATCGTCCCGCTCGGCCTCGGCGAGGAACCCGACCCGGCCCAGGTTGATCCCGAGCATCGGCAGCCCGTGCTCGCGGGCCAGCTCCGCCCCGCGCAGCAGCGTCCCGTCCCCGCCGGCGACCAGGATCAGCTCGCAGCCGTCCGCCGCACCCGGCCCCCCGGCCACCTTCTCGACCCCGTCCGGCAGGTCCAGGTCCAGCGCCTCGGAGGCGAGCAGTCTGATCCGGATGCCCGCCTTCAGCAGCCCGTGCACCAAGGCCTCGACGCTGCGCAGCGCCGCCGCCCGGCCGGTGTGCGCGATCAGGAAGACCGTACGTTCTTCATCGCTCATGCCGCTGCCCTCTCCCTCACGCCTGCCGGGTCGCCTTCGGCCCCGGTACGGCCGCGTCACACAGCATGACGGACCGGACGCCCCCACAGCACCCTATCGGGGCCCCTCCGCGACGGCCCGGTCCGCCTCGGCGGGATCCAGCTGCGGGGCGTCCCGGCGCAGCCACAGGAAGTACTCCACGTTCCCGGACGGGCCCGGCAGCGGGCTCGCGGTGACGGCGCGCACGCCCAGCCCGAGCTCCCACGCCTGCCCGGCGACCTGGCGCACCATCTCGGCGCGCAGCTGGGGGCTGCGCACCACCCCGCCGCTGCCCAGGCGCTCCTTGCCGATCTCGAACTGCGGCTTGACCATCAGCACCAGGTCCGCGTCCCCGGCCGCGCAGGCGGCCAGCGCGGGCAGCACCAGGCCCAGCGAGATGAACGACAGGTCGCCGACCACCAGGTCGACCGGGGTGCCGCCGATCAGCCCCAGGGTCAGCTCCCGGACGTTGGTGCGGTCCATCACCGTCACCCGCTCGTCGCTCTGCAGCGACCACGCGAGCTGCCCGTAGCCGACGTCCACCGCCAGCACGCCGGCCGCGCCGGCCCGCAGCAGGACGTCGGTGAAGCCGCCGGTGGAGGCGCCCGCGTCCAGCGCCCGGCGGCCCTCGACCACCAGGCCCTGCGGGACGAAGGCGGCGAACGCCCCGGCCAGCTTGTGCCCGCCGCGCGAGACGTAGTCGGGGTCGTTGTCGTCCTCGGCCACCACGACCGCGGCCGAGGTCTCCACCTGGGTGGCCGGCTTGGTCGCGGTGGTGCCTCCGACGGTCACCCGGCCGGCCGCGATCAGCTCGGACGCGTGCTCACGCGACCGGGCCAGCTTGCGGCGGACCAGCTCCGCGTCGAGTCGGCGTCGTGCCACTGCCACTGGTGTTTCAGCTCCTACGGGTCCTGCGGGTCGTTCCAGGGTCATTCCTGGTCGAGCGCGGCCAGCGTGTCGGCCAGCCGCTGGTGAACATCTTCGTACACCTCGACGTGTGCCTCGGCCGGGACCCCGTCCAGGGCCTCCAGCCGGGCCAGCCCGGCGTCCACGACGGGGTGGCCGGTCGGGGTCGGTTCCACGCCGAGCGGTTCGACGGCTTCAGCTGGTCCGGTCATCGGGCTTCTTCGTGCTGGTGGCCTTGCGGACGGTGGTCTTCTTCGTCGCCGTACGCTTCGCGGGCGTCTTGGGCTGCGCGGGCGGCTCGGCGGCGGTCTGCTGCGCGGTGGCGGTCTTCTTGACGGCCGTCTTGCGCACGGTCGTCTTCTTGGCGGCCGTCTTCTTGGCCACCGGCTTCTTGGCCGCCGCCTTCTTCGCCGGGGACTTCTTCACCCCGGCCCGGCCCGCCGCCGGGGCCTTCTCCGCCGAGGTCTGCTCCGCCGGGGCCGGCTCCGCTGCCGTGGGCTCCTTCGCCGGGGTCCGCTTCGCGGCGGCCTTCCCCGGTAGCGACGGCCGTACCGGCGGGACGGGCGGGTCGACCTCGACCGGCTCGTCCACCTCCACCCGTTCGGCCACTACCGGCTCCCCCGCCGCCGGGGCCGCCGGCTGCTCGTCCGCCCGCTCCCAGCCGCGCCCGAACAGGTCGTCCGCCCGGGGCGCCGGCGCCGGCTCCGCCGCCTCGTCGAACCCGGCCGACCGCACCGCGGGCTCGGCCTCCTCCTCGACCTCGCGCAGCTTGCTCTCCAGATAGGCGAGCACCACGCCGACCTTCATCACCTGGTCGCCGACCTTCTCGAAGGCCTTCTCCACCTCGCCGCGCGCCACCCCGACGGCCAGGTCCACCCCGGCCCGCCCGGCGGTGACCGCCTCCTCCGCCAGCGTCTGCAGCGTCTTCGCCGACGGCGGGAACTGCCCGCCGAGCCGGCGCTCGACCTCGGTGACGTCGACCCCGGTCCGCTCCAGGATCACGGCCGCCGTCCCGACGACCCGCTTGCCGACCTCCTCCGCCAGCCCGGCGGCGACCTCCACCACTCCCCGCACCGTCCTCGGCAGCATCCGGGTGCCTCCTTAGCGCCTGCGCGCATCGCTCCGTCGCCGTCGGTGCCCGGGCCGATCCGGGCACCCCACGGACGACGCTACCGCCAAAACCCGCCTGCGGTACCGTGGCCCGGCAGGGACCATCGCCGTCACCTGCCGCAACCACCGGGGAACCCAGGGAGGGGAACCACCGCCATGGCCAACGCCGAGGAGTGCCGCGAGGCGCTGGAACAGCTCAGCCGGAACATGGCGAAGTCCACCGGTGACGTCCGCAGGGCGGCCGCTCTCGACCGCTCGCTCAGCTGCCGGATCACCGACCTCGACCTGACCTTCACCGGCCAACTGCGCGACGGCCGGATCCACGACCTCGCCTCGGCCCCCGGCGCCCCGGCCGAGAAGGCGGCGATCCGGCTCACCATGAGCAGCGACGACCTGGTCGCCGTGGTCTTCGGCGGGCTCAACTTCGCGTCCGCCTGGGCGGGCGGCCGGATCCGGCTGGAGGCGAGCTTCCGCGATCTGCTGCGGCTGCGCACCCTGCTCTGAACCCGGCCGCCGTGCTCCTTCCCTCTTGGACCCGAGCGCTCCGGACCCAAGTGCTCCGGGCCCGACCGCCCTCGCGTTGAGCGCCGCGCGGCGGCTCAGAACCCCAGCTCGGCCAGGGCCTTGCGCCCGTCGGCCGGTGCGCCGTCCGCGTCCAGCGCCGTCCACGCCGCCGCGCACAGCGCCCGCAGACCGTCCCAGCGGTCCCCGCCGCCGTCCAGCCGCAGCACGCCACCGGCGGCCGACGCGGCCCAGCCGCCGCAACCGAAGCCGTCCGCCCCGGTCGTGACCGCCGGGTGCGGCTCCAGCAGCCCGCGCAGGTCCGCCGACAGGTAGGTCGGCCGGTGCTCGGCCGGGGCCGCCAGCAGCTGCGCCGGGGTGGTCACCCCGGTGAAGACCAGCAGGCTGTCCACCCCGCCGTTGAACGCGCCCTCGATGTCGGTGTCCAGCCGGTCGCCGACCACCAGTGGCCGCCGCGCGCCGGTCCGCAGCACGGTCTCCCGGTGCATCGGCGGCTGCGGCTTGCCCGCCACCACCGGGTCCACCCCGGCGGCCGCCCGCACCGCCGCCACCAGCGTCCCGTTGCCGGGCGCGATGCCGCGCGCGGTCGGGATGGTCAGGTCGGTGTTGGAGGCCACCCACGGCAGCCCCTGCTGCACCGCGTACGCGGCCTCCGCCAGCTGCGCCCAGCCGACCGACGGGTCGTAGCCCTGGACCACCGCGAGCGGCTCCTCGGCCAGCGAGCGGACGGCGACCAGCCCGCGCTCGGCCAGAGCCTCCTCCAGCCCCGGGCCACCCACGACCAGCACCTTCGCCCCGGCCGGCACCTTCTCGGCGACCACCCGGGCGGCCGCCTGCGCCGAGTTGATCACGTCGGCCGGCTCGGCCGGCACGCCCAGCCCGGTCAGGTGCTCGGCCACCACCCGCGGCGGGCGGGAGGCGTTGTTGGTCACGTACGCGAGCCGCATCCCGGCCGTCCGGGCGGCGGCCAGCGCGTCCACGGCGTGCTCGATCGCGTGCGGGCCCGCGTAGACCACGCCGTCCAGGTCCAGCAGCGCCGTGTCGTACGCCTCGGTCAGCGGCTGCTCGCTGCCGCCGGGGGCGGTCCGTCGCACGGTGGTGGCCGTCTCGGTCATGGCTGCGCTACCTCATTCACTGCGTCGTTCGCTTCCTCGGGTGCCCCCGAGCGGGTGGCCCTTGAGCCGGTGGGCCCTTGAGCAGGTGGGCCCCGAGCCGGTCAGACCTCGTCGTCCGCACCGGCGTCGCCCGTCGGCGCCCCGTCCGGGCCCGGCGGGGGCGCCAGGTACCCGGGTGCCCCGGGCAGCAGCGGGCCGAACGCCCCGGCGCGGGCCGCCAGGGTCGCCCTGGTCTGCCGCAGCGCCGCCTGGTAGTGCTCGGTGCCCGGCCGCATGGCCACGGCCAGCGCCAGGTGCTCGGCGGACGTCTCGAAGTCGCCCAGCCGGGCCGCCGCGACGCCCCACCCGAACTGAGCGTAGTCGTCCGACGGATCGGCCAGCGCGACGGCCCGGAAGTTCTCCAGCGCCGCCGCGTACGAACCGGTGTCGAACTGGGCTCGCGCCAGCGTCTCCCGGATGCTGCGCGACTGCGGCTCGGCCGCCGCCGCCCGGACCAGCAGCTGCTCGGCGGCCGCCGGGTTGCCCTGGGCCAGCAGCCTGCCGCCGCGCCGGAACCAGTCGTACACGTCCCCGGTCGGCTCGCCGGAACGCCCCTGCGCCGGCACGCCGCCGTGCGCCGGAGCGCCCCCGCCGCCGACGCCGGCCGGCCCGCCCTGCTCGGCCGGGCCGCTGCCGTCCAGCCGTTCCTGCCCGTCGTCCATGCGGTACCTCGCCCTCGGTCGCACACCCGTCCCACAGGTCAGCACGGGTATTCCGATCTCTCAACAACGCGTACCCGGTTACGATGCCCAGAATGAGCACACCCAGTGCAGAAGACGGAGTCGAGACTCCCGAGGGCGGCCCCGGCAATCCCGGGCACGTCGCCACCGCAGGCCTGTCCCTGTCACCCTTCCGAGGCCTGCGCTACGTCCCCGATCGGGTCGGTGCCCTGGCCGCGGTCATGTCACCGCCGTACGACGTCGTCGACCCCGGCCGCCGGCTCGACCTGGAGACCGCCGACCCGCACAACGTGGTCCGGCTGATCCTGCCCAGGCCCGAGCCCGAGGACGCCGGCGATCGGCCCGACCGCGACACCAAGTACCGGCACGCCGCCCGGCTCCTGGCCGCCTGGCAGCGCGAGGGGATCCTCGCCGCCGACGCGGCGCCCGCGCTCTACGTCTACGAGCAGCGCGTGCCCGCCAGCGGCGACTCCCCCGAACTGCTCCAGCGCGGGCTGATCGGGGCCCTCGCGGTGAGCGGTCGCGAGGCCGGCGTGGTCCTCCCCCACGAGGACGTGATGCCGCGGCCGGTCGCCGACCGGGTCGGCCTGATGCGCACCACCCGGGCCAACCTCGAACCGCTGCTGCTCACCTACCGCGGCGGCGGCGGCGCCTCCGGCGTCATCGAACGGACCGTCCAGGGCGAGCCGCTGCTCTCCACGGCCACCAGCGACGGCACCCACCACCGCCTCTGGGCCGTCGCCGACCCCGCCGAGATCGCCGAGATCAGCCGCGACCTCGCCACCTGCCGGGCCCTGATCGCCGACGGCCACCACCGCTGGGAGATGTACCTCCGCCTCCAGCGCGAGCACCGCCACCTGCCGCGCAGCCCGTGGGACCGCGGCCTGGTGCTCCTGGTGGACACCGCCCGCTACCCGCTGCGAGTCCGGGCCATCCACCGGGTGCTGTACCGGCTGCCCGTGGCCGAGGCACTGGAGAGGCTCGGCGACCAGTGGAAGGTCAAGGAGGTCCCCGGCCCGCTGACCGCCGCCCTCCAGGCGCTCGCCGAACAGAAACGGCACGGCGGCAACGGCTTCATACTGACCGGCGGGGACGGCGTGTACTGGCTGCTCGGCGAGCCCGAGGAGGCACTGCTCGACGCCACCGTGCCGCACAACCGGCCCGAGGAGTGGCGCCACCTGGACGCCACGGTCCTGCACGCCACCCTGCTCGACCGCACCTGGCACGTCCCCGACGGCCCGGACGACATCGGCTACCTGCACACCGCCGCAGCCGCCGAGCAGGAGGCCGCGCGCACCGGCGGCACCGCCGTCCTGCTGCACCCGGTCCGGGAGAGCGTGGTCCGCAGGCTCGCCGAACAGGGCGTCACCATGCCGCGCAAGTCCACCTCCTTCGGGCCGAAGCCGGCCACCGGACTGGTGCTGCGCAACCTCGAACTGGGCTAGGTTCCCCGCCGAAACGCGAAGAGGCCCTGCCTGCTTCCCCTGGAATTCCAGGGGAAGCAGGCAGGGCCTCACTCGTCGGTCGGAGCCGCTCAGCTGCGGGCGTCGCCCTTGGCCTCGGCGTCAGCCTTCGCCTCGTCCTTGGCCTCGTCCTTGGCCTCGGCGGCGCGCGCGGGCACCACGCCGTCGAACTCCTCGTCGATCTCGAGGTCGTCCTCGTCGTAGTACTCCTCGACGTCCTCCTCGTCCTCGAAGATGACGCGGTCGTCGGAGGCCTCGCCGCCGCGCTTCTTCGCCGGGGCGTCGGCCTGCTCGGACTCCTCCTCGGCCATCTCCGGGTCGAGCGCGTCCACGAACTCCACGCCGTCGATCTCGGCCAGGCGCTCCGCCGCGTTGGTCGTGCCGTCGGTGTCGGCCTCGGCCGCCTTCGCGAACCAGTCACGGGCCTCGTCGCCACGGCCGGCCGCGATCAGCGCCTCGCCGTAGGCGTACCGAAGACGCGCGGTCCACGGGTGCACGGCGCTGGAGGCCAGCTCCGGGCTCTGCAGGGTCACCACGGCCGCGTCGAACTGCTCCATGTCGGAGCGGGCGCCGGCGGACACCAGGCGCATCTCGACCTGGCCGGCCTTGTCCAGCTGCTTCACCTCGGGCTCACCGGCCATCGCCAGTGCCCGCTCCGGACGGCCCAGACCGCGCTCGCAGTCGGCCATCACGGGCCACAGGTCCGCGCGGCCGGTCATCCGACGGGCGGCACGGAACTCGGTCAGCGCCTCGGAGTACCGCTGCGTCATGTACGAGGCGAAACCGGCCGCCTCACGGACGGCGGCCACGCGGGAGGCCAGACGGAGCGCGACGCGGGAGAACTGGTAGGCCTCCTCCGGCTCGGTGTCGAGCAGGCGGGCCACCATCACCAGGTTGCGGGCGACATCGTCCGCGAGCGTCTTGGGAAGGCTCTTGAGCTCCTGGCGCACGTCCCCGTCCAGCTCGAAGCCGGTGACGTCCTCCGGGATCGGCAGGCGCTTGACGGGCTCGTAGTTGCCACGACGGTCGTCGTAGCCGCCCCGGTCGTCACGGCGGTCGTCGCGGTTGCCGCGGTAGCCGCCGCGGTCGTCCCGACGGTCGCCGCGGTCGCGGTTGAAGCCGCCACCGGAGGGGCGGTCGTCACGGCGGAAGCCGCCACGGTCGCCACCACGGTCATCGCGGTTGAAACCACCCGAGGGGCGGTCCCCACGGTCACGGTTGAAGCCACCGCCGGAGGGGCGGTCGTCACGACGGAAGCCACCGCGGTCGTCGCGGTCACGGTTGAAGCCGCCACCGGACGGACGGTCGTCACGACGCGGACGGTCGTCACGGTCACGGTTGAAGCCGCCCGGACGGTCATCGCGACGGAAACCGCCGCCACCGGACGGGCGGTCGCCACGGTCACGGTTGAAGCCGCCACCGGAGGGGCGGTCGTCACGACGGAAGCCGCCACGGTCGCCACCACGGTCATCGCGGTTGAAACCACCCGACGGGCGATCGCCACGGTCACGGTTGAAGCCACCGCCGGAGGGGCGGTCGTCACGACGGAAGCCGCCACGGTCGCCACCACGGTCATCGCGGTTGAAACCACCCGACGGGCGGTCCCCACGGTCACGGTT
>NZ_JBWKER010000003.1:0-53927 GCF_056435345.1 Kitasatospora sp. NPDC043950
CCCCCCCCCCCCCCCCCCCCCCCCCCCCCCCCCCCCCCCCCCCCCCCCCCCCCCCCCCCCCCCCCCCCCCCCCCCCCCCCCCCCCCCCGCCCCCGTACGGCGGGGTGGAGGACCTCATGCGGGTCTGGGTCGTACTGCACTCCCGGGTCCTCTGCATGTCGTGCGCCCGTCCCACCGGGATTGGCGGGACGTTCGGCAGCTAGGCCACTGGCCACGTCACGATGGTGACCCCCAGCAGGAGGAGGACGCGATGGGCGGCACAGTACCCCCAAACGCACAGGGCCGGTGGCAAGAGAAGGGCCGCGGCTCCCGAGGCCCGACCCGGGTACACAAGCGCCCCACCATGCCGCCGGACGATATCCCGGCGGTACCGGAGGTTGAGGAGGACGAGATGAACCCGCAGAAGGACCCCAGCGGTGGCTCGGGCGGGATCGGTGGGCCGAAGTCACCGCCGGCCGCCCCGAAGACCCCGCCCCCGCCGAACGACCCGCCGCCGAACCCCGAGAAGTGACTCCCTGGCCGGCCGTACGGCGGTGCGACCGGCCAGGGCTTACCCGTGGAACAGGCGCCAGAGTGGCACACCAAGAGCAATCCCCGCGAGCGCGGGGCCGATCCGTTTCCGGGGGAGCTCGAACTGAGTACCCGCGAGCAATCCCCGCGAGCGCGGGGCCGATCACGGCCAGGAGGGCGTGTTCGGCCGGGTTCGGGAGCAATCCCCGCGAGCGCGGGGCCGATGAGTACTCGACCGAGCTGAACGGCGTGGGCACGGAGCAATCCCCGCGAGCGCGGGGCCGATGCCCTGCCACTGGAGGAGTACCGCCAGCTTGAGGAGCAATCCCCGCGAGCGCGGGGCCGATAGCTCGGCCGCCATGGAATAGGCCTCAAACCACGAGCAATCCCCGCGAGCGCGGGGCCGATCAGCCATGGTCTACCCCAGGCCGAGCCACCTGGGAGCAATCCCCGCGAGCGCGGGGCCGATGTCAGGTCAGCGGGTTACAGGCAGGTGAGCCGGGAGCAATCCCCGCGAGCGCGGGGCCGATCGTGAGGCCGCCCTGGCGCCGGAGGTCATCGCGGAGCAATCCCCGCGAGCGCGGGGCCGATACTTCCTGACCTGCGGTGATTAGCGGGCGAGGGGCCTGATTGATTCAGTTCGATTGGTAGAGGGCTCGTCGAACAGCCGATGCGTTGTTGCCATCTCTCCTTGTCCCAGGGCTGGTTGTCGGTGTCGTGGCCTACGCTCTCGAAGCGTACTCGTACGTGGAGGTTGAGACGATGCTTGAGGACCGTTGGCAGGGGTACCCGCCCGAGGTCGGGAGCTGGCTGGCGCGCTGTGGGGTAAGTCCGCTGGGCAGATTGGGGGCGGCGGTTGATGCCGGGTACCGTCACGGTATGACGACCGGTGACTTCGTTGTGGTGACGACGACCCATGACGACGAGACGAAGGCCCGTGAGCTCGCCTCGGCGGTCATCCGTGACCGCCTGGCCGCGTGTGCGCAGGTCTACCGCGTCCAGTCCGTCTACTGGTGGGACGGCGGGGTGCAGGACTCCGCCGAGTGGCGGATCGACTTCAAGTCCCGGGCGAGCCTGGCTGATCGGCTGTCCGCGCGCATCGTTGAGCTGCACTCCTACGACACGCCGGAGGTCGTCGGGGTGCCGGTGATCACTGGATCCGCCGCCTACCTGGACTGGGTGGCCGCAGAGACGCGAAGCTGATCGGCAGTTGCTCCAAGGAGGCCCGGATCTCGTCTCGAAAGGCCTGGGCCGCCGGCGATGCCGGGAGTTGGTCGGCCAGTGCGGACAGCCGTACTCGACCCATGGTCGTCTGGGCTTCGAGCGTGGCGGCGAGGGCGCGGCGGCCGATCTCGACGGCCTGGTCGACGGCGCCCGCCGTGAGGTAGCCGGCCGCGACGTCTCCGAGCACTGCGACCCTGATCTTCCGGTCGTCTTCGCCCAGGTCGGCCAGGGTCTGGTCTGCGGCCGCGCCGAGGTCTCGGTGTCGCAGCTTGGCGTAGGTCGCCACCGTCATTGAGCTGAGGCGTGCTTCGCCGAAGAAGGAAAACCAGGCCGGAGCGGTGTCGGGCTCCGCGTAGTCGAAGGCAGTCCGGGCGCGGTCCAGTGCACGCAGTGCCGACTCCCTGTCGCCGTCCGCCGCGGCCTCCTCGGCTTCCCTTGCGGCGAGCCAGGCCCGGGCCGCTTCCAGGCCTCGGCCCCGGACATTCTCCTGTGCAGCGGCGAGCATCTGCCGAGCCGTCGCTGCATCCACCCCGTACGAGGCGTAGCCCAGGGCGAGGGCATGCAGCGGGCCGTGTCCGGCGCGGTCGGCCGCGAGTCGAGCCGTCCGGTAGTAGTGACCGGCGTGCGAGTAGTCGCCGAGGTCCCAGTGGGTCCATCCGGCCAGAGCCGCGGTCTCTCCAGCGGCGATGGTGAGCGCGCCCCGGTGGGTGCCTGCGTTCGGCAGGACCGCAGTGATGTGGTCGATATGCGTGGACAGGTGCGCGGCGAGCAGTCGAGCCGGGATGTGTTCCTCGTCCCCGAACTGTCGAACGCTGGGAGAAGGTCGGTAGCCCGGGACAGGACGCGTTCGGCCTCATGGTGAGCGGCGAGGACCAGCGGGTCTGGATCGGGGATCCGAGCGGCCCGAGCTGGCTCCTCCCCTGCTGACTGCCGGTACTCTGGGCTGCCCCGTCGCGGAGGAGGACCAGATGGACGAGGACGAACCCCTGGGGCAGTGGGCAGCGCGGCGGGACGCGCGGCGTCGGCCGGTCGGCGAACTCAAGGCCGCGACCATCGGCCACGAGACCGCACCGGCCCACCTGTACCAGGGCGCACCTCGACTCATCTCCTGCTGGGACGGCTACCAGTGGGTACCGGAGACGATCGCGCCGAACTACGCTGCCGCACAGCGCCTCCTGCACGGCATCGACGGCGACGAGGTGATTCCGATGTCTTCGGCTCAACCTCCGAAGAAGCCGGCGGGGAAGCATCGCAAGCCCTGACCGGCCGTACCACGGTGCGGCCGGTCAGCGTCATCCATCACGGAGCAGTCGCCGGAGCGGCACCCCGATTGCACGGGCGATCGCGCTGAACTTGTCGAGCGTGGGCGGCACGGGCCCGTTCTCGAACCGGCCGACGGTCCGCCTGTCCAGTCCGGCCTGCTGCGTCTCTATGGGCACACACGGGGGAGCCCCCGCGAGTGCGGGGCCGACAGCATGATCGCCACCCTGGTCCTCGGCGCGGTCGGGCAACCCCCGCGAGCGCGGGGCCGACGGCGAACCGACCCACTACCCGCACGGCCTGGAGGGGCAACCCCCGCGAGCGCGGGGCCGACCTCCTCGGCGGCAGGGCTTGCCCCTGGCGCGGGGGGCAACCCCCGCGAGCGCGGGGCCGACTGCTGAACCTCGTACCCGCACTCCAGGCGAAGGGGGCAACCCCCGCGAGCGCGGGGCCGACTCGACGGGGCGGCCGAGGACCCTCGACGCCAGGGGGCAACCCCCGCGAGCGCGGGGCCGACTCCGACTCCCGCGCGGTCGAGCGGCGCTACGCCGGGCAACCCCCGCGAGCGCGGGGCCGACACCTCCAGGAGGACCGGGTGCGGGCCCGCCTCGGGGCAACCCCCGCGAGCGCGGGGCCGACCGGCTCCGGCTCCGGCTCCGGCCAGTAGTCCTCGGGCAACCCCCGCGAGCGCGGGGCCGACAATCGTAGGGGCGACGGCCGACACCGGGCGGCGGGGCAACCCCCGCGAGCGCGGGGCCGACAGTCCGACCGGCCCCAGGGATCAGACCTCATCAGGGCAACCCCCGCGAGCGCGGGGCCGACAGTCCGACCGGCCCCAGGGATCAGACCTCATCAGGGCAACCCCCGCGAGCGCGGGGCCGACCAGGTGCCGGCGGACGATGCCCGGGATGAGGTGGGGCAACCCCCGCGAGCGCGGGGCCGACTCGTCCCGGGCGATCCGCAGGACGTGACGCAGGGGGCAACCCCCGCGAGCGCGGGGCCGACCAGCTGATCGTTGCGCCGAGGTTGAACGCCCAGGGGCAACCCCCGCGAGCGCGGGGCCGACCGCCGCAGGACTGCCGACCGTGGACCGACGGGGGGCAACCCCCGCGAGCGCGGGGCCGACACACCGGAGATCCGCTCGGCGGCGATGATCGTGGGGCAACCCCCGCGAGCGCGGGGCCGACACTTTCTGACCTGCGGTGATTAGCGGCCGAGGGGCCTGATTGATTCAGTTCGATCGGATGGCGGCCCGGAGGGGAGCTGATGTATGACCGTCATATTTCTTTGCTCCGAGGTGAGTTGTCAGTGGGGTGTCCTAGGCTCTCGAAGCGTACCTGCGTGTGGAGGTTGAGGCGATGGTTGAGGACCGTTGGCAGTGGTACCCGCCCGAGGTCAGGGGCTGGCTGGGTGCGCTGTGGGGTAAGTCGGCCGGGCGGGCCGGGGGAACGGCCAATCTCCTGCTGTCGCACATGCTGGACACTGCGGCGGTGGCAGAGATCCTCTGGGACCGCTACCTGCCGCCGGTGACGCGGTGGCGTCTGGACGCTCTCGCGGGGGGCACGGGTAAGGGGCGGCGTCTGTTCGCCTGGTTGTGCGGGATTCATGACTGTGGCAAGGCCACCCCGGTGTTTCAGCATCTCGACGCCGCCGGTGAGGCAGCGGTCCGTCAAGCGGGGCTCACCTGGGACAAGTACGCAGTGAAGGGGGCGTCTTGGCGGCATGACAAAGCCGGTGCCCGGGTGCTGAGGGCGCTGCTTACTGACGCGAAGTGGCATGAGGAACAGGTCGGTTGGGTCTGGCCGTTGGTCGCCGGCCACCACGGTTTGATCCCGACGCTGGGGCAGCTGAGGCCACCGAAGAAGAACGAAAAGCTGCAAGGCAGCAGCCAGCCCTGGAAGCTCGCGCAGTCGGCGCTGGTGGAGGTGTTCTCGCGGGAGCTCGGCTATGAGGGGAAGTCGCCGCTGGCTGCGGTGGAGCCGGCGCTGGTGCCGAGCCGCGCGGCGCAGCTTCAGCTGTCCGGCTTCGTGGTGATGGCGGACTGGATCGCCAGCGACGAGCGGCACTTCACGGGTGTGTCCGACCTGGCGAAGGTGGCGATGCCTCAAGCGCGGCAGCGGGCCGCGGCGGCGTGGTCGAGGCTCGAACTGCGCGGTGGATGGGGAGCGTTGGCGGCGCCCGGCCCGGAGACGTTTCGGGACCGGTTCGGCCACGGGACCAGGCCCTCGCAGGAGTTGGTCCTCGACGTGGTGCGTCGGATGGGCGGGCCCGGTCTGGCGATCGTCGAGGCGCCGATGGGGGAGGGGAAGACGAAGGCGGCTCTGGCGGCGGCCGAGCTGATGGCAGCGCGTCACGGTGCGGACGGGGTGTTCCTGGGCATGCCGACCCAGGCGACGGCGGACCCGATGTTCACCCAGGTCCGGTCGTGGCTGCGCGAGGTCGGCGATGGGCTGGAGGGCCAGGTCGCGCTGCTGCACGGCAAGCGGATGTTCAACAAGGAGTGGCGCGGCCTGCTGGAGGGCGCGGGGGAGTGGGGGCAGGACGCCGACGACCCCTTCTCGTCGGTGGGAGAAGACGAGTTCGGCATGCAGACCGACTGCTTCGACGGCTGCGCGGACGGGGAGCGCAGGGCCCCCGCCGAGTGGTTCCTCGGGCGTCGCCGTGGTCTGCTGAGCCCGTTCGCGGTCGGCACCATCGACCAGCTCCTGTACGCCGCGACCCGGACCAAGCACGTGATGCTGCGGATGGCTGGCCTGGTGGGCAAGGTCGTGATCCTCGACGAGGTCCATGCCGCCGACGTCTACATGTCGCAGTTCCTGCTGGAGGGCCTGTGGTGGCTCGGGCAGGCCAGCGTGCCGGTGGTGCTGCTGTCGGCGACGCTGCCGCCGGAGCAGCGGTGCCGCCTGGTCGCCGCCTACCTGGCCGGCACGCGGTCGGCGGAGGCCTCGGCAGCCCTGGAGCTTCCCGAGCCGGAGGGCTATCCGAGCGTCACGGCGGCCTGGGCGGGGCCGGCCGGGCAGCCGGAAGTGCTGGTGGAGGGCACCGCGTCCTGGCGTGAGGACCTTCAGGTGCGGGTCGAGGTGCTCGACGAGCAGCCGACGCGGACCGACGCCCAAGTCGCGCAGGATGCCGCCGTGGTCGACTATCTGAGGGAGCGGCTGGTTGACGGCGGGTGCGTCCTGGTCATTCGGAACACCGTGGCCCGCGCCCAGTCCGCGTTCGAGGCCCTCCACAAGGAGTTCGGCGCTGATGTCCGGCTCCTGCACGGGCGCCTGCACGCCGGCCACCGGGCGGACCGCACGCAGGAGGTGCTGAAACTCCTCGGACCGCCGGCCGAGGGATCCGGGCGTCCCGGCAGGATGATCGTCGTCGCGACCCAGCTCGCGGAGCAGTCCTTCGACGTCGACGCCGATCTGTTGATCACCGACCTCGCTCCGATGGACCTGCTCCTCCAGCGCATCGGACGCCTCCACCGCCACGACGGCGCGCAGCGCCCCCGCCGGCTGTCCCGGCCCACCGTCGCCGTCACCGGCGTGCACTTCGACGACGACGGCGCGCCGCAGATCCTGCGCGACTCCGAGGGGATCTACGGCCGCTACCTTCTGCTGCGCACGGCCGTCGAGGTCGAGCGGACGGCGAAGGCCGACGGAGGCGCGTGGAGCATCCCCGGCCAGGTGCCGGAGCTGGTCGCCCGGGTCTACGGTACCGACCCCGTCGTCCCGGCGGAGTGGGGCGAGGCCGAGGCGCAGGCCCGGCAGGACTGGGAGGAACGGCAGGCCAAACGCCGCGAGGAAGCCGCCCAGTACGTCCTGACCCGCGCCGGGGAGCACGGTTCGCAGACTCTGGCCGGTCTGCACTACGGAGCCCACGGCACGCTGACAGAGGGACAGTTTGAGGCACTCGTCCGGGACGGGGACCGGAGCGTGGAGGTCGTGCTGGTGCGCCGCACCGGGGAAGACTTCCACGCGATGACGGGCCGTAAGGTCGGCCCCAACGGGACGGTCGCGGCCGAGATGGTGGACGACGTGCTCTCCGGGACGGTGCGCCTGCCCGCCAAACTGACAAAGACTGCCGAGCAGGCGCTCGGTCCGCTGTCGGGCTGGCGCGACCATCCATGGCTGCGATACAGCCTGGCCCTCGAACTCGACGAGCACGGCGAAGCAGCCCTCGGTGACTTCCAGCTGCGCTACGACGACCTGCTCGGCCTCGTGGTGATCGGAGGGCCCCAGCGCGCCCCAGTACCGATAAAGGCGAGGGGGTGAGTCGAACAGGCGTCGACCCACCCCCTCAACCCCGCGCCCCCTCAACCCCGCGACCGCGGGGCCGACTTGCGGCCGACCTGGGCCGGAAAACACGGCCACGGGCCATCCCCGCGCACCGAAGCCGCGGGGCCGGGGGCAATTCAAGCATTCACCCCACAACAGGCATCCGCCGGTGCCACGATGCATCAGCAACAAGCTAAACATGGCTAGTTGGGAGATCAGCGCATGCCTGGGTACAACCTTGTCGAGGAACCGTGGCTGACGGTACGACCCGTCGGTGGCGGGCCCCCCGTGCAGGTGGGGATCGCTGAGGCCCTGGCCCGGGCCCACGAGTTCGAGGGCCTCGTCGTGGAGTTCTCCACCCAGCTGCCGGCCGTCCTGCGTCAGGTCCTGCTGCCCGTCGTCGCCGACGCCACCGGCGCGCCCCAGAGCCCTGGGGAGAAGGGTGAGCGGCTCACCCGGGGCGGATTCACGAAGGGCGAGCTGGGCAGCCTGGAGACCTACCTCTCCGATCACCACGCGAAGTTCGACCTCTTCGACCCCGCCGCCCCGTTCGGGCAGGTCGCCGGGCTGCGCACCGCCAAGGACGAGACGAAGGGCTCCGCCGCCCTGGTGGCGACCGCGGCGAGCGGCAACAACGTCCCGCTGTTCGGCACCCGTACCGACGCGGATCCGCTCGACCTGACTCCGGCGCAGGCCGCCCACTGGCTCGTGCACGCCCACTGCTGGGACACCGCGGCGATCAAGACCGGCGTCGTCGGCGATGACCAGGTCAAGGCGGGCAAGACGACCGGGAACCCCACCGGCCCGCTCGGCCAGCTCGGCGTCATCATCCCCACCGGGCGCACTCTGTACGAGACCCTCCTGCTGAACCTTCCGCTCACCCCGCCCGACAACCTCGGCCTCCCGCAGTGGAAACGCGCCCCGCACGGCCCCGCCTGGCAGCCCCGCGCGGCCGAAGGCCTCCTCGACCTGTGGACCTGGCAGGCCCGGCGGATCCGCCTCATCCCGCACCAGGACGAGGCCGGGCAGCTGAAGGTGGCCCGGGTCGTCATCAGCGCGGGGGACCGGCTGACGCCCATGCCCGAGCAGGAGCCCCACACCGCCTGGACCTTCACCGCCCCCGCCAAGAAGTCCGCCTCCGCCCTGCCCGAGCGCAGGCCGCGCCGCCACACCCAGGGCAAGGCCGCCTGGCGCGGCCTGGAGGCCCTTCTCACGCCCACTCGCCAGGGCCTCGACGGCGGCTTCGAGACCAGCATCCTGCTCGACCAGATCAGCGCCCTGCAAGAGGACGACCAACTCCCCGCCGACTACCCGCTGCAGGTCGAGACCTTCGGCATGGTCTACGGCACCCAGTCCGCGATCGTCGAGGACGTCATCCACGACGCCATCCCCCTGCCGCTGCTCGCCCTCAAGCAGGACAGCGAGGCCCAACTGCTCCTCCTGGACGTCGCCGAGCAGGCGGAACGACTCGCCCAGGCCGTCAGCAACCTCTCCGCCGACCTGCGCCGGGCCGCCGGAACGGACCCCATCCCCTGGGACAAGGGCCAGCGACCGGGCGAACTCCTCCTGCACACCCTCGACCCCCTGGTGCGCCGCCTGCTCGCCGGCGTCTGCACCGCCGGCGCAGACGACGAGGCTCTGGAGCGGGGCCGGCTCGCATGGGAACAACTCGCCCACCGCCAGGCGTGGGACGCGGCGAACACGCTCCTGCTGGCCGCACCCGCCACCACCTTCGGCGGCCGCACGATCAGCCAGGGCGGCAAGGCGGGCAAGACGCAGACCTACAGGCTCGGCACCGCGGGCGCCAACTTCCGGCGCCGGCTCGACGAGATCCTTCCCCGGTACGCCGATGCCCTACGGGAAGCGGCCGCCGCGCGGGCGACCGAGACCGGCCCCGCCCTCGACCACGACCCCGGAGCGGACTTTGACGACTGAGCACACCGCCGCGGCTGCCGCTGAGCACACCGCCGCCGCTGAGCACACCGCTGCGACTGGGAACGCCGCCGCCGCCCGACGGCGCCGGTACTGGGACGAGTTCACCGGCCCCGACCACAACTGGCGGTACGACCCCCGCACCAAGCAACCACGCCGGCCGCCCGGCGAGGACCTGGCGGCCCTGCGCTCCGGCCTCGGGCGTCCCGTCATGGACAGCCCCAAGATGTGGCCGCTCTACAGCTGCGAGGTCAACGACGTCCTCGCGCTGCGCGACGAGGTCTCCGACGAGCAGAAGGCCGAGCACGCCGCGCTGGCCCTCTACGGCCTGCACCAGCAGAGCCAGTCCAAGCCGATGCACCGCCGTGGCGTCAAGCTCGGGGAGGCGCTGCGAGTGCTGCGCCGGAGCGGCAAGGTCAGCGAGGAGGCGCTCGACACCCGGGTCGCGCAACTCGCGGGCGCCACCAGCGTGTCCGCGCTGCTGGTCCACCTACGTGGCCTGATCACCCAACTGCGTTCCATCACACAGCCGTTGGACTACAGCCACCTGATGGCCGACATCCAGGCCTGGCACAGCACCGACCGGCGCCCGCAGGTCCGCCTCAAGTGGGCGATCGGCTACCAGGCGTGGAAGGACAAGACGCCCGCCGACAGCTGATCACCCCCCGCCGCACCCGTCGCCGGCACCACCACCCCCGAGGAGAAGCGCATGACCGCCCGCCTCTACATCGACGTCCACATCCTGCAGACCGTCCCGCCGGCCAACCTCAACCGGGACGACAACGGCAACCCCAAGGAGGCGTACTTCGGCGGCAAGCGCCGCTCGCGCGTCTCCTCCCAGGCCTGGAAGCGTGCCACCCGCATCCACTTCGCCGAGAGCCGCGACCGGCAGGACCTCGCCACCCGCACCAAGCGGATCGCCGCCCAGCTCGCCAAGGGCATCACCGAGCGCACCGGCATCGAGGCCGAGGACGCGCAGCGGATCGCCGACGCCCTGATCAAGTCGACCGGGATCTCCGCCGGCAAGAAGGAGGGCGACACCGCCTACCTGCTCTTCTACGGGCGCCGCCAGCTGGACGGCATCGTCGACCTGGTCGCCGACACCGCCGCCGACCTCGCCGCCCTCGACGCCAAGGCCCTCGACGAGGCCGTCAAGGCACTGCCGGTCAAAGAGCAGCTGCAGAGCGGCCACCCGGCCGACGTCGCGCTCTTCGGCCGGATGGTCGCCGACATCCCCGGCCTGAACGTCGACGCCGCCACCCAGGTGGCGCACGCGATCTCCACCCATGCCACCGAACTCGAATTCGACTACTACACGGCCGTCGACGACGAGAACACCGCCGACGAGACCGGCGCCGGCATGATCGGCACCATCGGCTTCAACTCCGCCACCCTCTACCGCTACGCGACCGTGGGCCTGCACCAGCTGCGCGGCAACCTCGGTGACGACAAGGCCGCCGTCGACGCCGTCGACCTGTTCGTCGACTCCTTCGCCCGGTCCATGCCCACCGGCTACGGAAACTCCTTCGCGCACCGCACCCGCCCCAGCCTGGTGGCCGTCGTCGTGCGCGCCGACCAGCCCGTGAACCTCGTGTCCGCCTACGAGAACCCCGTCCCGGCGAGCCGGGGCATCGTCGCCGAGTCCGCGCGCCGCCTCGCCGTGGAGTTCGCCACCGCCACCGAGCAGTGGGGAGACAGCCCGCTGTACGTCGGCATCTGCCACACCCTCGGCGCGGACACCGGCGTCGACGAGCCCACGCAGCAGCTGGCGGAGGCCTTCGGCGCGAACCGCACCTTCACCGAGCTGCGCGACGGCCTGCGCACCGCCCTCACCGAGCGGGTGAACGACAACTGATGCCCGCCGACCCGACCCCCACCACCACCCCCGCACCGGCCCCGGAGCAGGCGGAGGACCAGGCGGTCCTCGTCCTGCGCCTGGCCGGGCCGCTCCAGTCCTGGGGTGACCGCAGCGCCTTCAACCGCCGCGACACCCCGCCCCAGCCGACCAAGTCCGGCGTCGTCGGCCTGCTCGCCGCCGCCGCCGGACTCCCCCGCGAAGCGGACATCACCGGCCTGGTCGGCCTGCGCCTGGGCGTGCGCATCGACCAGCCCGGCACGCTGCTGCGCGACTACCACACCGTCAGCGACTACCGGGGCCGCCCGCTGCCGCAGAGCGGCGTCAACGCCAAGGGCATCCAGAAGCCGACCTCCCCGGCCAAGGACACCCACGTCACCCACCGCTACTACCTCCAGGACGCGGTGTTCGTCGCCGCCGTCCAGGGCCCGGCCGGCCTCGTCGCGACGCTCGCCGAGGCGATCCGCCGCCCCGCCTTCCCGCTCGCCCTCGGCCGCCGCTCCTGCGTCCCCACCCAGCCGATCGCCCTCGGCACCGTGCGCACCGGAGCCCTGGAGGAAGTGCTGGCGGACGAGCCCTGGCAGGCGGGCACCGCCGTCAAGGCCGCCTACCGCCGCCGGGCCGAACGCGGTCCGGATCCGTTCTCGCCGCACCGGATCGACCTGGCCGCGACCTTCGACGACCCGGCCGGCGACGACACCTCGCAGGACGTCCCGCGCTCCTTCGCGCCCCGCGAACGCGGCTTCACCACCCGGCGGATCCGCCACGCCTGGCTCAACGTCCCCACCGGCCTCGCCCCGTCCGCCCTGTCTGCCGCGTCCACCCCGCCCACCACGACCGCCCAACCGGCCACTGCGGCCGGCGGCCACGACCCGTTCGCCCTGCTGGGCTGGTGACCAGATGACCTACCTCTCCCGCGTCCGCATCAACCCCCTGCGCGCCGCCAGCCGCACCCTGCTCGCCAACCCCCGCGCCCTGCACGGCGCCGTCACAGCCGGTGTCCCCGACATCGCCCCCGGCGACCGGATCCTGTGGCGCCTCGACACCGACCACCCGCGCCGCCCCACGCTGCTGGTCCTCACCCCCTCCAAACCCGACTGGACCCACATCGTCGAACAGGCGGGCTGGCCCGACGCCGAAGGCGAGCACTACGCGGTCCGCGACTACAGCCCGCTGCTCGCCCAGCTCGCCGTCGGCCGCGAGTTCGCCTTCCGCCTCAAGGCCAGCCCCGTCCAGAACACCTCCAAGCCCGCCAAGACGAGCCCCCACCGCACCAAGACCGCCGCCGAACTCCACCACCGCTCCTACCGCATGGCCCACCGCACCGCCGCCCAGCAGCTCACCTGGTTCCTCGAACGCACCCAGCGCTGGGGCTTCACCATCCCCGAAGCCCGCACCGACAGCGCGGCACCGGGCCTCGAACCGTCGGCCCCGGACACCCCCGCAGAGGCGCAGCAGCCCGCGCGGGAGGCCCGGATCACCGACCGCAGCCGCAGCACCTTCACCAAGCCCGGCACCCGCACCCCGGTCACCCTCACCACCGCCACCTTCGAAGGCCGGCTGCGCATCACCGACCCAGGCCTCCTCCAGACCGCCCTCCTCGGCGGCATCGGCCCCTCCAAGGCCTACGGCTGCGGTCTGCTCACCCTCGCCCCGCTGTCGACCGGACACCACTGACCGATGGCCGACATCTGGTGGAAAGCCCACCCCCACGACCTGCACCGCCTCGCCGACCGCGTCTCCAGCGTCTACGTCGAGCGCAGCCACATCGACCGCGACGAGAACGCCGTCGTCGTCATCAACAAGCGCGAGACCGTCCGGGTCCCGGCCGCCATGGTCGCCGTGATGCTCCTCGGCCCGGGCACCCGCATCACCCACGGCGCCGTCAACCTGCTCGCCGACTCCGGCACCACCGTGTGCTGGGTCGGCGAGCAGGGCGTGCGGATGTACGCCGCAGGACTCGGCCCCAGCCGTGGTGCGGCCCTCCTCAACCGGCAGGCCTGGCTGGTCAGTCGCACCAAGGAACGCCTCGCCGTCGCCCGGACCATGTACCGCATGCGCTTTCCCGGCGAGGACGTCAGCGCCGCCACCATGCAGCAACTGCGCGGCCGCGAGGGCGCCCGTATCCGCAAGCTCTACCAGGCCGAGTCCCGGCGCACCGGCGTCCCCTGGAACGGCCGGGTCTACAAGGCGGGCGACGCCTACGCCGCCGGCGACGACCTCAACCGCCTCCTGTCGGCCGGCAACGCGGCCCTCTACGGGATCTGCCACGCGGTCATCACCGGCCTGGGCGCCAGCCCCGGCCTCGGCTTCGTCCACACCGGCCTGGCGACCTCGTTCGTCCTCGACATCGCGGACCTCTACAAGGCCGAATACACCATCCCCCTCGCCTTCGACCTCGCCAAGCAGGGCCACGCCGAGGAACGCGACGCCCGGCTCGGCCTGCGCGACCGCATCGCCCAGGACAAGCTGCTCGGCCGCATCGTCCACGACGTCAAGGCCCTCCTCAGCCCGGACGGCACCGACATGCCGGACCTCGAGGTCAACGAACTCTGGGACGAACGCGTCGGCACGGTCCAGGGCGGCGTCAACTGGTCCGGGACGGAAGGCACACCGACGCCCCCAGTCTCCGACCCGGGCATGGGAGACGAACACCTGGCCATCATCGGCCCGGAGTTCACCCAGAACACGGACAGCCCATGACCGTCATCATCCTCATCGCCGCCCCCGAAGGCCTGCGCGGCCACCTCACCCGCTGGATGGTCGAAGTCAACGCCGGCGTCTTCGTCGGCACCCCCAGCCGCCGCATCCGCGACCGCCTCTGGGACCTCCTCGCCACCCGCATCGGCGACGGCCAAGCCGTCCTCGTCGAACCCGCCACCAACGAACAGGGCTGGACCGTCCGCACCGCCGGCAAGGACCGCTGGAAGCCCGTCGACTTCGACGGACTGATCCTCTCAGCCCGCTCCCGCCGATAAACCCGCAGGTCACGAAGCATCGGCCCCGCACGCGCGGGGATTGCTCCGCCCCCAGCACCTCGTCCAGGGTCAGCAGGCGATCGGCCCCGCACGCGCGGGGATTGCTCCCCCGAGGGGTACGTGCAGGAGCAGGCCGGAGAATCGGCCCCGTACGCGCGGGGATTGTTCGGTCCGCAAGGCCGCCGACCCGGAGACCGGCGAATCGGCCCCGCACGCGCGGGGATTGCTCGTTCGATACCGACACCGGCTGACCAGCGACCTTATCGGCCCCGCACGCGTGGGGACGGGCTGCTTCAGGGGCGAAGTGCCCGGTGGAGGGCCTGTTTTCAGATGTGCGGTGCTCTGGGAGCATGGTGCGATGGATCATCGGCAGATAGTCAGTTCCGGCTCGCCTCTCGAACCTCAGATCGGCTTTTCCCGGGCAGTCCGCAAGGGGTCACACGTTGCAGTCGCGGGGACTGCTCCCATCGGGGACGGTGGGACGACGGTGGGGAAGGGCGATGTGTACGCCCAGACTGTCAGGTGTCTGGACATTGCGGAGGCCGCGCTGAAGGAGGCGGGGGCGTCGTTGGGGGACGTTGTGCGGACCCGTGTCATGCTCACTGATGTGACGCGCTGGAAGGAGGCCGCGCGAGCGCACGGGGAGCGGTTCGCGTCGGTCCGTCCGGTCTGCACCGTCGTTGAGGTTTCACGTTTCATCGATCCCGAATGGCTCGTTGAAGTGGAGATCGACGCCATCCTCGACTGATTCCGAAGAGCGCTGGTCGCGGCCACACGTGGGTGGCTGCGACCAGCGCTGTGGTGTTTCGTAGCGGGGGGGGGGTGTGTCGCGCGGCGCTAGGAGGCGGGGTGGTGGCGGCGGGTGTCGGCCAGGCCCTGCCAGCGTTCCGCGATGTCGGCGGTGCCTGCGGGGAGGTCGAACTGGTCGAGGATGCGCATGACGATGTGGTCGACGAGGTCGCCGATGCCGTTCGGGATGTCGTAGAAGGCCGGCATCGGGGGGACGATGCGTACGCCCATCCGGGAGAGCGCGAGCATGTTCTCCAGGTGGATCTCGTTGAGGGGTGTCTCCCGGGGCACAAGGACCAGTGGGCGCCGTTCTTTGAGCGTGACGTCGGCTGCGCGGGCGATGAGGTTGTCGGCCATGCCGTGCCGGACGGCCGCGAGCGTCTTCATGCTGCACGGGACGATGGCCATGCCCGCGACCGGGTAGGAGCCGGAGGAGATGGTGGCGCCGAGGTCGCCGAACTTGTGTGTCACGTCGGCGAGTTCGGCGAAGCGCCGGGCGCTGTAGGGCGTCTCCACCTCGATGGTGGAGCGGGCCCAGGTGCTCAGGACGAGGTGGGTCTCCACCTGCGGTACCTCGCGCAGGACCTGTAGCAGGCGGACGGCGATCGGGGCGCCGGTGGCGCCGGTGACTCCGATGACGAGGCGGGTGGCGGGGGGTGTGGCGGACACAATGTGCTCCTGGCGTAGGGGGAAGGGCCGGAGGGGAGGGTGAGGGAGGGGGCGCGCCGCTGCTCCCTCACCGCCCCCGGCGGGCTACAGCGCCAGGACGCCCGCCCAGCGTTCGCGCAGTCGCTCGCGGGTGGCCTGGTCGACGCGGTTGGCCGCCGGGTACCGGTCCTTCCACGCGAACGGCTTGCACGCGTCGATGAGCACGATGCCCATCGACAGGTCGCCGGTGGCGAGTCTGTCGGGTGCGAGCCGGGGATCGATGGCGGTGGTGGGCGCACGCAGGACCTGGATGGACTCGGTCGGGTGGACGCGGGTGAACATCGCCCACAGGACGTGGTTGATGTCGGTGATGTCGATGTCCTCGTCGACCACGACGAAGTACCGTTCCATGCCGCCGGTGCGCTTGCGCCCGGCCGCCGCCAGCAGCGCGTGCATGGCGTCCCCCGCGCCGGTCTGCTCGATGGAGACGACCATCAGCAGCTGCCGGGCGTAGGCCCACACGCCCTTGACGTTCTGCACGCCGGACGCTTCCAGGTGGTCCCAGGTCAGCGACGCCGAGTAGAGCGGAACGGCCTGGTCGCCGGCCGGGATGGTCGGCAGCATGGGCGGGGCGCCCAGGATGATCGGGTCGTCGCGGTGCAGGATCCGGGTGACCCGGACGACGGTCTCCTGGCCCGAGTGCGTGTAGTAGCCGGTCCACTCCCCGAAGGGGCCCTCCAGGACGGACTCCTCCTCGACCGGCGGCAGTTCGCCCTCGATCACGATCTCGGCGTGCGCCGGGATCGGAAGCTCGCTGCCCGGCGCGTACAGGACCTCGACGCCCTCCCCGCGCAGCCCGCCCGCCAGGTCGTACTCCGACATTCCGGACGGTGCGGCGATCGCGGCGGCGGTCGACAGGATCGGGTCCTGGCCCACCACCACGGCGATCGGGCAGGTCTGGCCGCGCGCCCAGTACTTCTCGGCGATCGCCTTGGCGTGCCGGTTGCCGAGCATCCACAGCGACAGCCGGTCGCGGCCCTGGACGCAGGCCCGGTAGGTGCCGACGTTGACCCAGCCGCTGTCGGGGTCACGGGTGATCACCATGCAGGCGGTGCCGATGTAGCGGCCGCCGTCCCTGTCGTGCCAGCGCGGGGTGGGGAAGATCCCGAGGTCCACGTCCTCGCCGACCAGGACGTTCTCCAGGACCGGGCCGGTGGCGACCTCCACCGGGGGAACGGGCTCGATCCGCTTGCTGAGGTCCTTCCAGGCCCGCACGATGTCGAGCTTGGGGGTGTCGTGCGGCAGCCCGAGCGCCACCGCGGTGCGGGCGGGCGTCCCCATGAAGTTGGTGAACACCCGGTACCCCGTGGGGAATCCCGGAATGTTGTCGAACATCAGGGCGGGGCCTTCCCGCTCCGCCAGCAGTTCGGTGATGCCTCCGATGTCCAGGTCCCGGTCGGCGCCGTCGATCTGGAGGACTTCGTCCTTCCCGAGGGCCTCGGTCAGGTGGTCGATGTAATGCCGAAGATCACGAAATGTGCTCATCTGCCGTCGGGGAGTCGGGTGGTGTGCCCGGATCTCCCCTCCTCCTCTTCCTCGCGGGTGGCGGCCGAGCCTCGGCGCGGCCGTCACGGGGATCGCAGTTCCGCGCGGACAGGCGCCGCGTCGGCCTGCGCACCGATGATCCGGATCGGCCGCGAGCGGACGCAACGAGTCCGGACGTAGGTGCCGGATACCGCCCCGGGTAGGGTCTGGATCCGTGGAATCCCTCAATCTCCGGCTGATCCACGCCCTGCAGATCGACGGGCGCGCCCCCCTGCGCCGGATCGCCTCGGTGCTGGGCGTCTCCGAGCAGGTCGTCGCCCGCCGCTACGCCGCGCTGTGCGAGAGCGCCGGGCTACGCGTCATCGGCCGGCTCAACCCCCGGCCCGTCGGGCAGACCGTGTGGGCGCTGCGACTGCAGTCCGCCCCCGGCGCGTCGCTCGGCCTGGCCCGGGCCCTGGCCGCGCGGGAGGACACGCGGTGGGTCCAGCTCGCCTCCGGCGCCACCGAGATCATCTGCCATCTCGTGGCGCACCGCGACCGCGCCCAGGACGCGCCGGTGCAACTGCTCGACCGGCTCCCGGGGGTCACCTCGATCACCGCGCAGCGCGTGCTGCGGCTGTTCAAGGGCGGCCCGACCACCTGGGGCGCCCTGACCTGCGCGCTGGACCAGGACCAGCGGGACGCGCTCGCCCCCGCGTTCCCGCCGCCTGCCTTCCCACCCCCGAGGCTCCCGCCTTCCGACGCCCGGCCGTCGTCGCCGTCCTGGGCGCCGTCGCTGGAGCCCACCGGGCTCACCGAGCTCAACGACCTCGACCACACGCTGCTCGCCGCGCTGGCCCGCGACGGCCGTACGACGTACGCGGCGCTGGCCGCCGAGGCCCGCTGCCACGAGTCGACGGTGCGCCGCCGGATCGCCCACCTGCGCGCGGCCGGAGCGCTCTTCTTCGTCGTGGACGTCGACGAGCGGCTACTGGGCAGCCCGACCACCACCGCCATCTGGATGTCGGTGCGGCCCTCGCACCTCGCCGCCGTCGGCGCAGCCCTGGCGGAACACCCCGAAGTCGCCTACGCCGCCGCCACCACGGGGCGGACCAACCTCCTCGCCGCCGTCCTCTGCCCCGACGACGAGTACCTGTACGACTACCTGACCGCCCGTCTCGGCGCCCTCCCGGGCATCGACACGGTCGAGACCGCCCCGATCGTCCGGACCCTCAAACGCGTCGGCACCGTCGGCCGCCACCGCAACCGGCCAGGCGGCACCCGGCGCGGCTGAGGACCGTCGAGACGTCGGGCGGCTGACCGCCCGGCGAGCCGGCCAGCCGTTCAGAACGGCTTGGGCGGCCCCGATCGAACGGAGGCCGCCCAGGGCGTGATCCCTCGCATCTCCCGCATCTCCCGTTCGGACCGGGGCCCGGGGGAGGAAGGGGAGGAACTGCTACTACCCCACCACCTGGACCTCGTCGGCCTGGAGCCCCTTCTGGCCCTGGACCGCCACGAAGGTCACCTTCTGGCCCTCAACCAGGGACTTGAAGCCGCTTCCCTGGATCGCCCGGAAGTGAACGAACAGGTCCGCTCCGGACTCCGGGGTGATGAAGCCGTAGCCCTTCTCGTCGTTGAACCACTTCACCGTGCCGTTCTGCCGCTCTGCCACAGCCACTCCTGTTTTCCGAGGATCGAGGATCTACGAGACGCAACATGCCGATCATGACAGGGCTCGGGGTCTCGGCGGGGCTGTAACGCGAAGTTGGTCGGCCGCTGCGGCGAGTAGCCACCCGGACCGGTGACGGCACCACGGGTGCTGCACGCGCCGGAGTCCCGGCAACCGTCCACCGTCCATCTGCGCAGACGTGATCGGGTAGCCCGGCGGGCCGGCCTGAGTACCCGTACTCAGGCCGGCCCGGTCGTGCCGCCGGAGCATGGGGGCATGCACACAGCAGCAACACCGAGGATCGGCATCACCGCCGTCGGCTCCCACCTGCCGGCCCGCCGGCTCACCTCCCAGCAGCTCCAGGACGAGGTCACCGCCGGCGGCCGACTCGCCCTGCCGGAGCGGATGTTCGAGAAGGCGACCGGCATCCGCACCCGGCACTTCGCCGCCGACGGCGAGTACGCCTCCACCCTGGCGGTCGGCGCCGCCCGACGCGCCCTCGCCGCCCGTGCACTGCGCCCGCAGGACGTGGACCTGCTGCTGTTCGCCTCCGCCACCCGGGACGTGTGCGAGCCCGCCACCGCCCACATCGTGCAGGCCGAACTCGGCACCCGTGCACACGCGTTGGACGTCAGCAACGCCTGCAACAGCTTCCTCAACGGGATCGACCTGGCCCGCGCGATGATCCTGGCCGGCCGGGCCCGGCGTGCCCTGGTCGTCACCGGCGAGACACCCAGCCGGGCCATGCTCCGCACGCCGTCCTCCCCGGCGGAGTTCCGGGACGGCTTCGCCGGCTACACCTTCGGCGACGCCGGGGCGGCCGTCGTCGTCGAGGCCGTGGAGCGGGGCGGCATCCTCGACGTCGGGACGGAGACGGCCTCCGAGCACTGGCCGGCCGGCGGCATCCCCGGCGGCGGCTCCCGCCACCCGCGCGGCGACGAGTACAGCTACTTCCGGGGCGGCGGCAAGGAACTGCGCGGCATCTTCGAGGAGATCGGTCCCGCTGCCCTGGCCCGGCTCGCCGCCCGCACCGGTCTCGGTTGGGACGACTACGCCCGGGTGCTGGTGCACCAGGTGACGATCCCCTACCTGGAACGCTTCGTCGAGCTGACCGGGGTGCCGGCCGGGAAGCTGGTCCTGACCGTGCCGGAACTCGGCAACGTGGCCAGTGCCACGCTGGGCGTGCAACTCGACCGAATACGCGGCACGTTGGCGCCTGGCGAGAAGGTGCTGCTGATCGGTCTCGGCGGTGGCGTCAGCCTCATGACCATGGTCTGGGAGGCTTCGTGAGGACCGACCTGTGGGTGGTGGTCCCCGCCTACCAGGAGGAGGCCCGGATCGAGGGCGTGCTGCGCGCCCTCACCGGCCAGCGCGACCGTAACTTCACCCTGCTCGTCGCCGACAACGGCTCCACCGACGGCACCGTCGCCCTGGTGCGGGCCTTCGCCGCCCACGCGCCGTTCCCGGTCGAGGTGGTGGTCGAGCGGGAGAAGGGCGTCGGCTCCGCGGTGGACACCGCCTTCCGGTACGCCATCGCCCACGGCGCCACCCTGCTCGCCCGCACCGACGCCGACTGCCTGCCCGAACCGGGCTGGACGGCCGCGGCCCGCGCAGGGCTGGTCGCCTCCGGCGGGCTGGTCTGCGGCCGGGTCGCCGCCCGCCACGACGAGCACGGCCCGGCCGGGCGCGCGGTGTTCCTGGCACTGGTCGCGCTCGGCGCCTTCTTCGGCCGGATCCGGCCCGCGCACCGCCGCCGACACGGCTACCTGACCCCGTACCGGATGCACGCGGGCAACAACATGGCGATCACCGCCGAGCTCTACCTCGCCGTCGGCGGCATGCCCCGGCGGCCCTCACCCACCGACCGGGCGTTCCTCAACAGGGTCCGCCGGCACACCACGGCGGTGGTGCGCCGCCGCGACATGGTGGTGCAGAACTCCACCCGGCGCATCCGCGCGTACGGCGTGGTGGGCACCGCGCGCTGGTACCTGGAGCGCGGCGCGGGGCCGCGCGCCGTCGACGTGCGCTGACAGCCCGCGCACCTCGCTCCTCACCGGCCCTTTCCCGACCGGACCCGCTCCGCTCCGCAGCCCGCAGCCCGCAGCCCGCCACTCCGCAGCCCGCCGAAGGACCCCGCCATGCTCGACCGGCTCACCCACGCCCTGCGCACCGACCACCCCGACCGGCCCGCCGTCCTGCGCCACACCCGCCTGGGCACCGTCCGCCCGGTGATCCGCCGCGGCGAACTCGCCGACCTGGCCGACGGCTACGCCGCCGCGCTGCACGCCCACGGCCTCGGCCCCGGCGACACCGTCGGCGTCGCCGTCCGGCCCGGGCCGCGCGCACTGGCCGTCATGCTCGCCGCGCACCGGCTGGGCCTGCGCATCGCCGTCCTCGACCCGACCGCCGGGCCCGACGTGCTCGCCGCCCGGCTCACCCTGGCCAGCCCCGATCTCGTCCTCGCCGACGCCGCCGCCCAGGCCGTGGCCGGCTGGGCCGGGCCGCTCGCCCGCCGCGCCGACCTCGCCCTGCCCCGTCTCACCGCACTCGGGCCGGTCGCCACCCTGGGCCGCCGCCTGCCCGGCTGCGCGCCGCACCTGCGCCCTGCCGGCGCGACCCCGCCCGCCCGACCTGACGGCGGCCCGGAAACGGACGCGGTGATCGTCTTCACCTCCGGCACCACCGCGCGCCCGCGCGCCGTCGTCCACACCCGGGACGGGCTGGCCGCCGGGCTGCGCACCGTCGCCGACCTGGTCGACCCGCGCCCCGGGACGGTCGTCCTCGGCGGGACGTTCTTCGTCCTCGTCCCGGCCCTCGCCGCGGGCGCCGCCGTGGTGCTGCCCGCCCGCCGCCCCGCCGCGCTCGGCCGTCAACTCGCCCGCCTCGACCCCGCCCACACCTACCTCACCCCACCCCAACTGCGCGCCGCCCTCGCCGCCGGGGCCCGCTTCACCGGCCGGGTCTGGACGGGCTCGGCCCCGGCCGACGCCGCCCTGTTGCGCCGGGTCAAGCAGTCCGGCGCCCACCAGGCCTGGAGCGTCTACGCGCTCACCGAACTGTTCCCGGCCGCCGCCGTCGAGGAGGCGGACAAGAGCGCCCACGACGGGGACGGCGACCTGGTCGGAGCCCCCCTGCCCGGCGTCCGCGCCCGGATCGCCACCGGCGGTGAACTGCTGCTCACCGGCCCGGGCGCCCGCCACCGCTACCTCGGCGAGGACCCCGACCCCTGGGTGCGCACCGGCGACCGCGCCGCGCTCACCCCCGACGGACGGATCGTCCTCGCCGGCCGCCTCAAGGACATGGTGCTGCGCCGCGCCGAGAACATCTACCCCGGCCTGTACGAACCGGCGCTGCACCTGCCGGGCGTCGAACTCGCCGTCCTAGTCGGCGTTCCGGCCGGGGACGGCGACGAGCGGCTGGTCGCCCTCGTCCAGCCGGCGCCGGGCACCGACCCGCGGCGCCTGCGCGAGGCCCTGCGCCGACCGCTCGACCGGATGGCAGCGGCCCGGCCGGACGCCGTCCTGTTCGGCGAGGTCCCGCTCGCGGGCCGCTCCCGCAAGCCCGACCGGGCGGCGGCCGCCGCGCACTGCGCACGGGAGCTGGACCGGTGACCGACCCCGTGCCCGCACCGACGCCCGCATCGGTGCCCCCGCCGCCGCCCCCACCCGCCGCCGCCCGCCGGGCCCGCCGCCGGGACCGCCGCGTCTACCTGCGCAGCCACCCCCTGCTCTTCGCCCTGCTCGCCGCCACCCGCCGCCGCCCGGTGGTCCGGCTCGGCCGCACCGTGCTGGTGCACGGCACCGAGGCCTACCGCGAAGCGCTCACCCGGGTCCCGCTGGACCGCACCGCACCCGGCACCACCGGCGGCGCAGCGGCCGAACTCACCGTCGGCGGACTGCTGTTCGACCAGGACGGCGCCGAACACCGAAGCGCCCGCCGCGCCCTGGCCGGCGGCCTCGACACCGCCGCACAGCAACGGATCCGCCCGCACTGGCAGGCCGTGCTCGCGACGCGGATCCCGGACCTTGCCGCCGGCGAGCTCGAACTCGTCTCACTGGCGCGCGAGTTGGCCGGTGTCACGGCCGCCGCCCTGACCGGCGCGCAGTCCTGCCCGCACCGCCTCGCCCACGCCGCGGCCGAAGCCGCCGCCCACGCGGCCCGCGACCACCTCCCCGGCCCCCGCCGCCGCGGCCCGGACGCGGTCGCCGCCACGGTCGCCGCCGCGGCCCGGCTCGCCGCCCTGCTGCCCGATGCGCCCGACGCGCGTGACGCGCGTGACGCCATGGTGGCCGTCGCCGCCGTGAACACCACCGTCGCCGCACTGCCCCGGGCCGTCGCCTGGTGCGCCGACGCCGGGCTCTGGCCGACCGTGAGCGAGACGACCGCACCCCGCCTCGCCGCCGAACTCCTGCGCCTGACCGCTCCGTCCCCGCTGCTGCCCCGGGTCGCCGCCGCCGACACCACCCTCGCCGGGCACCCCGTACGGGCCGGCGACCGGCTGGTCCTGGTCGCCCGGCACGCCGCCCGGGCCCACCGCCGCGGGCCGGCCGACGATCCCGCCGCCACCCAGGCGGTCTTCGGCGCCGGCCCGCACGCCTGCCCCGGAGCCGGACTGGCCCGCACCCTGCTCGCCGACCTCCTCCTGGCGCTCGCCCCCCACCACCCGGTCGTCACCCGCGCCCGGGTCGACCGCCGCAGCGCCCTGCCCGGCTACGCCGAACTCACCGTCCGACGGGGAAGATCCTGATGCACCTCGCCATCACCGGCGCCACCGGCTTCTGCGGCGCCCACCTCGCCCGCACCGCCGCCGCCCTGGGCCTCGAAGTCTCCTGCCACGGCCGCCGCCCCGGCCCGGTCGGCCGCCACCGCCCCTGGGACGCAGACGAGGGCGAGCCCGACTTCACCGGCGCCGACCTCGTCGTCCACTGCGCCGCCGCCGTCGCCGACCTGCCCCCGGGCGATCCCGCCGAAGCCCACCAGCACGCCGTCAACGTCACCGGCACCGAACGCGTCCTGCGCGCGGCCGGCGACCGCACCCTCGTCCACGTGAGCAGCGCCAGCGTCTACGACCCGCGCACCACCGCCCGCACCGCCCCCGCCGCCGCCCCTGCTGCCACCGCCGTCACCGAGGACCACCCCACCGCCGCCGGCCACCTCAACGCCTACGGCCGCACCAAGGCCGCCGCCGAACGCCTCGCCCTCGCGGCCGGCGCCGTCGTCCTGCGCCCCCGCGCCGTCTACGGCCCCGGCGACCCCCACCTCGTCCCCCAACTGCTCGCCCGCGCCCGGCACGGCCTGCTCCCGCTGCCCGGCCGCGACATCCCGCTCAGCCTCACCGCCGTCGCCAACCTCACCGACGCCTGCCTGTCCGCCCTCGGCCTCACCGGCACCCCGCCCTGGCCGCCCGGCGCCTACAACATCGCCGACGCCACCCCCTACCGCCGCGACGACGCCCTGCGCCACGTCCTCACCGCCCACCGGGTCCCCGCCCGCATCGCCCACCTCCCCGCACCCCTCGCTCGCCTCGCCGCCCGCACCACCCGCATCCCCGGACTCACCCCCTACACCGTCGACCTCCTCACCCGCAGCGTCGTCCTCGACCTCACCCGCGCCCGCGCCCAGGGCTGGACCCCCACCCACACCCTCACCGACTACCACCCCTGACACCCGGCCGGGCCCGGTTGCCGCGACCGTGTCCATCCGACCCGCCGAGCCGTACCTCGCAGACCCTCTCCGCGCCAACGACTGGTCAGGTCAGCTCGACGAATCGGTGGACGCGGAAGCACGTGAGGTGGTCGGGCTCGATGCTCGCCGAGTCCACCCGGTGGCGGCCGGTGCCGAGATCGAGAACGGTGCTGTCCGCGAGCGTCCCGACCTCGGTGCCGAAGTAGGCGGCGTCGAACATGACGAGCTCGCTCGTGGTTCTCAGCACGGGTCCCTTCTCCCGCGACGGCCACAGCAGCGGACCGCCCACGGAACTCGCCGCCACGTCCGGTCGCCCCGGTCGCGGATGGAGTCGGGTGGTGGTTTCTCGGTAGGCCGTCAGTTCCAGCAAGGGCGCCTCGACATCGGTGCTGTCGGAGCCGTGAGCACGACGGCTGTTCCGACAGACCGATGTCCGGACCTACCGACCTTGTTGCGGCACCTCGGCGCGTCGGCCTTCGCCGAGCTCCGGCCGGCCGGACTCACCGGGGGAGAGGGCCAGGGCGTCCTGGCGCGGAGCCGGTCAGGGGCGGGAGACACGGCCCCGTCGGGGGAGACGGTCGATGAGGAGGATCGCGCTTCGGGCCGTCAGGTAGCCGAAGGCGGACGGGATGAGGAGCTGAGGCAGCATCGCCGCGACCGACGCGTGGCCGCCGAGGAGTACGGGGGTGAGTACGGGCGGCGCCGCCAGGACGGTCGCGGCCAGGGCCGCGTTCCCGGCCGTCCGGGCGGTGAAGGCCAGGGCGGCACCGGTGGCGAGCGGGGCCCAGGTGCCGAAGCCGGAGGTGAGGATCCGCTCGGCGGACTCGCCGGTGATCGTGGCGCCGATGCCCAGGGCCGTGACCGTGGCGGCGACCAGCCAGAGCCCGGCACCGGTCCTGCGGGTCCGGTCCGGCGGGGCGACCAGCAGGACGAGGGTGTTGAGCACGATCAGCCCGAACCCCCGGGGGCCGAGGCCGAGTTCGGCCGCGGTGCGGAAGTCGAGGTCGAGCAGCCCGAAGCGGCACATGGCGTAGAACAGCGGCGCCAGTACCAGCGACACCAGGGCCAGGGCCCGTGCGGCCGACCAGCGGCCGGCCACGACCGCGCAGGCCGTCAGCACAGCGGGGACGAGCAGCGACGTCGCCGCCAGGAGCGCGCCTCCCACCGGGACTCCGGCGGGGAAGCCGGGGGACTCGGGGCTGATGGCGAGCCGCAGGTTCCGCCACAGGTAGGTCGCCGCGTACGTTCCGGCCAGCATCGCGGCGAGCGGCGCCGCGGTGGCGAACGCCCGGCCCGGCGGCCGGTGGGAGACCATCCCCAGCCGGAGCCGGGCCCCGTGCCCGGCGACGTCGGCCACCTCGCGCAGCCCCGCCGCGGAGCCGGAGCGGGCGATCCGGTGCTGGGCGAGGTCGGCGACCTCCGCGAGTGCACCGGCGCCGTAGGAAGCCGGGTACAGCCGGAGGGCCCGTTGCAGCAGGCGCGTGTTCAAGGGGTGCTCCGAGGTCATGCCGTGCCTCCTGCGGGACGGGTCCAGGTCTGCGTCAGGCGCCGGTCGGCCTCGCGCAGTGCGGAGCGGAGGCGTTCGGCCTCGTTCCTGAGCGACTGTTCACCGTCCGGGGTGAGGGCGAACACGCGCCGGGGGCGCCCGTCCACCGTCTCCTCGCGCTCGACGCGGATCAGCCCCTCGGCCAGGAGCCGGTCGAGGGTGCCGTACAGGCTGCCGGCGCCGAGCCGTACCCGGCCTTCGGAGATCGCGGCGACCTCGTCGCCGAGCGCGTAGCCGTGCCGGGGCCGGTCGGCCAGCGCGGTGAGGAGCAGGAAGGTCGGCTCCTGCATGGAGCGTTTGTTCTTCACGTTCCCCACCATAGTACGGTGACCGTAGTGTCTGGCAAGGCCCCTGTGAAACGGATCCGGGCTCACCAGGAGCTGCTGGAGCCGGTGGTGACGGCGTCGTCGACGGCGGGTGGCGGTGACGTTCGCCGAGCAAGGGGGTCGGCACTCCACGCGACGGAAATCCCGTGGCTGCTGTGGTCCACGAGGAGGAGGATCGCCCGCAGGCATGCCCACCCTCACCCCGGAGATCCCGTGTACGAGACCGAACGCCTGACCCTGCGCCAGTGGCGGCCCGCCGACCGCGACCGTGCGCTGGACATCTACTCCCGCTGGGAGGTCGCCCGGTGGCTGGGCGCGGAGCCGAAGGTGCTGGCGGACGAGGGGGCCGCGGAGGCGCTGATCGGGCGCTTCCGGGAACGGTCGGTGAACCCGCCGTTCGGGTGCTGGGCCGTGGAGCGGCGGGACACGGCAGTGCTGGTAGGCACGGTGCTGCTGGCGCCGATTCCGGACGGGGACGGCGCGGTGGAGGTGGGGTGGCACTTCCATCCCGACAGCTGGGGGAGCGGTTTCGCCACTGAGGCGGCCCAGGCTCTGGTGGCGGCCGGGTTCGCGAGCGGGCTGGCGGAGGTCCACGCGGTCGTTCGGCCGGGCAACGATCCTTCGATGGCGGTCTGCCGCCGGTTGGGGATGGCCGGGCGCGGACTGACTGACCGCTACTACGGGACCGAGATGGAGCAGTTCACCCTTTCGCGGCCTTCAGGATGACGAACGTCGGATCCACAAGGACCACCTGATCAGCGACGGCGGCGGTATCCCGTTCCGTGTGATCATCACCGCGGTCGACGTCAACGTCGTCATCCGGAGCCTCGCCCCGGCCGACGGCGCCCCACCCGTCGCCGACCGGATCGGCCACCCCGCAAGCGGCCCCGACGTCCCGGTCCCTGCAAGGCTCCGGGCGTCACCGAAGGCGCTGAGGCGGCTATGCCGCGCGGTGCAGTGCGTCCTTGTGCGCCGCCGCAAGCGCCTGCCCCGAGGTGGTGGCGAGGTCCGGCACGACACCCACGACTCGCTGGGGGAAGACGTACCCGGCCGTGATCCGGTCCAGGGCCAGGCCGATGATCTCCGTGTTGGTAGGTATGGTCACGGCCTCCACTCTTCGGCGAGGAGCCCGAGGACGGCCTCGTCCGCGAACTCGCCGCACACCCAGGCGGAGCGGCGGAGCGTTCCCTCCAGGGTGAAGCCGGCCCTGCGGGCGGCCGCGATCATCGGAGTGTTGTCGGCGAGGGTCTCCAGTTGCAGCCGGTGCAAGCCGCGTACCGCGAAGCCGTACTGGCAGAGCACCCTGACCACATCCGTGCCCAGGCCCCGGCCGCGCAGGCCCGGGCGCAGGGCGATCCCGAGGTGGGCGGTGCGGTTGTGGGTGTCGATGCCCCAGAGCACGGCCTCCCCGGCCAACTCCCCCGAGGCCAGCTCCAGTACGGAGAAGCAGGCCGCTTCCTCCGAGGGCGGGGTCAGCGCGTAGGGGGACTCTGCCGCGCCCGGCGAGATGGGCCGCCAGGGGCGGGAGTCGGCCCGGGATCGGACGGCGACGTCGTCGTACAGTTCGGTCTGCAGAACGGCTACGTCGCTCTCGTGGCGTGCGCGGAGGGCGATCTTGAGTCCTTGTATCATGTCACATTGTTATCAGGGCCGTGTCGGCCGCTCAACCGAATTGGACCCTCTCCGGCGCGTTGCACCGTCGCCGTCATCGGGAGTGCCGGAGAGGGGAGTTCGACCGGAGTCAGAGTGGCGGCAGGCGGCGGGCCAGGAGCTCCGCGCCGGTTCCGTTCAGGGTGCTGAACAGGACCGTCGTGCCGAGGGCGTCCACGCTGGGGGCGGTGGAGGCGCCGGGGCGCTGGCTGCCGTCGGCCGCCGTGCTGACGCGTTCGGTCCGGCCGGTCCACAGGTCGCGGCGGAAGACGTCCGCGACGCCGTTGGTGTCGCCGGGGACGAGGGCGGCGGAGTCGGAGGCGAAGTAGACCCAGCGGTCGTCGGCGGTCATGACGGCGGGCTGGGAGTCGACGGCGGAGACCGTGGTCACCGTGCCCGTGCGCAGGTCGCGGGCGTAGAGGCGGACCTGGACGACGTCCTGCTCGCGCTCGAAGACGCGGAAGAGGGCGTAGCGGCCGTCGGGGCTGAGGCGTCCGGCCTTGGCGGCGTCGCGCAGGGTGCCGGCGGCGTCGATGCTGGCGCCCTGGATCCGGCCGGTGCGCGCGTCGTAGGTGTAGAGCGGGAAGAGCTGCCGTGCGGGCGGGGGCTTGGTGGCGGCCGTGGCCGTTGTGGCCGTCGTGGGCGCGGTCGGCAGCAGGTTGGTCGCCTTGGAGCGGAAGGCGACGGTCTGGCCGTCGGCGCTGAGTGAGGGCTCGACCGAGCCGCCGTCGGCGGGGGCGCCGTCGCGGCCGGTGCTGACCAGACGGGTGGTGCCGGTCCGGCGGTCCGTCAGGTGGATGTTCTGGACGCCGGGCTGGACGCCGGGCTGGGTGCCGGGGGCGAGGTCGGAGCGGTCCGAGGTGTACGCGACGTACCGGCCGTCGGCGCTGATCGCCGGGTCGAGCGAGTTGCCGGCGCCGGTGCCCGCGCTGAGCGGTTCGGTGCGGCCGGTCCAGCGGTCGCGGACGTAGACGTCGAACCGGCCGCCGCCGTGCTGCCCCGGGACGACGTCGGCGGCGTTCGTGCTGAAGGCCACGTACCGGCCGTCGGCGCTGATCGCCGCCTGGTTGGTGGAGCCGTCGAGCTGGCCGCCGTCGTCGGCCACGCTCACCCGCTCGGTGTGCCCGGTCCACAGGTCGCGGACGAACACGTCGTACAGGCGGTTGGTGTCGCCGGGCACCAGGTTGGCGGCCAGCGAGGTGAAGAGGGCGTAGCGGCCGTCGGCGCTCAGGCCGAGCGGCTCCGACCAGTCGTCGGCCGGGGTGCCGTCGGGGGCGACGTTCACCGTGACGGTGCCCTCCGGGAGCGGCGCGGCCTGGGCCTGGGCCTGGACCTGGGCCGTGGTGGCGGCCAGGAGTGCGGCTGCCAGCACGCTGCCGGCCCGTACCGCCCACCGGCCGCGGGTCCTCGCGTTCGTCCGTTCCACCTGAACCGTCCTCCCCTTGCCTCGGGCCGTACCGCCTCCCGCCCCCGCCGGCCGGCTCGGGCCGAGCCAACCGCCCGGCCGTACCGGCGGTCAACGGGGCCGGACCGGTCATGGACACGATTTCGCCAACTCCCCTCCACCTCCCGACCACGGCGAATGCCGGTCCGGCCGGACCCGGTGGGCATGCCACCTGCGGGATCCGGGAGTTCGGGAATGACCGTTGACGAACCCTTTGCCGGAACGCGCTGGACGTGGCGGCCACGGTCCCGCACATCCGCGACCTCCAGCGGGACGTCCCCGCCGGCGGCCTGGATTCGTTCACGTGAAGTGGCAGCGTCCGGGCGGCTGTTGGGCGGATCAGGCTCCCCTGGAACCGATGATCCGGGGAACCGCAGAACCGCAGAACCGGAGAACCGGGGAACCGGGGAACCGGGAGGCGCCCTACCGGCGGACCGCCGAGACCAGTCCGCCGGGCTGCTCCTCGCGCTGCGCCGGGGTGCTGACCGGGCGGCCGTAGGCGGCGGCGCGCTCGCGCAGGGTGTGGCTGTCGGCCTCCCAGCCGTGCCCGGCCAGCCAGCGCACCGGGTCGTCGGGCATCTCCGAGACCCACATGGACGCCGCCGAGCCCGGCACGGCGTCCGCGCCGAAGCGCTCGATCACGCCGCGCGAGCCCAACGTCAGCCCCATCCGACTGCCTGCCGCCGACTGCGCGCTGATCCGGGCCAGCAGCAGCTCCACCGCGTCCTCGGGCAGATAGATCAGCAGTCCTTCGGCGATCCACACGGTCGGCGCGGCCGGGTCGTGCCCTGCGGCGGCCAGCGCGGCCGGCCAGTCCTCCCGCAGATCCGCCGCGACGGTGATCCGCTCGCAGCGTGCGACGGCCCGCTCCTGGCGCAGCACCGAGGCCTTGAAGTCCAGTGGCGCGGAGGTGTCGACCTCGAACAGCCGGGTGCCCTCGGGCCAGTCCATCCGGAAGGCGCGGCTGTCCATGCCGGCGCCGAGCAGTACGACCTGCCGGACCCCGGACGCGGAGGCCTGCCGCAACAGGTCGTCGAGGAACTTCGTCCTGATGACGATGGAGAACGACACGGTCAGTCGGCGGCGGCGCGCGGACTCGTCAGCGGGTGGCGGCGAGGAGGGCCACAGGCCGCCGGCGGTGGCGAAGGCCTGTGCCAGCGGGTCGCGGAACAACGCGTCCACCCGCTCGGTCTCCAGCGCCCGCACCCTGGCCACCCCCACCGCCGTGGCCCACACTCCCGACGGCTGCACCCGCTCCTGCTCATCAGTCACCGCGCCAGCCTAGATGATCGATCCCGAGGGGCCTGATGAGGGGAGCCGGGTTCACGCGCGGCCGGTCGCGCATGCGCGCACTGACCGCCGACCTTGAGTCGCTTCGGTCGCTTCGGTCGCTGACGAGTCGCTGCACTGGCCTCCGCACCGGCCTCCGGAACGGCGACCCGTCGCCGGGTCTCGATGACGACGCCCGGCAGGAGCACTACTCAGGGGCAGGGACGGGCCCGCCGGGACGGAAGCGCTCCACCCCGACGATGTGCCGCACCTTGAGCGGGCGCACGATCACCGCGACCCGCTGCTCACCGGGCATGGTCCACTCGAAGCGTTCGACGCCCAGGTACTTGCGGGCCAGCCGGTCCATCCGGTCACGCGCCTCCTCGCCCTCGACGAAGCGGGCCACCACGCCACTGATCTGCACGCGGTCGAAGGGGTCGGTGGCGTCCGCGTGCGAGAGGTAGACGCGCGGGTCGCGACGGAGGTTCTCCTCCTTCACCCGCCCCACCGAGGTGTTGAACGTCAGCTCCCCCTCGCCCTCCAGATCCACCCACATCGGGCTGACCTGCGGTGCTCCGTCGGCGAACACGGTGCCGACGTACCAGATGTTGGGTGCCCGCAGCCGGGCGCGGACGGCTTCGTCGAATGTCGCGGTCATCCGGGGAGGCTAGCAACCACGAAGGGGGCGGTTCGCTTCGAGTGAAGCCACGTTCGAGTGAGGCCGCGAGGGCGCGTCCTCCCGCCGGTCACCGTTCGGCCGACACCTCCCGCCGGGTCACCGCTCGGCCGGCACCTCCGGTTCGGAGGCGCCCGCCGGGGCTCCGCGCGAACCGAGGAGCTGCGCGACCGGATCGGCGCTGCCCGAGGCGCTCAGCTCCTGCACCAGCTCGCAGTTCCTGGCGATCCTGCTGGAGACCCATTCGCGCAGCCACTCGGACAGCTGCGGGAGCGGCAGGTCGGACGGGGCCAGCCCGGCGAGCACGCACCCGGTTGCCGCCGCTCCGCCGACGTTGACGACCACGTCCGGCAGGACGGTGTGGCCGGCCTCGCGCAGCAACCGGCGGGCGGGCGGGGTGCAGCTCAGGTTTCCGCCCTCGACCACCAGGCCGGCCCGGACCGCCGGCACCGCCTCCTCGTCGACCGCGGAGGCGGATGCCGCCAGCACCAGCACGTCGGCGTCGACGTGCAGCCACGTCTGGCCGGGCCCGTGGACGGTGACCCGGGTGGGCAGGCGGCTCCGGTCGATCGTGCCGTCGCTGCTGGTGAGCGCGGCGAGTTCGGCGACGGGCAGTCCGCGCTGGTCCTCGATGGTGCCCCGGACGTCGGCCACGGCCACCACCGAGTGGCCGTGGGCGGCCAGGTGGCCGGCCACCGCGCGCCCGACGGTGCCGAAGCCCTGGATCGCGATGCGCTGCGGGGTCCGCGCACCGGAGGCCCGTAGGGCCCCGAGCACCGCGACGGCCACGCCGAACCCGGTGATGTCGGCCATGTGGTCCCACAGTTCGGCCCAGTCGACGGTGAGACGGGTGGTGCCGGGGCGGCGGGTGACGTCGTACCCGGCGGCCTCGAAGGCGACCTGCCGGTCGGCGTAGGTGGTGCCCTGGTCGCACCCCAGGTACACCCCGCCGTGCAGCAGCGGGGCCGCGGCGCGGCCGAACCCCCGCATCACCGCCCGCCGTTCGACGGTGGCGCCCGGATCGGGTGCGATGCCGGCCTTGGCGCCACCGATGGGCAGGCCGACCAGTGCCAGCTTGTGGGTCATCGCCCTGGCGAGCCCGGTCAGCTCCTGTTCGGTCACCGTCCGGGTCATCCTGGTGCCGCCCAGGGCCAGGCCGTCGACCATGGAGTCGACGACGACCCAGCCCCGGGCCTGGCACCCCGGGAGGTTCAGGGTGGTGGAGAGCAGGGGCTCGGCCACCGGGCGTGCGCCGTGCGGTGCGAGCGTCCGGTTCACTGCGCACCGCCCTCCGGGACGGACCGCAGGCGCAGGCTGCGGGGGCGCATGTCGGTCCACACGTGTTCGATGTGCGCGAGGCATTCGTCCTTCGCGCCCCGGACGCCGACCTCGCGCCAGCCCGCCGGCGACTCGCGGTCGGCGGACCAGATCGAGTACTGCTCCTCGTCGTTGACGACGACCTTCCACTGCTCGGATGCTTCGCTGGTCATGCCGTTACCTCCAGATGTCGGTGGTCGGGGGGTCCGCCGGGCGGCGGACGGGTGGAGCCGGTTCGCGGCCGGCGTCGAGACGGGTGCCAAGACGGGAGTCGAGGTGGGTGCCAAGACGGGAGTCGAGGTGGGTGCCAAGACGGGAGTCGAGGTGGGTGCCAAGACGGGAGTCGAGGTGGGTGTCGAGGCCGTCCAGCCATTGCGGAAGGCTGGCGGCGCGCAGGAGGCCCGTTCCGATGAGTACACCTGCGAAGCCCTCACCGAGCAGGCGGGCGGCGTCATCGGGGCAGCGGATGGCCCCGGCACTCACCGGGCACCGGGTGCCGCTGCCCAGCACCGCGGGCAGGAGCGACGAGCTTCGCCCGAGGTCGCCCGCGCCGCGTTCGCGGGTGGCGATGTCCTTGTTGTTCACCGCGACCACGCACTCCTCGGCGCGCGGCACGCGGCTGATCTCCTCCTCGGTGGTGACCTCGACGAACGGCGTCAGGCCCAGGCTCAGGCCGAGCTCGACCAGATGGCCCAGGGTGGCGCGCGGCAGCAGCGCGGCGGTGAGCAGGACCGCGGACGCGCCGCTCTCGCGGGCCTGGTGCAGTTGGCTCCGGCGGGTGATGAAGTCCTTCTGCAGCACGGGCAGGTCCGTTGCCGCCACGACCTCGTGCAGCAGGTCCGGGGTGCCGCCGAACCACCGGCCGGTCACCACGGACAGGCACGGTGCGCCGACGTCCTGGTAGTCGGCGACCAGCCGGGCGGCCGACCTGTCACCGAACAGGTCGTGCCCGGCGGCGTCCTGCCGTTTGAGCTCCATGATCACCGGTCGGCGGGCGTCCAGCAGCGCCTCGATGAACGCGGCCGTCATCTAGGCCCTCGCTTTCGGATCACGCCAGCCGCGCCGTACGGCCGTGACCCGGTCGGCGCTCAGTCGTCCGTCGCCGTCCCTGGCCGCCGTGTCCACGTCGATGCCCAGGAACAGGGGGTGGTCCAGCACCGCCCGGTAGTCCTCCCGGTTGTCGGCCGAGATGCCGCCGGCCAGCAGGAAGGGCCGCGAGAGGCGGTCCGCGATCTCGATGACGGCCCCGCAGTCCGCCGGTTGCCCGGTGCTGCCGATCCGGCCGTCTCCGGCGACCGCGTCCAGCAGGAAGAGGTCCGTTCCGGCCCGCTCGTACGCCGCGATCAGGGACCGCTCCGCGCGGGTGTCCGTGCCGAGGTGCAGCACCTTGACCACGGTGAGGTCCGTGGTGCCCTTCAGGGCGCGGACCAGGCCCGGCGGCTGGTAGCCGTGCAGTTGGACCCACCGGACCCGGGCCGCGGCCGTCGCCGCGCGCAGCGTCTCGGCGTCGTTGAGGAAGGTCACGAGGACCGGATGCATGCGCGCCGTTCGGTGTACGGCGTCGGCGAGGGAGGCGAGTTGACTGAGCGTCAGGTCGGCACGGCCGCCTGGGACGCCGTGCCACAGGCCGACGAAGTCGGCTCCGGCGCTGTCGAGCGATGCCACGTCCTCGGCCGAGGCGGCTCCGCAGATCTTGACCAGCATCAGGTGTCACAACCCCAACATGGCGGCGATGCGGTTGCGTTGGATCTCCGACGTGCCCGAGTAGATCGGGCCGGCGACCGCGTCGCGCACGTCCTTCTCCAGTCCGTACTCGGCCAGGTACCCGCTGCCACCGAAGATCTGCACGGCGGCCAGTGCGGAGGAGAGGTTGCTCTCGCTGGCGAGGACCTTGCTGACGGCGATGTCCCTCGTGACGTTCTCGCCCTCCGTCAGCCGGACGGCCGTGTCGTAGAGCCACTTCCGCGCGGTGTCCAAGCCGATGCTCATGTCCACGAGCTTGTGGGAGATCGACTGGTACGAGCCGATCGGACTGCCGAACTGGACGCGCTCCTTGGCGTACTCGACGCAGCGGTCGAGCCGGTAGCGCATCTGCCCGGTGTTGATGACGAAGGAGCAGAGGATCTCCCACTTCATCACGTGGTCCAGGACCAGGAACCCTGATCCGACCCGGCCGATCACGGCGGATGCGGGGATCCGGCAGTCGTCGAAGTGCAGTTCGCCCAGCGGCGCCGTCCGCAGCCCCATGGTGGCGACGGGCGGCCCGACGACGAGCCCCGGGGTGTCCCGCTCCACGACGAAGGCGGTGATGCTGAGCGGGCCGGCCTTCGGGTGGGTGCGCGCGTAGACCACGAACACGTCGGCCACCGGGCCGTTGGTGATGAAGGCCTTGCCGCCCCGCAGCACGAAGCCGTCGCCCTCGCGGGTGGCCGTGGTCCTCATCGCCAGCGCGTCGGAGCCGCTCTCGGTCTCGCTGATCGCGTGCGCCCCGATCGTCTCTCCCGAGCAGATCCCCGGCAGGTGGCGCGCCTTGAGCTCCGGCGAGCCGAACCGTTGCAGCGGGACTCCGACGCTGACCAGGTGGGTGGCGACCGAGAAGTTCAGTCCGCCGTCACGGCACCCGGTGCCGAGTTGTTCGAGCACGTGCATGGTGGTGAGTAGGTCCTGGCCCAGCCCGCCCCACTGCTCGTCGAACGGCAGGCCGAGGATTCCGGACCGCTGGATCAGCTTCCACTTGTCCCACGGGAAGGCGCCTTCCGCGTCCCCTTCGAGATGGCCCGAGCTGAGTTCCTCGCACCACTGGGCGATGCCCTCGCCCAGAGCGATCTGGTCGGCGTTCCAGCTGATCATCTGTCAGTCCTGTTAGTACTCGGAGAAATCGGTCGAGTCCAGGTTGTGGCGTTCGTCGCCGCGCAACGCGGGCGAGAACACGCACACCAGGCGGAGGTCCGCGTCCTGGTCCGCGATCAGGAAGTGGGCGTCGTGCAGGTCGAGCGCGTACAGCGTGCCCGGCTCGATCGGGTGGGACGTGCCGTCGGCGTTCACGACCTGCCCCGTTCCCTCGATGCAGTAGCAGGCCTCCAGATGACGGCGGTACTCCAGCCTCGACTTGGTGCCGGCGCGGACGGTGGTGTCCGTCATCGTGTAGCCCAGGCCGTCGGATTCGAGAAGGAACCTGCGGCTGAGCCCGTTGCCCCAGTCCACGGTGGTCACCTCGTCAAGGCGTCGGACGATCATCGGGTGTGCCTCCTAGCGGTTTGCCGAATCAGCGGTTTGCCGAATGAGCGGCTTGTTGAGTGAGCGGTTTGCTGAATGAGCAGTTTGTTGAGTGAGCGGCTTGCCGAATCAGCGGTTTGCTGAGTACGGCGAAACGGTCTGTACGAAGGTGTGGAACTCCTCGACCACGTCGGCCCCTGCGGCGAGGGCGTGCTCGATCCGGGCGACCCCGGCGCTGCCCACGACCGCGGCGTCGGCGCCGAGGCCGTGCAGCAGGTCGATGTCCGCCCGGGAGCGGACGCCGAATCCGACGGCGATCGGTACGGCGGTCGTCCTGCGCAGTGCGGCCAGCGCGTCGGCCAGCTCCTGGCGGTCGGCCGTGAGCTCGCCGCCGCTGCGGCCGTAGTGGGCCACCAGGTACAGGTACGCGGTGGCGGACTCGGCGGCTGCGGCCTTCACCTCGGCCGTCGACGCGGCGTAGCAGGTGGCGACCACGGGCAGCCCCGCCTCCTGCACCGCTTCGAGGTAGCCGGCCCGTAGCCGCGGCGGCAGGCCGTGGACCAGCAGGCCGTCGACGCCCGAGTCGGCGACCCGCCGGACGAAGCCGGGCACGGTCAGGCCTCTGACCGTGTGGCTCCAGTCGGCCAGCAGCGCCACCCGCAGGTGGCGCAGCCGGGGCAGGATCCCGCTGAGGAGTCCGAGCACCTCGTCGAGTCCGACGCCGTCGGCCAGGGCCCGCTGCGCCGATCGGCGGATGACCGGCCCGTCGGTGACCGAGTGGGGGAAGGGCACCGCCAGCTCCAGGCAGTCCACGCGGCAGTCGTCGAGCATCCGCATGACGTCGGCCAGGACGGGCAGCGGGGGATCTCCGGCGTTGAGGAACATCGCCAGGCCGGGCTGGTCCGGTGGCCGGCGTGCGAAGAACCCGCTCACCGCGCACGCGGCGTGGTGATCACGCGGCGCGCCGGGTGCGCGCGCAAGCGGTCGACGAGGTCGCGGGCGGCGTCGCTGCGGAGGGCGTCGTCGGCCGCCCTGATCGCCTCCGGCCAGCCGTCGATCAGCCCGCTCGCGACGGCCAGGGCGGCGGCGTTCAGGCAGACGGTCCGCGTTGCGAGAGCCGTCCCGGCTCCGGAGAGCACGCCGAGGAAGTGGTCGACCACGTCCTCGCCCTCGCTGGTCGGCCGTAGTCCGGCGATCGGGTCGGTGCCGCTTGCGGGAGTCCCGGGAGCCTCGGCCCGCAGTCGGATCGCGTCGGTGCCGTCATTGGTGAGGACGACGTTGTCGACGGAGCTGACGAGCTCGTCGACTCCCAGCTCGTTGGAGCACAGCCAGATCCTCCGGTCGGCAACGGTGACGGCGACCTGGCCCAGAGTCGGCAGCAGCGAATGGTCCGAGACACCGACGAACTGGGCGGAGACCGGCACCGCGGCCAGGAAGGGGCCGACGGAGTTGATGAATCCGCCGATCATCCGCAGGTCCATCGGCACGATGCTCCGGGCCAGCAGTGCCACCTCCCGCGGGTAGACGAAGTTCCCCGGGAAGGCGATGCCGAAGCGTTCCAGCAGGGCGTCGGTCTGCTCGTAGGAGGTGGTCGTTCCGATGCCGAGGCGGTCGAGCAGGTCGTGGGAGCCGCAGGTGCTCGTGTAGGCGCGGGATCCCGTCTTGACGATGCGCACGCCCAGGGCGGCGGCGACGAACGCCGCCGCGGTGGAGATGTTGAACGTGGCCGGCCCGCCTCCGGTGCCGACGATGTTGGCCGTGCGGTCCAGCCGCGCGGTGACGGCCGGCCGGCGCTCGTCCAGCGAGCGGAGCATGGCGACCAGCGTGTCCCGATCGGGCATCCGGGTGGACAGCGAGGACAGCAGCGCCACCGTCTCGCCGGAGCGGAGGGCGCCGTCACGCAGCTGGTCCCAGAAGGACCCCCACATCTCCTGGTCGACGGCGGCGCGGTCCCGGTCGATCAGCGCTCGCAGCACCTCGTGCATGGCTAGTGGGCGTCCGTCCGGTGCTGCTGGGCCTGCTCGATGAACCTGCTGATCGAGCCGACCGAGCGGAAGCTGTCCGGGTCGAGGTCGAGGTCGATCTCCTCGACGCGCAGGTCGAAGCAGTCCTCGAGCCAGGCGATCGTCTTGAGCAGGCCGAGGCTGTCGATGACCCCGCCGTCCACGAGGTCGTAGTCGGAGTCCAGTTCGTTCGCGCCGACGTCCGGCAGGAACTCCTCGATGATGAACTGCGTGACTACCGCGGCGTGTTTCACGTGGCCGTTCCTTCGTTTGGCTGGGACGGGGAGCAGGCGGGCTGGAGGGGCGTGCGGTCGATCTTTCCGGTGGACGTCCTGGGCAGCGGGTCGTCCACGATCAGCAGGGTCGAGGGGACGGCGGTGAGCGGAAGCCGTTGTGCGCAGTGCCGGCGCAGCGCCAGCGAGTTCAGCCGGCTGTCCGGGGCGCGGCGGACCACGCTGCGCAGCAGGCGGCCGGCCACCGGGTCGGGCACGGTCACCACGGCCGCCTCGACGACGTCGGGATGGTCGAGCAGCACCTGCTCGACCTCGTGGGTGTTGACCCGCACGCCGCGGACCTTGACCTGGTGGTCGTTGCGGCCTTCCAGGGTGATGCGGCCGTCCCGGTCACGCCGCACGAGGTCGCCGCTGCGGAAGTAGCGCCGCGCCTCCCCGTCGTGGTGGTGGGTCGCGAACCTGTCCGCGTCCTGCTCCCGGTCCAGGTAGCCGTCGGTCTGGAACGGCGTCGCGACGTGGAGCTCGCCGGTCCCTGGCCCGGTCACGATCCCGCCGTCGGCACCGACGACCACCGCGTGGACTCCGGGCAGCGGGCGTCCGATCGGCACCGGGCCGTCCGCCGGCTCGGTGCCGTCGACCTCGTGCAGGAAGCTGTCGTTGGTCTCGGTACAGCCGTAGATGTTGTAGAACCGCGCGCCGGTGAACAGCTGCGGGAGTTCGGCCAGGCAGCGGGCGGGCATGCTGTCGCCGGTGAAGACGACGTGCTCGACCGTGTCGAGCCGCCGGCCGCTCCCGGCGGCCGCGTCGACCAGCAGCCGGTAGAACATCGGTACCGCCTGGACGAGTTGGACCGCGTGGCGGGACACGAGGTCCAGCAGGTAGCCCGGCTGGGTGGCCCGGGCCGGATCGACCAGGACGACGCGGCCGCCGTACTTGAGCGTGGTCCAGATGTCCAGCAGGCACAGGTCGAAGGTGAGCGGGGCGTAGTTGAGGACCGTCGTTCCCCGGCGGACGCCGAACCGCTCGCCGGCCCAGGTGGTGAAGCGGTCCACCGCCCCCGTGCTCAGTGGCACGATCTTCGGCCGCCCGGTGGAACCGGAGGTGGTGAACATGAAGGAGACGTCGGCGGGCTCCGTACGGCGCGGCGCCTCCGGTTCCGCCGGCCGGTCCGGGGCGCCCGGCCCGGGTCCGGGCGCCCGGGGGCTCTCCGGCGACAGGACGTGCCGGATCCCGGCCTGCTCGACCAACGTGTGGGGCGCCCTCCCCTCCGGCGTGGGCGCCGGCAGCAGCAGGAAGCGCCGCCCTTCCAGCAGGCAGGCGAGCATCAGGGCGATCGTCGAGGGCGACTTGGCGGCCGGGATGCCGACCGGCTCGTCCCCGCCCGGGGCGAGCCGGGCGATCCGGACGCGCTCCCGCTCCGCCAGCTGGTGGAGTTCACGGTAGGTCGTCTCTTCTCCGCGCCATATCAGCGCCGGATCACCGGGGTGGCCGGTGGCGTGCGAGACGAATGAACCCACCAGACTCTGCTGCTGCATCACGACTTCTCCGAGTTCATGCAACGGGGTGGGTTCATATACAACGGATGAGTTCATGCAGCGGGTTCACCGATCTTATTCGGAACAATGAAGGCCCGGCATGAAAGGGGCCCACCCGGCCGTCCCCTGGAGACAGAAGAATTATCACGTGGTGCCCGTCCACGGAAGTGGGATGCACGATCCGAGCCATGACGGCACGTCAGAGAGGGTGTCACGGCCGGCCGCGCCGATGCTAGCCGTCGAGCGTGTTCGATCTACATAAGGATTCCGGTGGACTGGCGTAAATATTGTCTTGATGCCTGCAACCCCGTTCTCGATCTTGCGGAGTGAGACGGGAGCCACCTAGTATCCGCCGTACTGTTCGCCAAGTAGCGAATCGGCGAGGGGATTTCCGGGGCGTTGAAGCGTTCCCGATCGCCGTGAAAGGTGGATCCGTCATGCCTGGTCCCGATCGGCGCGCGCACGCTCCGACCCTGTTGTCCTTCGCCCAGCAACGGCTGTGGTTCCTCGACCGGCTGCGGCCGGGCCGGCCGGACCACAACGTCCCGACCGCGGTACGCCTGCGCGGACGACTGGACCAGGGGGCGCTCACCCGGGCGCTGACCGAAGTCGTGCGGCGCCACGAGGTGTTGCGCGGCAGGATCGTCGACACCGAGGACGGCCCGCGCCACGCCGCGGAGCCGGTCGAGACCTTCGTGCCGACGATCACCGATCTGACGCACGCCCCCGCGGAGCAGGCCTGGCAGCGGGCCCGGGAGCTGGTGGCCGCCGATCTGGCGACCCCGTTCGACCTCGGGACCGCTCCGATGCTGCGGGCCCGACTGATCCGCATCGCCCCCGACGACCATCTGCTGCTCCTGGTGATCCACCACATCGCCTGCGACGGCTGGTCGCTGTTGGTGCTGTGGCAGGAGTTCTCCGCCGGATACGCCGCCGCCGTCGACGGCCGGCCGATCGCCCTGGCGGACCTGCCCGTCCAGTACGCCGATTTCGCCGACTGGCAACGGAGCCATCAGGCCGGAACGGCGATGCTGGACCAACTCGCCTACTGGCGCGAGCACTTGGCCGACCTGAGCCCGTCGGTGATCCCGACGGACCGAACCCGCCCCGCGGTGTGGTCAGGCCGGGGCGACCAGGTCGAGATCGAGATCCCGGCGGAACTCGCCGAGCGAATACGCACACTGGGGCGCGCCCACGAGGTGACGCCGTTCATGACGCTGCTGGCCGCCTTCCAGGTCCTGCTCGCGCGTTGCACGGGACAGGCCGACGTGACGGTGGGGACGCCGATCTCCGGGCGGACCCGGATCGAGGTGGAGCCGCTGGTCGGGTTCTTCGTCAACACGCTCGTCCTGCGCGCCGACCTGTCGGGCGACCCCGGCTTCACCGACGTGCTCGCCCGGGTGCGGCGGTGCGCGGTTGAGGCCTACGCCCACCAGGACGTCCCCTTCGAGCGGCTGGTACAGGAGCTGCGGCCCGAACGCGACCTCGGCCAACACCCGCTGTTCACGGTCATGTTCCAGCTGGAGGAGCCGCCCGCGCTCCCGTCCGGCCTTCCGGGGATCGAGGTGAGTGACCACCAGATGCCGAACGACGTGGCGAAGTTCGACATCGAGGTCTCCATGACGGACGGCGGCGATCGCTTCACCGGCGTCATCCGCTACGCCGCCGACCTCTTCGACCGCGACACGGTGCGGCAACTCTCCGAGGGTTTCCGGGTGTTGCTCGACCAGCTCGTCGAGAGCCCCGAACGGCCGATATCGGCGTGGGAGACCCCTCCCGGCCTCCGGGTGAGCCGCCCCGCTCCCGCCACCAGGAGCGAGACGGCCAGCGAGCCCGCCACCGAGACCGAACCCGAGCCCGCCGCCGAGACCGAACCCGAGTCCGCCGCCGTACCCGAGTCCGCCGCCGTACCCGAGTCCGCCACCGAGACCGGGCCCGCCACCGAGACCGAGCTCCTCGTGCTGGAGACCTGGGCCGAGGTGCTCGGTGTCACCCCGGACGGCGTGGACAGCGACTTCTTCGAGCTGGGCGGCCATTCGCTCCTCGCCTCGAAGGTCATGTCCCGACTCGGCCGGGCACTCGACCTCGAACTGCCTGTCGCCCTGCTCTTCTACCACCCGACCGTCGCCGAACTCGCCGACGGCATCGACGCGGCGTTGCTGGCGGACCTCGGTGCCGCCGCCGAAGCGGAACCGCTTCCCGCCGGAAAGGCCCGTCACCCGTGAAGGCACAGCACAGTCGCCCCGAGCCCGGCCGGCCGACCGGTTCCGCGCCCGGAGCCGCCCCGTCGGCCGGTTCCACGCCGGCCACCACCCGGGCCCTGCTCGACCAACGCGTCCGCGCGGCCCGGAGCAGGGCCGTCGAGGGCGAGCCGGAGGCCGCGATCCCGCCCCGTCCGGCGGGTGCGCAGGTGACGTCGTTCACCCAGGAACGCATGTGGCTGGTCGAGCGGCTGTCCGACGGCCCCGCGATGTACAACGTCCACGAGGTCTTCCGGCTGCACGGCCCGCTGGACGTGGACGCCCTCGGCCACAGCCTCACCGAGCTGGTGCGGCGCCACGAAGTCCTGCGCACCGCCTTCCCCGAGCGGGACGGGCTCCCCAGCCCCTCGGTCGAGCCGGCCCGGCCGCTCGACCTGCCCGTCACGGACCTCCGGACCGAGCCCGCGGAACGCCGGACGCGGCTGGCCCTCGATCTCGTTCAGTCCGAGATCCTGCGCCCGTTCGACCTGGCCGCCGCCCCGCTGCTGCGCGCATCACTGCTGCGGGTCGGCGAGGACGAACACGTCCTGGTGGTGGTCGTCCACCACATCGCCGTCGACGGCTGGTCGATGCCGCTGCTGTGGGACGACCTGTCGGCGATGTACCGGAGCCGGCTCGAAGGCCGCGAGCACGAGCTGCCCCCCTTGCGGATCCAGTACGCGGACTTCGCCCACTGGCAGCGGGCCCGGCTCTCCGGCGACCGCCTGCGGCGCCAACTGGACTACTGGAGCGCACAGCTGTCCGGGCTGTCGCCGCTGGACCTGCCCACCGACCGCCCGCGCGGACCGGTCCGCGCGGGCCGTGGCGAGCGGATCACCTTCACGGTGCCCGAGGAACTGGCCGACCGGTTGCGGCTGCTGGGTCGGCGGCACGGCGCGACGATGTTCATGACGCTGCTCGCCGCGTTCCAGGCCCTGCTCGCCCGCTACAGCGGGCAGTCCGACGTGGCGGTCGGCACACCGGTCGCGGGCCGGACCCGTCCGGAACTCGACCCGCTGGTGGGCTCGTTCATCAACACCGTGGTCATCCGCACCGACCTCGCGGACGACCCGAGCTTCGCCGAACTGCTCGACCGGGTCCGCAGCACCGCCGTGGACGCCTACGCGCACCAGGACCTGCCGTTCGAACGGCTGGTGCAGGAATTGCGGCCGGCCCGCGGTCTCGACCGCAACCCGCTGTTCCAGGTCATGTTCGCCGGCCTGTCCGACCCGGCCGCCGCCCTCCGGCTGGTGGGGACGGAGGTCGAACAGATCGAGGTCGACAACGGCACGGCCAAGGTCGACCTCAGCCTGGTGATAGCCGACCGGCCGACGGGCGCGACCGGGGCAGCCGGCACCACCGGGACCGTGGCCTTCGACACCGATCTGTTCGACCGCGCGAGCGTGGAACGGCTGGTCGGCCACTACCTGCGGCTGCTGGACGCCGCGGCCGGCGATCCCGACCGTCCCGTCTCGCGCCTGGACCTGCTCACCGAGGCCGAGCGCGAAGCGCTGCTGGTGGCCGCCAACGCCACCGACCAACCCTTCCCCGCGGACCTCTGCGTCCACGAGCTGGTCGAGGAGCAGGCCCGGCTGACCCCCGACGCGGTGGCGGTCCGCTGCGGCGCCCAGCGACTGACCTACCGGGAACTCGACCGCCGGGCCAACCAGTTGGCCCGGCACCTGCGAGCCCGGGGAGCGCGGCCGGAACACCTGGTCGGCGTGTGCCTGCCGCGCTCGGCGGACCTGGTCGTGGCCCTGCTGGCCGTCCTCAAGTCGGGCGCCGCCTACCTGCCGCTGGACCCGGACCTCCCGGCGCAGCGCATGTCGTTCATGCTCGCCGACGCCGAAGTGCCGCTGCTGCTCACCCAGCGCTCCCTGGCCGACCGGCTGCCGCGGCACGGCGCCGCAACGGTGTGGACGGACGACGAGGCCGGGCTCATCGCGGCCCTGCCCGGGGACCGGCTGCCGCCGCTCGCGACGCCCGCCAACCTGGCGTACTCGATCTACACCTCCGGTTCGACCGGCCGCCCCAAGGCCGTGCTGGTCCCGCACGAGGGCGTGGTCAACTACCTGGTGGTCCGCGGCCGACAGCTGGATCTCGGCGGGGACGATGTCGTCGCCTCGGTGGCCTCGATCTCCTTCGACGTCATCGTCCCCCAGGTGCTCATGCCCCTGGCCTGGGGCGCGAGCGTGGTGATCGCCCCGTCGGAGGTCGCGGTCGACGGCCCGCGCCTGACGGAGATGATGCGCGGGTTCGGCGTCACCACGCTCATGGCCACACCGGCCACCTGGCTCCTGCTGCTGGACGGCGGATGGCAGGGCGGCCGGTTCCAGGCGATCTGCGTGGGCGAACCGCTCCAGCCCGCCCTGGCCCGGAGGCTCCTCGACCGGGTCTCCACGCTGTGGAACGGCTACGGTCCCACCGAGGCGTCCGTCGGCTGCGTCACCCGGCGCGTGGACGCCGACCGGGACCTGGCCCGGCCGGGAGGGTCCGTGCCGATCGGCCGGCCGCTCGGCAACCTCCGGATCTACCTGCTGGACCCGGCCGGCGCCCCGGTGCCCGTCGGCGTACCGGGCGAGATCCACATCGGCGGGGTCGGCGTCACCCGCGGGTACGCCAACCGGCCGGGGCTGACCGCCGAGCGCTTCGTGCCCGATCCGTTCGGTGCCGACGGCGGCCGGCTGTACCGGACCGGCGACCTGGCGCGGTACCTGCCGGACGGCAGCCTGGTCTTCCTGGGCCGCACCGACGAGCAGGTGAAGATCCGGGGCTACCGCATCGAGCTGGGCGAGATCGAGGCCGCGCTGTGCGCGCAGCCCGGTGTCGCCAGGGCCACGGTGACGGTGCGGGGCACCGGGACGGACGCCGAACTGGCCGGCTACCTGGTGTGGCAGGACCGGCCCGGTGACCTGGCGGTCCTGCGGCGCTCCCTGCGCGAGACCCTGCCCGAGTTCATGGTGCCCACGACGCTGACCGCACTCGACCGGATCCCGTTGACCACGAACGGCAAGGTGGACCGCGGGGCCCTGCCCGAGCCCGCCCGCCACGGCCACGAGGCGGGTGCGCTACCGCCGCGGGACCTGCTGGAACTCCTGATGACCAGGATCTGGGAGCGTGTGCTGGGCACCCCACGGGTCGGCGTCCGGGACGACTTCTTCGCGCTGGGCGGGCATTCGCTCAGGGCGGTCGAACTCGTGGAGGCGATCCGGCGGGAGTGGGGGGTCACCGTGCCGCTGAACACGGTGTTCCGCCATCCCACCGTCGAGGGTCTGTGCGCGGAACTGCCCAACGCCTCGCAGGCCCTGCGCCGGCTCGTGGTTCCGCTGGCCGAAGGAGACCACCGCAGGGCGCCGCTGATCCTGGTGCACCCGCAGAGCGGCGACGTGTGCTCCTTCCTCCACCTGGCCGAGCACCTCACCGAACGCCTGGCCGAGCACCCCGCCGAGCACCCCGCCGAACCGCTCGCCGGCGGCCGGCCCGTCTACGGCCTGGAGGCCGTCGGCTACAACACCGACGAGCCGCCACTGGCCACCGTCGAGGAGCAGGCGCAGCGCTACCTGCGGGAGCTGCGGTCCGTCCTGCCCGACGGCCCGTACCTGCTGGCCGGCTGGTCCTTCGGCGGGCTGGTCGCCTTCGAGATGGCCCGCCTGCTGGAGGAGGAGGGGAACCCCCCGGGATTCCTCGGGATCATCGACGTCGGAGCGCCCGCGTTCACCGACGGATCCACCGAGTCCGACCACGGGCCCACCGACGGGCCCGGCGGCCACGACGCGCACGGGACGGCCCGGTTCGCGCTCGCCTCCGGGCTGCCCTCCGGAGCCGTCGGAGAACTCCACGAGCTCGACGAGCAGGACGCCCTGTCCCTGCTGCTCCACGACGCGCACGCCGGCGAGCGCCTTCCCCTGCGGGTGCGCACCGAACAACTGCGGCGCATGGTAAGGGTCTTCACCACCAACGGCGACGCCGCCCGACGCTACCGGTCGACCGCGCGGCTGCGGACACCGATCCACCTGTTCACGAGTGCCGAGGCGCACCCCGTGCTCGCCGCCCCGGTCGTGGTCCCCGCCCGGTGGCGCGACCGCACTCAGGGGGCGTTGAGCGTGGTCGAGGTGCCCGGCAACCACCACGACATGCTGTCGCCGCCCCACGCCGCACCCTTCGCCGACGCGCTGTCGGCCGTCCTGGAGGAGCTCGGATGAGCGACGGACACGAGCTGCCGTTGTCGTCGGCGCAGTCCGGCATCTGGTTCGCCCACCACCTGCGCCCCGGCAGCCCCGTCTACAACACCGGTGAGTACGTGGACATCCCCGGGCCGATCGACCCGGAGCTGTTCGAGACGGCCGTGCGGCGCGTGGTGGACGAGACCGAGTCCCTGCGCGTTTGCCTCACCGACGGTGCCGAGGGCCCCCGGCAGGTCGTCACCCCGTCGCCCGACTGGTCGATGGACCACGTCGACCTCACCTCGACACCGGATCCGCTGCGGGCGGCCGAGCGCTGGATGCGCGCCGACCTGTCCACACCGGTCGGGCTCACCCGGGACCCGCTGTTCCGCCAGGCCCTGTTCGCCGTCGCGCCGGACCGCTTCCTCTGGTACCAGCGCGTCCACCACATCGTGGTCGACGGCTTCAGCATGTCGCTCATCGCGCGCCGCGTCGCCAAGACCTACACCGGACTGGTCGAGGGCAGGGGAGGGGCAGGACCGGCCTTCGGGCCGCTGAGCCTCCTGCTGGCGCACGACGCCGCCTACCGCGCGTCGGAACAGCCCGGACAGGACCGGGCGTTCTGGGCGGCCCGGCTGGCCGGCCGGCCGGATCCCGTCAGCCTCGCCAGCCGCTCGGCGGCCGCCTCGGACGGCTTCCTGCGCCGTACCAGCACCCTCGACGCGCCCACCGTCGCGGCGCTGCGGCGGGCCGCGCGGCCCGCCGGGGCGAGCTGGCCCACCGCCTTCACCGCAGCGGTCGCCGCGTACCTCCACCGCCTCAGCGGCGAACGGGACATCGTGCTCAGCATGCCGGTGACCGGGCGCACCAGCTCCTCCGTGCAGGCCGTCCCCGGCATGGTGGCGAACGTGGTGCCGCTGCGGCTGCGCGTGCACCCGGAACAGGGTCTGTCCGCACTCGCGCGACAGGCGGCCGAGGAGGTCGCCGCCCTGCGCGGGCACCAGCGCCACCGCAGCGAGGACCTGCGCAGGGAACTGGATCCGGCCCGGTCGGAGCGGGTCCTGTTCGGGCCCCTCGTCAACATCATGTCCTTCTACTACCACCTGGACTTCGCGGGTGTCCGGGCCACCGTGCACAACCTGTCCAACGGGCCGGTCGAGGACCTCTCGTTCTCCGTCTACGACCGCTCCGACGGCACCGCGCCCCGGCTCGACGTCGACGCGAACCCCGCGCTCTACTCCGAGGCCGAACTCACCGCCCACCAGCAGCGGTTCCTCCGGTTCCTGGACGCGGTGGCCGCCGACCCGGACCGGCCGATCGGCCGGCCCGACCTCCTCACCCCCGAGGAACGGCAGCGGACCGTCGTGGCCGTCAACCGCACCACGCAGCCGCTGCCGCACCCGACGGTGCCGCTGGCCTTCGCGGCCGAGGCCGCGCGCACGCCCGATGCGCCCGCCGTCGTGTGCGGCGAAACCACCCTGTCCTACGCGGAGTTGAACGACCGGGCCAACCGGCTGGCCCACCGGCTCATCGCCCTGGGCGTCCGCTGCGACAGCACGGTGGCCGTGCTCATGGAACGCTCCGCCGACGTGGTGGTGTCGGTCCTGGCGATCAGCAAGGCCGGCGGCGCCTACGTACCGCTGGACACCCGGGCCCCGACGGCCCGCCTGCGCCGCGTCCTGGACGACACCGGGGCGGCGGTGCTGCTCACCCACCGGGCCACCCTGGACGACGCACTGTCCCACGGCACCCCGGTCGTCGTCGTCGACACCGACCCCGGACTCGCCGACGAGCCGGCCACCGACCCCGTCGTGCCGCTGCGCCCGGACCACCTGGCGTGCGTCCTGTACACCTCCGGGTCCACGGGCACGCCGAAGGGGGTGGCCCTGACCCACCGCAACGTCATCAGCCTGACCGCGCAAAGCTGTTGGCGCGAAGAGGACGGCCCGCGGGTCCTCGCACACTCCCCGCACGCCTTCGACGCCTCGACCTACGAGTGGTGGGTGCCGCTGCTCAACGGGGGCCGGGTCGTCGTGGCCCCGCCCGGCGAGCTGGCGCTCGCGGACCTCCACCGGCTCATCGTCGACCACCGGGTCGGTGCGCTGTGGCTGACGGCCGGGCTGTTCCGGGTGTTCGCCGAGGAGTCACCCGGTACGCTGGCCGGGGTCGGACAGGTGTGGACCGGCGGTGACATCGTGCCGGCCGATGCCGTCCGGCGCGTCCTGGCACGGTGTCCGGACTCCGTGGTGGTCGCCGGGTACGGCCCGACCGAGGCCACCACGTTCACCACGCGCAGGGTGCTGCGCCCCGGTCGGCCCGTGCCCGACGTCGTCCCCCTCGGCCGACCGGTGGACAACAGGCGGGTGTACGTCCTGGACGAGGCGCTGTCGCCGGTGCCGCCGGGGGTGGCCGGCGTGCTGTACGTCGCCGGTGCGGGCGTGGCGCGCGGGTACCTGAACGACCCCCGCCGCACGGCCGGCCAGTTCCTGCCGTGCCCCTTCGGCGACCCGGGTGAGCGGATGTACCGCACGGGCGACGTCGTCCGCTGGAACGCCGAGGGGGAACTCGAGTTCCTCGGCCGCGCGGACGAGCAGGTCAAGCTCCACGGCTTCCGCATCGAGCTGGGCGAGATCGAGGCGGTGCTGGCCGGGCACCCGGCCGTCGCCCAGGCGACCGTGGTCGCCGGCCCGGGCGCCTCGCCCGGCAGGCGTCTGATCGGCTACGTCGTCCCGGCCGGGGACTCGGGGCTCGACCCGGCGGCGGTGCGGGAGCACGCCTGCGCGGTGCTGCCGGACTACATGGTGCCCTCGGCGATCCTCACGCTCGACGCCTTCCCCCTGACCCCCAGGGGCAAGATCGACCGGGCCGCGCTGCCCGTCCCGGACCTCGCGCCGGCACCGTCCGGGCCCGGACCGCGAACCCCGGCGGAGCAGACGATGTGCGCGCTGTTCGCCGAGGTGCTCGGCCGGCCCGCGGTGGGCGTCGACGACGGTTTCTTCGCGCTGGGCGGCAACTCCCTGCTCGCGACCCGGCTGGTCAACCGGGTGCGGGTGAGGTTCGGCCGTGAACTCACCCTCGGCGCCCTGTTCCAGGCACCCACGCCGGCGCGCCTGGTCGAAGCGCTCGAGGACGCCCCGGACGCCGCGGCCGTACCGGCTCTCTCACCACGTACACGACTCTGACAGATCAAGCGATCACAGGAAGCACCTCGGCATGGTCCACACCCTCTCCCATCCCGACGAAACGCCGGCACCACCGGCAACACCCGCAACACCGGAGACCCCGATGGCCCCGGAAACCCTGACGGCCCCGGCGCTGGGGGTGTCCCAGGTCCGCCGGTACTACCAGCTCGTCGACGCCGGGGACGTGCCCGCGCTGGTCGCCCTGTTCACCCCGGACGCCCGCTACCACCGCCCCGGGTACCAACCCATGGTCGGGCACGCCGAACTGGAACGCTTCTACCGCGACCAGCGGGTGATCCGCACCGGCGTGCACACCCTGGCCACCGTGGTCACGACCGACGACGAGGTGGCGGTGCACGGCCTGTTCCGCGGCGTGCTGCACGACGGCGGTGAGGTCGAGCTGCGGTTCGCGGACTTCTTCCGGATGACGCCGCAGGGCCGCATCGCCGCGCGGGACACCTTCTTCCACGTGCCGGCGGTCTGAGGCGGTGGACGCACCCGGTGACACCGCGCACCACGTGCTGCGCAGCGGCCACCGCGACGGCCACCGCGACGGCGACGGCCACGGCGACGGCCCACGCGGTCGCGCGTTCAACCCCGACGGGGACACTTCAGCACAGGAAAGCGGGAAGCAGTTGACCAAGACGGTCCTCACCTCCGACATCCCGGCGTTCGTCGGCAGCGGACGGCCACCGTTCGACGCGCGGGCCATCCACGAGCTGGTCGCCGAACAGGCGGAGCGGGCCCCGCACGCGCCCGCCGTCACCTGCGACGGACGGACCCTGACCTACCGGCAGCTCAACGACCGCGCCAACCGGCTCGCCGGGCGGCTGCGAGCGGCCGGACTGGCGCAGGAGGACGTCGTGGGCGTGCTGGTGCCGCGGTCGCCGGAGCTGATCGTGGCCCTGCTCGCCGTCCTCATCGCGGGCGGGGCGTACCTCGGACTCGAACCGGACGACCCGGCCGGCCGCCACGCGATGCTGCTCGAGGACGCCGGCGCGGGCATGGTGATCGTCGGAGAGGCCCTGGGGGAGCAGCTGCCCGGCACCGTCGTCACGGTGACGGAAGGCGGACCGGCGCAGGAGCCGGCCGCCGGGCCGGCGGCTGCGGCCCGCCCCGGCGACCCGGACCGGCTCGCCTACGTCAGCTACACCTCGGGCTCCACCGGCGAGCCCAAGGGCGTCGGCGTGCCCCACCGGGCGATCGACCGGCTCGTCCGGGGTGCGGACTGGGTGGACGTCCGCGCCGAGGACGTCTTCTTCCACCTCGCGCCGGTCGCGTTCGACGCGTCCACGTTCGAGATCTGGGCCCCCCTCGTCAACGGCTGCCGACTGGTCCTCTTCCCCCCGGTCGCCATCACGCTGGAGCACGTGGCGCGCGTCGTCCGCGCCGAGCGCGTGACGGTCCTGCTGCTGACCACCGGGCTCTTCCACCAGATGGTGAGCTCCCACCTGGAGGCGTTCGCCGACGTGCGGCACGTCCTCACCGGGGGTGACGTGGCCTCGCCGGGCCACGTCCAGCACCTGCTGGCCCGCTACCCGGAGCTGCTCTTCACCAACGGCTACGGGCCGACCGAGAACACCACGTACACGACCTGCTGGACCAGCAGCACCCTCCCGGAGCAGCGCAGCGTGCCGATCGGCCGCCCGATCAGCGGCACCAGGGTCGCCGTGCTCGACGGCGACCTCAGGCCGGTGCCCGTCGGCGAGTGCGGCGAACTGTACGTGGCCGGGGCGGGCCTGGCCCGCGGCTACCTGGGGCGCCCGGCCGCAACGGCCGAACGGTTCCTGCCCGACCCGTTCGGGACCGAGCCCGGGGCCCGGATGTACCGGACCGGCGACCTCGTGCGATGGCTGCCCGACGGCACGCTGGAGTTCGTCGGACGCGCGGACGACCAGGTCAAGGTCCAGGGCTACCGCGCCGAACCGCGCGCCGTCGAGGTCGAGCTGGAACGGCTCGCCGAGGTGCGGCACGCGGTCGTGCTGCCGCAGGCCGATCCGGCGGGCGGCACCCGGCTCCTGGCCTACGTCGTGCCCGCGCAGTCCGACCCGGCGGGTAACGCCGACCTCGGTCGGCGGCTGCGCCACGAGCTGCGGGACAGGCTGCCGGGCTACCTGATCCCCTGGGCGATCCTCGTCCGTCCCGAGCTGCCGGTGAACCGCAACGGCAAGATCGACCGCCGGGCCCTGCCCACCGCCACCCGGGTACTGCGCAACGTGGCCAACGAGTACGTCCCGCCCGTCACCGAGGTGCAGACGCGGCTGACCGAGTTGTGGGGCGACATCCTCGGCATCGAACCGGTCGGCGTCGACGACGACTTCTTCGACCTCGGCGGGCACTCCCTGCTGGCCACCGACCTCCTGGTCGCCACCCAGCGCGAGTTCGACGTGGACCTCCCCGCGCAGATCCTGTACCTGTCGCCGACCGTCGCCGAGCTGGCGACGGCCCTCACCGCCCGGATGCGGACGGCGGGCCAGGACGGCCCGGCGGCGCGCCCGGACAGTCCGACGGCGGGCCAGGCCGACGGAGCACGGCAGGAGCAGCCCCGATGACGGCGGTTCCCCCCACCCCGCGATGCCCGGTCCTCGCCCCGCAACTGGTCGACCTGATCGACCCCGACCTGTACCACTCGGGCGGGGCGCACGAGGTGTGGCGACGGCTGCGCCGCCACGCCCCGGTGAGCTGGCAGCCGGTCGGCGACATCGGCTACTGGTCGGTCGTCGGCTACGCCGAGGCCAACCGGGTGCTCCGCGACCACGACACGTTCACCTCCGAACAGGGCACCCTGCTCAACCTCCTCGGCCAGGGCGACCCCGCCGGCGGCCGGCAGATGGCCGTGACCGACCCGCCCCGGCACGCGCACCTGCGCGGCCCGCTGCAACAGGCGCTGTCGATCAAGACGGTGGAGAACGACCGGGAGGCCATCCGCCGGGTCATCGTCGAACTGCTCCGGCCGTTGGCCGACGGCGGCCCGTTCGACTTCGCCGCCGCCATGGCCACCCTGCCGATGGCGGTGATCGGCACCATGATGGCGCTGCCGGAACAGGACTGGCCGCGGCTGGTCCGACTCGCCCACGCCTGCATCGCCGCGGACGACCCCGAGTTCCAGCTCGCCGCCGGACCGCAGGCCACCCTCGTGACCGCGCACCGCGAACTGTTCGCCTACTTCCAGGACATCGTCACCGCGCGTCGGCGCGCACCGGGTGACGACCTGATCAGCGTGCTGCTCACGATGGAACTGGACGGACGGCGGCTGTCGCCGGGCGAGATCGTGTCCAACTGCTACAGCCTGCTGCTCGGTGCGACCGTCACCACCGCCCAGCCGCCGATCGCGGCGATGGTCGAACTGGCCGGGACGGCGGTCCTGGACGACTGGGCGGCACACCCGGAGCTGCTCGGCAGCGGCGTGGAGGAAGCCCTGCGATGGGCCTCGCCCACCCAGCACTTCATGCGCCACGCCACCCGCGACGTCGAGGTCCGGGGCGTGCCGATCCCCGCGGGGGACGCGGTCGTCGTGTGGCTGGGGTCGGCCAACCGCGACGAGACCGTGTTCGCCGACCCGGACACCTTCGACATCCGACGGCGGCCCAACAAGCACATCGCGTTCGGCGTCGGCGCGCACTACTGCATCGGACACACCGTCGCACGGGTGGCCCTGCGGATCCTGTTCGCCGAACTGCTCGGCCGGTTCACCGGCTTCGAACTCGCCGGGACGCCGCGGCGCATGCGCTCGAACATCATCGCGGGCTTCACCCACCTGCCGATCACCGCGCGGACCCGCTAGGGCGTGCACCACCGCAGCCGCACCCGAGAAGAAACCCCACCCGGAAGGTCATCAGTGAACGCTCCGACGGCCCGTACCCGCAACAAGTGGTTCCTGCGCGAGCCGTCGCCGGTGGCACCGGCACGGCTGTTCTGCCTGCCCTACTCCGGCTGCGGAGCGAGCATGTACCGCCAGTGGCCGTCCTCGGTCAACGGCGTCGAGGTCTGCCCCGTGCAGCTGCCCGGCCGGGAGAACCGGATGCGCGAGCCCGCCCACACCACCTACGAGGCGCTGGCCGACGACCTCTGCGAGGCGCTGCGCCCCTACCTGGACCGTCCCTACGCGCTGTTCGGGCACTGCGGCTCCGCGCTGGCGGCGTACGAGACCGCCGTACGGCTGGTCGAAAGGGGCTGCCCCGCCCCGACCCGGGTGTTCGTCTCCGCCGAGGTCGCGCCGCAGGACGGCCCCTACGGCCGCTTCCTCGGCATGGACGACGACGAGCTGGCCGGCGAACTGCGCCAGCTCGTCGCGGAACTGGGCGGCACCCTGGAACCGAGCCTGCTCGCGCTCTACCTCGGCGTCCTGCGGAACGACGTCGACATGAACAAGCGGTACCACGTGGCCGAGCCGGTCCGGCTGCCGTGCCCGATCACCGCCATCGGCTGGACGGAGGACACGGGCATCGAGCCGTCGCTGATGACCGGCTGGTCAGCGTGCGGCGAAGCGACCTTCGAACTCCTGGAGGGAGGCCACTACCGCTTCATCGAGGCGCCGACGGACCTGCTGGCGCTCCTGGTCGCGGACCTGACGCCCACCCGGTCCGGCACCCCCTGACACCTGCACCCCCTGACACCTGCACCCTCTGACACCTGCACCCTCTGACACCTGCACCCGGACGAGCCGGCCGCCCTGACGTCGATGCGCAGCGGGGGGGGGGGGGGGGGGGGGGGGGGGGGGGGGGGGGGGGGGGGGGGAGGGCGGCGGGGGGGGGGGGGGGGGGGGGGGGGGGGGGGGGGGGGGGTGAG
>NZ_JBWKER010000003.1:53937-261220 GCF_056435345.1 Kitasatospora sp. NPDC043950
CTCCCCCTCCCACCCCCCTCCCCCTTCAACCCGCCCCTCCAAACGCGCCGCCACCCCTACCTCCAGGCCGAACCTCCCCCGGGAGGGCCGGGGGCCCCCCCCCCCCCCCCGCGGCGGTCAACTCCCCTCAGGGTGCGGGTCGGTCACGGTGTGGGGCCGAGCTTCTGCCAGGCGTCGCTCTTGCCGGGCTCGTCGGTCGCCTTGTTCCACCACTTGGCGCGCCAGTAGAAGCCGTTCCACGACACCGTCGAGGCCCAGGCGCCGTCGGTGTCCCCGGCGATGATCTTCGTACTGGAGGCGGTGGCGCTGTTGGCGGGGGCGGCGAGGTAGGCCGGTGCCTTCCACCAGTCGTCGTTCCCGCCGGCGAAGCTGCCCAGCGCGTAGGAGCTGCCGTGCTTGGCGCCACCGGTGACCCACCGGTCCAGCATCGGCTTGCCCGCGGTGGCCTGGTCCGTGCTGAGCGGCACCAGCCGCCACCACTGGTCGACCTTCCCGTCGCAGTCCCGGACCGTGAGGGTGCCCCTGGCCGTGGTGGCGCCGAGGCACTGGTCGTGGCCGCTGGTAGCGGACTTGATGTGGTACCAGCCCTGGTCGTCCTCGCTCACCGCCCACAGCTGGTTGGCGTTGCCGGTCTGCTTCATCGACAGGTGGGCGTCGGTCCAGCTGCCGGGGTGGTCGAGGACGTTGCCGCTGTTGCGGTCCTCGATGATCCACTTGTCGCCGGTCTGCCAGAACGCGAACGAGGGGTTGGGGTTGTAGGCGTGCGCCTGCCACGGCGCGGCCTGGCACTGGGCCCCGGAGGCCGGTGCCGGGGGATCGACGGTCGTCACCGCGCGGCGCTTGTCGCCGGTGGATCCGTAGTCCTTGCCGCCGATCCTGAAGGTGACGTTCGCCGGGCCGGTGACGGGCAGGTAGTACTTGACCTCGATGTCCTTCGACCTGCCGGCGGGGATGTCCTCGCAGTAGCCGAGTTTGACGGTCACCCGGTGGAAGTCGCCCTTCAGCCCGCCCGCGTTGGGCCCCGTGTGGCCGGGGACGATGCCGCTCATCTCCTTCCAGGCCCCGTCCTTCACCACCGGCGGGGCGGAGGTGGGGAGGTCGAAGGAGATCTCCGTGCCCTGGGCGAGGGCGACCTTGGAGTTGTTGGTGATCCGCAGCTTCGGCTGCATCGGCCACATGTCCCCGACGTCGGTCGGGAAGTCCACCAGCTCGGCCTTGACGTCGATCACCTCGGCGGGCAGCGTCTTGCCGCCGCCGGTGGTGTTGCCGGACGCCCCCGCGCCCTTGAGCGCGTTGTCGAGGCGGGTGGTCAGGTCGTAGCCCATCCCCCACTCGCCGTTGGAACGCTTGGTGTAGTCACCCGCGAGCTCCCAGATCATGGCTCCGCCGACGCCCTTGTCCGCGATGTACTTCGCCTTGGCGTCGATCGACCTGTCGTTCTCCGTGGAGAGGAACACCTTCTTGGCGTCGTTCCACAGCCACGACGACTGGAGCGGGTCGGAGTACTTCTCGGCGTAGCCGCCGGTCAGCTTCCCGGCGTCGGTGGCCGGGTCGACTCCGTAGGACTTCAGGTAGCCGGGGGTGCGGCCGTCCTGGAGGTTCTTGGTGTGCCACAGCGGGTTCGACCCGGCGCCGACCTCGCGGCCGTCCTCGGTGTCGTGCCACACGTTGTCGATGCCGGTCGCGCCGAGGCCGCAGTCCTGGCCCTTGGCCGGGCCCCGGCCGCCGACGCCCTTCGGGCACTGGGACTGGTCCGCCATGGCGGAGGTGCCCCACAGGCCGTCGGTGCCGCCTTGGACGTTCTGCCAGCCGCGGGAGTAGTAGGGGATGCCGAGGTTGATCCGGCCGGGCGGGAGGGCGCCGCGGTAGTAGTGGTAGGCCCAGTCGGTGTTGAAGTAGCCGTTCTTCTGGTAGTCCTTGGTGTTCGCGGCCTGGTCGTTGTAGATCCCGGCGTCGGCCAGCTCGTTGTCCTGCCCGGTGTCGTAGAGCGGGGCCTGCGGGCCGACGTACTTGTTCCAGGAGCCGTGCAGGTCGTAGCTCATGACGTTGACGTAGTCCTGGTACTGGAGCGCCTGGCCGGCGTCCAGTCCGCGCACGAGGTAGCCGGAGGCGGACCCGGCCGAGGTCAGCAGGTAGTAGCGGCCCTTGGTCGTGCCGGACTGGTCCAGCTTGGTCCGCAGGGTCTTCATCAGGGCGGTGTAGCCCTGCTGGAGGCCCTTGCGGCGCGGGTTGGAGACGTCCCAGTCGTTGGGGTTGCCCGTGTTGGGCAGGGCGCCGGGGTACTCGTAGTCGATGTCGACGCCGTTGAACCCGTACCGGTCGAGGAAGTCCGTCACGGAGTCGGCGAACGCGTCGATGCCCGCCTGGTTCACCGAGCCGTCGGCGTTGGTGGCCATCGCGTAGAAGTTCCGGGTGTCCGCCCAGCCGCCGACGGAGATCAGCGTCTTCACGGCCGGGTGCTTCTTCTTGTAGGTGTTCAGCAGGTTGAAGTGACCCTTGTACGGGAGGGACGGATCCATGGCGTTCCGGTCGCCGTCCCAGGTCATGCCGGTGGCCGGGTTGGCCGGGTCGTTCACGTCACCGACGCTGATCCGGTTGTTCTCCACCTTCGCGAACGCATAGTTCACGTGTGTGACCTTCGACCAGGGGATGTTGGACGCCAGGTACGCGGGGTCTCCCTTGGCCCCGGAGCGCCACCCCGTGAAGTACCCCACCGTGCGCCGGGTGCGGTTGTTACCGACCCACTCCCGGCCGCTGTTGTCGTAGACGTCGCAGTACCGGGCGTTCACCCCCGGGGTGGCGGCCATCCCCTCGGGCCGGCAGTCGCCCGAGGAGGCGGGCTTCGTCCCCCGGTCGTCGGGCGAGTCGTCGAACGGGGCTCCCGCGGAGTCCGGCCCCCCGGGGTCGCCGGTGCTGGTGCCGCCCTCCAGGTGCCACCGCTGTTCGGCGGCCCCGGCGCACTTCCAGAAGGCCAGGGCCTTGTCCTCGCCCTGGTCGGTCAGGCAGCCGCCGTCCGAGGAGACGATCTGGTACGTCCGCCCGTCCAGCGCGTCGAGCTGCCAGCGCTGGTTCGCGCCCCCGCCGTCCCGCCAGAGCGCGCTGTAGTAGCTGGTGCCGTCCACGGTCTGCGACCGGTTGCTGTTGGCGTCCAGCACCTGTCCGGGGTCGAGGGCCGTCCGGATCGCGAACCGGCCGTCGTCCTGGCGGTCCAGGTTCCACTTCTGCGCCGGGTTCCCGTTCCCGCCGAGGGCCTTGACCTTGGTGCCGTTGGCGGGGTTCGCCTGGTCGACGTCGGCCACCCGGCCGGTGCCGTCGTTGACCAGCGAGACGCCGGCCGCCGAGGGCGGGGGCGGTGGGGTGTCCGTCGGGCGGCCGTTGTCGTCCATCCGCGGGATCTTCGGCATGCCGGTGGTGTCGCCGGCGGCGAAGATCGTGCCCTGCAGGACGTTCCAGCGCAGAGCCGTGGGGCCCACGACGACGGTGCCGTCCGTGCCGCCGGCCGCAACGAATCCGCTGGTCAACTGGTTCCCGCGGAAGAAGGAGGCATAGGCCCTGTTGGAGAACTGCGAGCCTGGCCACCGGATGGCCGCGTTGAACCCGTCGGTCCAGCCGGCTCGGGTCAGGGCGGTGAAGTTGTCGCCGATGGGCTTGGGCCCGTTGAGCACGCGGTCGGTGGAACGGCCGATGTTGGCTTCCAGCGACACGTACGTGTCGCCCTTGAAGAGGAAGACCTGGTTCTCCGTCACCGAGAGGGCCGCGTCGACCCCCTGGGTGAAGGGTGCGGTGCTGTCACTGCCGGCCAGGCTGTGCCACCCGTCCGCGATCGTGGTCGGCGGCTTGGTCATCGTTGCGGTCCCCGTGTCGGGGTCCACCCTCATCCGCATGTACTGGTCCCCCCGGAACATCATCACTTCATCCGGGTTCTCCGGCAGCGTGAAGGCCGCGTCGAAGCCGTTCGCGAACGGTGTGTTCCCCAGGACCGGCCACAGGTGGGAGATGGTGTCCTCCTTGCCTCCGGCCAGGCTGGCGTTGCCCGGGAAGTCCGCGATGCGGGCGACGAACGGCCCCCGGAGGAGGTAGACGTCACGGCTGGTGCTGAAACTCGCTTCCACCAGTGGCTGGGAGCACGCGAACGGGCCGTCGCTCGACCGCGGTATCCGGCAGATCCGATTCTGCGCCTGGACCTGGAGGACGGCCAGCCCGACGGCGGCTGCGGTGGCGGCGAACCAGGAGTTGCTCGGGTCCTGGTTGGCGTCCCACAGGTCCCTGCTTCGCCTGGCCCAGGTCAGGATCTGGGTCTCGTACTCACGGATGCGTGCCGGGATCCGGCTGCGCATCGCCGCCGCGATGCCGTTCCTGACGTTCTGGAACCGAGTGCCCTCGGCCACGGCTTCGACGAGGACCATCAGTGCGCTGCGCAACCATGGTGTCCGTTGCGCCTGCGCCGCCGGGTCCGGGCCGCCGTCGAGGACGTTCTCCAGGACTCTGACGGCGTTCCTCAGCGCGTCGGCATCGACATTCGCCCAGCCGTTCTCGAATGTGAAGAGGTTGCCTGGCGTGGCGGACTCGTTTCTGAGGTCGCCGTACTCGACGCCGATGGCGCTGAGCTCGCGATACCGGACCGTGATGGTTTGCCCTGGTTGCGGCCGCTGCCGCTGCTGCTGCGTGAACCAGTTGTCGCGGGCAGTCCGCGATGTGCCGACGCCCCTGTCGGCCAAGCGGTAGAGCGTCTTCACGCCCGCCCGGACGGTGTAGAAGCCGCAGATGTACATGTCGCGCGGCGCGATGATCAGTCCGGTTTCCATCCCCGGCACGGGGTCCTGATCCGGGTGTCCCAGATCGAAGAGGTCGACCATCACGGGGTTCGGGTCATCGAGCGTGACGTTGAAGTCCGCGCGGTACGGGCGGGTGAAGTTCCCCCGCAGCAGCTCGATGAGCTGGAGGTAGGGACGAGCCGGGTCCGGCGGGTCGGCGGCGTGCGCCGGCCCGGTCGCCCCGATGGGCAGGAGGAGAACCGCCAGCAGGACCACCAGCATCCGCCGGAGCCCTCCGACAAGCCGTCTTGGCGGTGGGCCCCCCGGTGCCCGGCCGGGCCGGACGGTCGTTCGCAACCGCAACATGTCCTCTCCAAAGGAATTCGGTGACATTGATGCGGCAGAACGTACGAGGCACCGGTAGACACGTGATGGACAGCGCCAGCCCGTTCGGCGCTCAGCGCCCTCCGGCGATGATCTCCAGGGCAGGGCGCGGTGATCGCCCCGAGGAACTCGGCGTACAGACCGTTGCGCAGCACCGTTCGTCTAGGGTCGGCGTGTTGACAGCGGATAGACGACGCGTCAACGACGGCCGGGCCGACGCCGTCCGCGCCCCCGCCTGCGCCCCTCGGTGACCGTTCGCGCCCTTGGTGCCTCCGACGCGCCCTTGCGCGCTACCTGCCGGTAAGTGTTAATGCGCCGTAAATTTGACTGGCCGTCACATTTCCCGGCCCTCCCGGCTCGGCCCGCCTTCGTCGAAAGGTGCTGCCATGCGGCGTATCACCTCGTGGACGCGAATACTCCGTTTCGGGCTCAGCGGCTGCCTCCTGGCGGCCGCCTCCGGCTCCGGCATGTGCCCAGCGGTCGCCGGACCGGCCGGTCCGCAGTCGCACGGCGGGCGGTCTCAGGACGGGGGGTCGCACGGTGGGGGGTCGCACGGCGGGCCGTCGCCGGAGCAGAGGATCGAAGCGCTCCTCGGCCAGCTGACCACCGACGAGAAGGCGACGCTGCTACAGGGGATCGCCGCACCGAACGGGGTGTACGCGGTCGGCTACGTCCGGGGCGTGCCGCGGCTGGGCATCCCGCCGCTGCTGCTGTCCGACGGCCCGGCCGGCGTGCGGGACGGGCAACCGGCGACGGCGCTGCCGGCACCGGTGTCGCTGGCCGCCGCCTTCGACCCGGGGCTCGCCACCACCTACGGCGCGGTGCTGGGCCGCGAGGCCCGGGCGCGCGGCTACCAGGTGCTGTACGCGCCGATGGTGAACCTCGTGCGCGTGCCGCAGGGCGGGCGGAACTTCGAGACGCTGGGGGAGGACCCGTTCCTCGCCGGGCGGGTCGCGGCGGCGGAGGTCCGCGGCATCCAGGCGCAGGGGGTCGCGGCGCAGGTGAAGCACTTCGCGGCGAACAACCAGGAGAACAACCGGCAGTCGTACAGCTCGGAGGTGGACGAGCGGACGCTGGCCGAGATCGAGCTGCCCGCCTTCCGAGCGGCCGTCCGGGACGGCCGGGCCTGGTCGGCGATGTGCGGCTACAACCCGGTCAACAGCATCTGGGCGTGCGAGAACTTCCCGCTGCTGCGGGACGTGCTGAAGGGCCGTTGGGGGTTCGACGGGGTGATCGGTTCCGACTACCCGGCCACCCACTCCTCGGTGAACGCCGCGGCGGGCGGGCTGGACCAGGAGTTCGGCGGTACGACGTACTTCGCCGACCTGAACGCGGCCGTGGCCGACGGGCGGCTCGCCCCGGCCGTCCTGGACGACCAGGTGCGGCGGGTGCTGCGGCTGATGGTCCGGACCGGGGCGCTGGACGGCGGCCGGCCGCCCGGCTCCGGCCCCGGCTCCGGCTCGGGCCAGGCCGTCTCCGATCCGCCCGCCTCCGATCCGCCCGCCTCCGACCCCGCCGCCGGCGCGCGCGACGCCCGGGCGGCGGCCGCCGCCGGGACGGTACTGCTGCGCAACCAGGGGCCGGTGCTGCCGCTGGACGCCGCCCACCTGTCGTCCGTCGCGGTGATCGGCCCGTGGGCCGACCACGCCTACACCGGCGGCTACGGCTCCTCGCACGTCGCCCCCTACCCCGACCAGGTCGTGACGCCTCGCCAGGGCATCGCCGCCCGGGCCGGTGCGGGCGTCTCGGTGCGCTACCACCCGGGCGACGATGCGGCCGCGGCCGCCTCGGTGGCCGCCGGGGCGGACGTCGCGGTGGTGGTGGTCGGCGACGAGGAGACCGAGGGCGCGGACCGCGGCTCGCTGGACCTCGCCCCGGCGGACGACGCCCTGATCCGCGCCGTCGCCCGCGCCAACCCGCGGACGGTGGTGGTGCTCAACACCGGCGGGCCGGTCACCATGCCGTGGCTGGACGCGGTGCCGGCGGTGGTCGAGGCCTGGTACCCGGGCGAACAGAGCGGCACCGCGCTCGCCGACGTGCTGTTCGGCGACGCCGATCCGGCGGGGCGGCTGCCCGTCACCTTCCCGACCTCGGTGGCGGCCACGCCGATCCGGGACGCCTCCCAGTACCCCGGCACGGACGGCGCCTACCACTACACCGAGCAGCTCGCGGTCGGGTACCGCTGGTACGACGCGACCGCCACCGCCCCGCTGTTCCCCTTCGGCCACGGCCTCTCGTACACCACCTTCGGCTACAGCAACCTCACCGTGACCGGCCCGGACGCCGCCGGCCGGGTGCGGGTCGGCTTCGACCTCGCCAACCAGGGCGCCCGGACCGGCACCGAGGTGCCGCAGCTGTACGTCTCCTTCCCGTCCGCGGCCGGCGAGCCGCCGCAGCAGCTCAAGGCCTTCGACAAGGTCACGCTGGCGCCCGGCCGGTCGACGCACGTGGAACTGCCGCTGGACCGCTCCTCCTTCGCGGTCTGGGATCCCGGCGTGCACGGCTGGCAGGTCCCCGGCGGGCGGTACGGCCTCATGGTCGGCTCCTCCTCGCGCGCGCCGAAGCTGCAGGGCGCGGTGGACGTCCCGGGCTCTCCGGTCGTCTCCACCTGGTCCGGGCGGATCACCGGTGCCGACGGGTCCTGTCTGGACGCGGGCGCCGCCGCCGCGGACGGCAACGAGGCGGTACGACTGGCCGGCTGCGCGGGCACGGCGGCCCAGGACGCCACGGTCGGCTCGGACGGCACCGTCCGCGCCCTCGACGGCTGCCTGACCCCGGCGGGCCCGGACGACGGCGCCGCCGTCCGGCTGCGGGACTGCACCGCGGGCGCCGACCAGGTGTGGCGCCCGGGCCCGGGCTCCTCGATCCTCCACCCGGCGTCCGGCCGCTGCCTCGCGGCCGCCGACGGCCGGCTGCTGCTGCGGACCTGCTCGGGGGGCGCCGAACAGAGCTGGGCCACCCCCCGCCCGAGCGGCCGGGTGACCGGCATCGCCGGGCAGTGCGTGGACCTCAACCGCGCCGACACGGCCAACGGCACCGCCGTCCAGCTCTACCGCTGCAACTCCACCGGCGCCCAGGACTGGACCGTCGGGCAGGACGAGTCCCTGCGGGCCCTCGGCAAGTGCCTGGACGTCACCAACGGCTGGACCGCCGCCGGGACGCCCGCCCAGCTCTACGACTGCAACGGCACCGGCGCCCAGCGCTGGCAGCCACGCCCGGACGGCACGCTCCTCAACCCGGCCTCCGGCCGCTGCCTCGACGCCCGCGACGGCAGCGGCGCCGACTGGACCAGGCTGCAGATCTGGGACTGCCACGGCGGCCCCAACCAGCGCTGGACCCTGCCCTCCTGATGCCCACCGCCGGCCGTCCGCCGTCCGCCGCCGTCCGATGGCGGCGGGCGGCGGGGCTGCGTCAGCCGTTTGCTTCCAGAGCCGGGAGGTAGGCGCCGGCCTGGCCGGCGGCGGTCGGGTGGAAGGACTGTCCGATCGGCCAGTTCAGGGCGTGCAGCCAGGGAGCGGGGTCGCAGAGCTGGTGGCCGGCGAACCGGCTGGTCACATCCGCGTAGGCGAAGTTCGGGTACTTGGCGGCCTCGCTCTGGATGACGCTGTTCAGGACGTCGGCGCCGTCGTTGAGGGCAGCACGCCTGGCCGGGCTGATCCCCGGGCAGAGGGGGGCGCCGGGGTCGTAGAAGCGGGGGTAGCCGAGGATCACCACGTGGGCGTTGGCGGCGCGGGAGCGGATGGCGCCGTAGACGGTGTCGAGTTCGCCGGGGAGCTGGGTGCGGGCGGTGTTCTCTGCGGAGGAGACGGCGCTGAGGCAGGCGGCGTCGCTGCCGAGCAGGCAGGAGGCCAGTACGTCGCGCAGGCCGACGTCGTTGCCGCCGATGGTCATGCTGACCAAGGTGGTGCCGGAAGTGAGCGGGGCGAGTTGGTTGTTCACGACGTCGGTGGTGGTGGCGCCGCCGCAGGCCTGGAAGTCGAAGGTGGCCGGTGAGGTGGACTGGGCGTAGAGGTACGGGTACGCGTTGGTGCTCTGGTTGCAGCTGTTGAGGTACGTGCTGGATGATCCGCCGCCCGCGGAGTAGGAGTCGCCGAGGGCCACGTAGTTGACGGTGGCGGCGTGGGCGGCGTGGGCGGTGCCGGTGGTGGCGGCGAGTGCGGTGGTCGTCAGGGTGAGGAGCGCGGCCGCGAGGGCTGCGGGGCGGGTTCGGCTCATCGGTTGCCTCCTTGGTGGGACGGCTGGTGTGTCAGTGGGGCTGTTCGGCGTTGCGGCGCGGTGCCCGGGACGCGGTCAGGAGTGCTGACCGAGGAAGTCGGCGAGCTCTTTGTCGTACCGGGCGGGGTCGGCGTTCCAGGAGCCGGTGTGGCCGGCCCCGGGGACGGTGACGAGTCGGACCTTGTCCGGCCAGTCGCGGGCGAACCGGGCGCTGCCGGCGTACGGGACGAGTGTGTCGGCGGTGCCGTGGAAGAGCAGCACGGGCTGTTCGGGGCCGCCGTTGCGCCGGTTCGCCGCCAGGGTGTCGACCTGGTCGAGGTCCACTCCGGCTTGGACCCGGATGAAGGGGGCCGTGAGGTCGGCGATGGGGAACGGGAGTCCGAGGCCGGTGGCGATCGTGTCGATGGCCGCCCGGTAGTCGAGTGCGGGTGAGTCGAGGACGACTGAGCGGACCGCGCTGGTGTCCTGGGCGCGCTGAAGGTAGTTCTCGACGATGGCGCCGCCCATGGAGAACCCGTAGAGCACCACGCCGGAGGCTCCGTGGGCGCGGGCGTAGCGGACGGCGGCGTCGAGGTCGCGCCATTCCGTGTTGCCGAGTTGTCGGTTGCCGTTGGAGTCGCGGGGTGCGCCGGGGTCGTTGCGGTAGGTGATGTCGAGGATAGGGTAGCCGAGGTCGTGCAGTCCGGGCATCGTCCGCAGGCCCGCGCTGCGGCCGGCGCCGAGCCCGTGGACCTGGATGACCCAGGTGCTGCGCGAGCCCGGGAGGTACCAGGCGGGCATCGGGCCCAGGTCGCCGGGGTAGCTGACGTCCTGGTAGTCCAGCCCCACCGCTCGGCGCGGGTCCGAGTTCCACACGGTGACGATGATCTTCGCCTTGGCGCCGACGGCGGGTGGGGTGGTGGCCTGGAGTTCGCGGGTGACGGTCTTGCCGTCCGAGGTGAGGACGCGGCCGAGTTCTCCCGAGCGCCGCTGTGCGGATCCGCTGTCCTGCCAGACCAGGCCGTAGGTGCCGGTGTAGCGGCTCTCGTCGGTGGCGGGAAGGGTCACCGTCGCGTTCCCCACGGCGATGACGCGGGTGTTCAGCGGGGTGTCGTCGGTGGGGTGCAGCAACTTGCCGGTCAGTAGCCACAGCGCGCCGGACGCCGCGGTGAGAGTGAGGACGAGCAGGCCCGTGACGGCGACGACGATGCGTCGGCGCAGGCGGGTGCGGCGGCTGGACGGTGGTGTCGTGGGGTGGCTGGACGGCGGTGTCGTGGGGTCGGTCATCGCCGGGGTCGGTTCCTGGTTCATGGCTGCTTCAGCGTGGTGGGGCCGGAGGCCAGGGTGAGGGCGAGTCCGGTCGGTGTGACGGTGAGTGAGACGGGCTTGAGGGACAGGGGGTAGTCGGCTTGTCGGTTCCGCGCGGTGAGCTTGGTGTTGATCTGGTCGAGCTGGGGACCGGTGATCGTTCGGCCGAGGAACTGCAGGCTGGTGGCGGTGATGGTGACCCGGCCGTCGGCCAGGGCGGGCTTCAGCGTCAACTGGCCCATGCCACCCGGGCCCAGGGCGAGCAGGAGGGTGCCGGTGGCGGGGTCGGTCCGGGTGCTGCTGACGGGAACGCCCTGGCCCGAGTCGTGGATCGCTCCCGCCAGGGAGTCGGCGGGGATCGTGACGGTGGCCCGGACGTCGGACGCCGTCGCGGGCTCGGCCAGGTGGAGGTCGTCGAGCGTGATGCGGACCGAGGCGCCCGTGAGTGAGCCGACGTGGGCGTCGTCCGCGCCGAGCGTGACGTGATCCAGGTGCCGGTCGAGGATCGCGAGCAGCGCCGGGCCGGCGCCGGTGTCGACCGTCACCCGGGTGTCGAGCGCCTTCCCCATGCGGTCGGCGATCCGGCTCTTCAGGACGTGCCGGGTGACGGCCTCGCCGCCCCCGGCGAGGGCCAGCACGACGGCCACGGGCAGGACGACGGCGCGAGTGATCCGGCCTCGCCGGGTGGTCGGGCGGCGGAGGCGGCCCAGCCGCGCGGTGGCGGTTCGGGCCGGTTCTGGACGGATGGTCATCATTGTCCTGCTGTCGTTGTCGGGGCGTCGGAGGGGGGCGGGCGGCCCGGTGCGGTCCCGGCGGCGTCCTGTGGTCGGCCGTTGTCCTGGGGACGGGGCGCGACCGGTGCGCGTGAGCAGCACGACGACCGCGACGATCAGGAGGGCCGCAACACAGACGCCGAGCAGCACGAGGGATCTGGAGCCCGTGAGCACGACTGCTCTCCCTTGTCCCGACCCCGCCGGTCGGCGAGGTCGGAAGCATCCTGTCGCCGTTGTGCAAGGCGAAGGTTCGGCCTGTGTTCGGGCCTTGTAAGGATCGCCGTCGGTCCGCCGGACGGTGACGGCCCGCGGGTTAGCATCGGTGCAGTTCGAAGCCGTGGCACGCGCGACTGGCCAAGCAGCCGCGAGATGGGTGCCGCGGCGCGGGGAGACTGCGGTGACACCGGACAGATGACACAGAGCAAGGGCCTTGTGCTGGTGGTGGAGGACGAGCGCCACATCGCCGACCTCCAGCGCCTGTACCTCACCCGCGAGGGCTTCGGCGTCCACACCGAGGCCGACGGCACCGCCGGGTTGGCCGCCGTGGCACGGCTGCGGCCGGTGGCGATCGTTCTCGACATCGGGCTGCCCGGGCTGGACGGCACGGACTTCTGCCGCCGGCTGCGCGCCGCCGACGACTGGACGCCCGTCATCCTGGTCACCGCCCGGGACGAGGAGGCCGACCGGATCCTCGGCCTGGAGATCGGTGCCGACGACTACCTCACCAAACCGTTCTCGCCCCGCGAGCTGGTCGCCCGGGTCAAGGCGGTGCTGCGCCGCACCGCCGGCCCACCGGTCTCGGCCGTCCTGGGCGGCAGCCGGCTGCGCCTGGACCCCGGTCGCCGCACGGTGCTCTGCGACGGCGAACCGCTGGAGCTGACCACCACCGAGTTCAACCTGCTCGCCCACCTGCTGGCCCGGCCCGGTCAGGTCTTCAGCCGCGAGCAGCTCCGTGCCCAGGTCTGGGGGCAGGCCGACTACGGCGACAGCCGGGTCGTCGACGTCTACGTCTCGCAGCTGCGTGCCAAGCTCGGCGACGCCAGCCCGATCCGCACCGTGCGGGGGATCGGCTACAGCGCCCAGGAGCCGGAGCGGTGAGGCGCCTGCGCGCGGGCTCCCTCACCGGCAGCCTGGTCCTGCTCGCCACCGTGGTGGCAGCCACGGCCGTGCTACTGGCGGGGGTCGCGGCCTGGCAGACCGCCTTCTCCAACGCCGAGTCCCAGTACCGGGAGCGCCTGTCCCGGCAGGCCACCGTGCTCAGCCTCGCTCCCAACCTGTCCGTGCTGCTCCTCGACCAGACCCAACGGCTGACCGGGGCCACCGGCGTCCTGGTCGCCGTCGTCGATCCCGACGGACACGTGGACGGCCCCGCGGCGCAGGCCGTCGCCCCGGCCGACCGGGACGCGCTGCTCGCCGGACGGACGCTCTCCGCCACGGCCTCGCTCGGCGACCAGCGCGTACTCGTCCAGGGACACCCGGCAAGCAACGGCGGCGCTGTCGTGCTGACCCAGCCGTTCACCGAGGTCGATGCGGCTGCCGGCCGGATGCGCGGCAGTCTGACGCTCCCCCTGGTCGCGGGCCTGGTCGGAGCCGCCCTCGCCGGAGCCCTGCTGGCCCGCCGCATCGCCCGCCCCCTGGTCGCGGCGGCCGGCGTCGCCCACCGACTCGCCGCAGGTGAACGCGGCCTGCGCTGCGAGGCCGACGGCCCCACCGAGGCCCGTGACGTCGCCCAGGCCCTGAACGCACTGGGCGCCGCCCTCGAACGCAGCGAACAACGCCAGCGCGACTTCCTGACCTCGATCTCCCACGAGATCCGTACCCCCCTCACCGCACTCCAGGGCTACGCCGAGGCCCTCACCGACGGGGTCGTCGAACCTGGGCAGCAGGCCCAGGTCGGCCAGATCCTCCTGACCGAGACCAGACGCCTGGACCGCTTCGTCTCCGACCTGCTCGAACTCGCACGCCTGGACGCCGACGACTTCCCCATCACCCGCGAACCCACCGACCTCACCGCCCTCGTCCGTGAGACCGCGCAAGCCTGGGACCAGAGGCTCCGACAGAGCGAACTCCACCTGCGGGTGGAAACGGCCGGGGAACCCGTGATCACGGTCACCGACGGATTCCGGGTCCGCCAGCTGCTCGACGGCCTGATCGGCAACGCCGTGCGGATCTCGCCGCCCGGCGCCCCCGTGGTGCTGGCCCTGCGGCGAACGGACAGCGGCGACACCGAGCTACAGGTCCGCGACGGCGGCCCCGGCCTGACCGACGAGGACGTCCGGGTCGCCTTCGAACCCGGCGCCCTGCACTCCCGCTATGCGGGCACCCGCCCCGGCGGCACCGGCCTCGGCCTGGCCATCACCCGTCGCCTCACCGACCGGCTCGGCGCCACCATCACCGTCCACGGCCACGGCCCCGAGGGCGGCGCCTGCTTCACCGTCGCCCTCGGCACCATCCCGCTCGACGCGTAGCCGCCCGCGCAGCACCCCGGACCAGGGCCGCCGTCCGAACCGCCTGCCCCGCGCAGCGCCCGGAGCTCGCTCCGCAGGAATAATTCGCACACTACTCATTTGGCGCTATCCAGCCCGCCTCCGGCTGTGATGACCTTGGCGACTGTGGCGCGCGTCACATCGTGTGACAGCGCAGTGAGATCGCACTGCCGTGCGTGCCCGACCCAAGGCGATCGAGGAGGTACTCGTGAGTGGCAGGGAGAACAGTGGCAGGGCGGCCGGCGGTGACGGCTTCCCGGATCTGAGCCCCGGGGAACTGGCGGAGATCGAGCGCGTGATCCTCGGCGGCGACGACGGGATCGCGCTGCGGCACGCCGCGCACGAGGCCGGCGGGCCGCGCGTGTCCGCGGCCGAGCTGCAGAAGGCCCTTGAGCTCCATGTGTGCATGGGCTTGAACGCCTGCCGCAACCACGACATCGACGAGAAGGCGCCGATGGCGGGCATGGGAGCCTGTGCCACCGTCCTGCACGTGTGCCACGGCGCCAACGAGTGCCGCGGGCAGGGCGGGTGCGGCTACACCGGCCCCGACGCGGAACTCGCCAAGCCGGGCGAGCAGGCCTGTCGGCAGAACGGCAGCTGTGCGAGCCCGATCAATGTCAGCCGGGTGTTCGCGGGCGGCCCGCTGAAGGGCAAGAGCGTCTGGAAGCTCGCCCGCCAGCTGTTCGAGGCCCGGATGTACGCTGCCGGCCTCCCGTTCGGCCCGTCCCCGGGCGAGGGCTACCCGGACGACCTGGTCCCGCCGTACGAGGTGAACGAGGCCGAGCGGAGGAAGAAGAGGCTCGACCGGAGCAAGCCGCAGGTGCTGCCGCTGCCGTCGGACGAGGCGACCGCGTGACGGAGCCCCACCAGGGCGAGCGGATCGACCGGGTGTCCCGCTTCGACCTGCCGAACCTGGGGTTCGGTGTCGGCCTGCGCGGCCCGCACCACCGGTACGTACTGGACCACCTCGGTGATGGGCTGGGCGCCGAGTGGCTGGAGATCATCTCCGAGAACTACCTCGACTCCCACGGCCACCCACGTCACGTACTGGACCGGGTCGCCGAGCGGCACTCCCTGGTCATGCACGGGGTGTCGCTGTCGATCGGCAGCGTGGAGCCCCTGGACTTCGACTACCTGGGGCGGCTCCGGCGGCTGGCCGACACGGTGGGCGCCGCCTGGGTGTCGGACCACGTGTGCTTCACCGGGGTCGCCGGGCTCAACACCCACGACCTGCTGCCGGTCCCCTTCACCGAGGCCGCGCTGACGCATCTGGTGCGACGGGTCAGGACCGTGCAGGACTTCCTGGAGCGCCCGCTGGTGCTGGAGAACCCCAGCACGTACGTGGGCTTCGCCGCATCGACCATGCCGGAGGAGGAGTTCGTCGCGCGGCTGGCGGTCGAGGCCGACTGTGGGCTCCTGCTGGACGTCAACAACGTCTACGTGTCGGCCGTCAACCACGACACCGATCCGCGCGCATACCTCGGAGCGCTCCCGCACGACCGGGTCGTACAGATCCATCTGGCCGGTCACACCGACGCGGGCACACATCTGATCGACACCCATGACGGACCGGTCGCACCGGCCGTGTGGGAGCTGTACGACGCGGCGATCGCGCTGACCGGGCCCGTGTCCACCCTGCTGGAGTGGGACGACCGCCTGCCGCCCTTCCCCGAGCTGGTGGCGGAACTCGGAAAGGCGCGCCAGCGGGCCCTCGATCCGGCGAACATCCCCGTCGCGACGGGAGTCTGACATGTCGACGGTCGAAGGGGCGCCGGCGCACCTGGCCGAACTCCAGCACTGGCTGCAGGCCGCCGTCCTCCACGCCACCGGACCGGACCAGGAGGGCGGCGAGGCCACCGCCCAGGTGCTCACGCCGTCCAGCCGGCTCACCGCCGGCGAGCGGCTGGACATCTACCGCCGCGGTTACCGGCTGCGCCTACTGGCCTGCCTGCGCTCCTGCTTCCCCGCGCTGCGCCGACTCCTGGGGCCGGAGGCCTTCGACGCGCTCGCCACCGAGTACCTGAACACCTGCCCGTCCCGCAGCTGGACCCTGGAGCACTTCGCCGACGGCTTCGCGTCGCACCTCGCGACCACCAGACCCGACCGCGACCCACCGGGCCACGACGTCGATCCCTGGGTCCAGCTGATCGTCGAACTCGCGGGATATGAACGGGCTTTCGCCGAGGTGTACGACGCCGAGCCGGACCGCGCGTGCCGCGTGCTGGCCTGTCGGCACCCCGTGCACCGCTACGCGGCCGCGGTGGCCTGCGGCGAGGACCCGCAGCCGCCGGCCGCACGCCCCGTACTCCTGCTGCTGCGCCGCCGGGACCACGGCGTCCACGTGACGGAGCTGACCGAGGACGTCCGGCGCACGCTCCTCGCCTCCCGGGCTGGGTTCCCCGGCCACCCCGACCGAGTCGACCGCCCCGACCGGGCCGGTCCGCCACCCGCACCGCCCTCACCGCGCCACGAGCGCCCGGAACCGAACGGAGCCGAGGTATGACGACCGATGCCACCAAGTCCGCCACCCGTCGCCTGGCCGACATCCCCTTCGCGGTCACCCCGATCGACACGATCAAGGCCGACCGGCCGATCGAGGACATCGACGCCTTGCTCGACCACCTGCATCAGGCGGCCCAGGTCGAGCTGTCCACGATCCCGATGTACCTGTACGCGGCCTACTCCATCGGGACCAAGGGCCACAGCCAGTGGGACCCGGGAATCTCCGCCCAGCGCACGATCATCAGCATCGCGATCGAGGAGATGCTGCACCTGTGCCTGGTGCGCAACCTGGCGGTCGCGCTCGGCGGAGCGGACCGGATCGTCTTCTACGACCCGGACTTCATCACCAAGTACCCGAGCAAGATGCTCCATCGGACTCCGCCGTTGACCCTTCACCTGGAGCGGTGCAGCAAGGACCTGATGACCCGGGTGTTCCTGCCGCTGGAACTGCCCGCCGAGAAGGGCGCCGAGCCGCAACCGGACGAGTACAACACGCTCGGCCAGTTCTACCGGGCGATCGAGGAGGGCCTCAAGCACCTGACCCAGGTCGACCCGGACGGCGTGTGGAAGTACGCGAAGGCAAACGCCCCCTGGCAGTACGAGAGCGCGTACTGGAACCATGACGGCGGCGGCGAACCCGTGGTCATCACCGACCTTGACACGGCCCAGACCGCCTTGAAGATCGTGATCGAGCAGGGCGAGGGCGTGGACCCGAAGAAGGCCACCGTCCCGATCGACCCCGTCAACCCGCGACCCGGCCTCGACGAGCTCTCGCACTACGCGAAGTTCAAGAGGATCGAACAGGGCATCGAGGTCATCGGGCAGGTCCGCAACGTCCCTGGCGATCCCCGGGTGAAGGACTTCTCCGGACCGGCCGGAGGCCTGGCCCTCCTCTTCAATGCCGCCTACTGCTACACCCTGGCCATGCTCGACAAGCTCTACGCCGTCCGGTCGAACCTCAACCCGAACCGGACGAGCACCCGTTACCACCTGGAACGCACCTTCATCGCCTCGATGAGCGGTGTGCTCTACCCCATCGCGGAACTCCTCATGACGACCCCGGGCAGCGACGACCCCGCCTGGGACGGAGCCTGTGCCGCTCCCACCTTCGAGTACTACGACTTCGCCGCGGAGCAGAAGGCCAAGGGGCACCGGACCATGAAGGAGCACCTGATCTGGCTCTGCGAGACCGCCGTCGTCGACTTCCCCGAACTCGGCGGTGACAACAGCGTCCACTGGCTCCTGAAGAACCTGCCCAGCGTGGACGACATCCCCTCGGATCCCCCCACCAGCCGCCCGCGCCCGATGCCCAACTGACGGACCGCGACCGGCGCCCCGGCCCGTCCGCCCGCTCCGACGATTCTCGCAACGGGGGGTTGGCGGTGTCTTCGTGGCACATCCGGCGTTCGGGCGGGTGCGGGCGGGTTCGGGCGGGTGCGGGCGGCGAAGCAGGAGAGCTGTGGGTGGGCGGGTGCGCTGTGGGCGCGGGCTACGTCAACGACTCGGAGCTCACCGGCAGGTGTCGCCCGTGGCGGAACCGGAGAGGGATTCGGGCCAGTGGTTGCTCCGGCTCAGGTCGCAGATGCGGTCGGCGGTCCGGTCCGCGTCCGTGGGCCACAGCCGTGCTCCGTCGCTGGCGGCGGTGAGGAGCGTGCTCTGGTCGGGGCTGAAGGCGGCCGTGTGCACGGCTCTGGTGTGACCGACGAGCAGTGCCGTGACCTGCTGTGATGCCACGTCCCACAGGCACACCGTGCCGCTGGCGTCGGTGCTGGCCAGCGTGCGGCCGTCGGCGCTGAAGGCGACGGAGAAGACGGTGTTGATGTGGCCGGTCAGGGTGGCGACCGTCCGGCGCTGCGCCACGTCCCACAGGCGCACGGTGGCGTCGGAGCTGCCGGTGGCCAGGGTGCGGCCGTCGGGGGAGAAGGCCAGGGAAGCGATGGCGTTGGTGTTCTCGGACAGGACGGCGACGGTGCGGTGCGTGGCCAGGTCCCACAGGCGCACCGTCCCGTCGTACCCGGCGGTGGCCAGGGTGCGTCCGTCGGGGGCGAAGACGGCCTTGGAGACCAGGCTGGTGTGCCCCTGGAGGACCGCTGTCGTCTGGTGGGTCGCCACGTCCCACAGGCGTACGGTCGTGTCGAGGCTGCTGGTGGCCAGGGTGCGGCCGTCGGGGGAGAAGGCGACGCTCGACACCTGGTCGGTGTGGCCTTCGAGGGTGGCGACCGGGCGGCCTGACGCGGCGTCCCACAGGCGTGCCGTGCGGTCGGAGCTCGCGGCGGCCAGCAGGAGGCCGTCCGGGGAGAACGCCAGGTGCATGATGCCCTGGCTGTGCGCCGCGAAGGTCACGGCGGGGCGCAGCGGAGCGGTGGTCCACGAGGTGACGGAGCCGTCGGTGTGGCCGATGGCGAGGGTCCGGCCGTCGGGGGCGTAGGTGGCGACGGTCGCGAGGGTGTCCAGGTCGTTCGTCGCGCTGAAGGTGGCGGCGATCTGGCGGCTCTTGAGGTCCCACGTGTGGACGATGTTGTCGGTGGCGGTGGTGGCCAGCTCGTTGCCGTCGGGGGAGAGCGCCAGCGCGGGGGCGGATGTGTTGGTCTCGTGGAGGGTGGCGGTCAGTCGGCGCTCGGCCACGTCCCACAGGGCGACCGTGTTGTCCTGGCCGATCGTGGTCAGGGTGCGGCCGTCGGCGGTGAACGCGGCCTGGCTCACCTCCTGCGTGTGCCCGTTGAGGACGGCCGTGGTGTCGTGCGACGCCACGTCCCACAGCCGCACGGCGCGGTCGGCGCCGGCGCTGGCCAGGGTGCGGCCGTCGGGGCTGAAGGCGACGGTGCCGACGGCGCCGGTGTGGCCGGTCAGGGTGGCGAGCATGCGGTGGGTGGTGGTGTCCCACAGCTTCACGGTGTGGTCGGCGCCGCTGGTGGCCAGGGTGCGGCCGTCGGGCGCGTACGCCACCGCTCGTACGGAACCGGCGTGACCGGTGAGCGTCGTGAGGGCGCGCTGGGACGCCACGTCCCACAGCCGGGCGGTCTGGTCGTACCCGGCGGTGGCCAGGGTGTGTCCGTCGGGCGAGAACACCGCCGAGGAGACGGCGCCGGTGTGGCCGGTGAGGATGCCCGTCGTGCGGTCGGAGGCGACGTCCCACAGCCGTACGGTGCGGTCGGCGCCGGCGCTGGCCAGGGTGCGGCCGTCGGGGCTGAAGGCGACCGTGTTGACGATGCCGGTGTGGCCGGTCAGGGTGGCGAGCATGCGGTGGGTGGTGGTGTCCCACAGCTTCACGGTGTGGTCGGCGCTGCCGGTGGCCAGGGTGCGGCCGTCGGGCGCGTACGCCACCGCCGTCACGGTGCCGGTGTGACCGGTGAACTGGTTGGAGGAGTAGGCGGCGTAGGCGCTCAGCAGGCTGCCGCGGGCCTCGGTGGTGCGGGCCGTCCGGTAGCCCTCCAGCGCGACCAGCGCCGCGGCCTCGGGCTGCGTTTCGAGGAGTTGCCTGGACTGGGCGGCCCGTTCGCGGGAGACCGCGACGCGGCGCTGCGCGTCGGACTGCTCCCCCTGGACGAACGCGGTCACCGCCAGCACCAGGGAGAGCACGGTCAGGACGGCCAGCGCCACGACCGTCCGGCGCCGGCGACGGCCACGCTGGCCGTCCGCCGCGGTGCTGGCGTCCAGGAAGGCGGACTCAAGCCGGTTGAGCGCCGCGCCGCGGGTACGGGACCAGCTCCAGGCGGTGGCGAGCTGTGCTCCCCGGTACAACGCTCCCGGGTCGCGCTGGAGTTCGTTCCAGGTCAGGGCGGCCTGGGTGAGCCGGCGGTGTGTCCGCAGGGCCTCGCGGTCGACGTCGAGCCAGTGGCGCAGCCGAGGCCAGGCGCGGATGACCGCTTCGTGGGCGACGTCGACGGTGCCGTCGGCCAGGACGATCAGGCGGGCGGCGGCGAGCCGGTGCAGGAGGTCGTCGACGGTCGCGGCGTCGGCGAGGCCGTCGAGTTCCTTCCGGGCCAGGCGGCGGCGGGTGTCCTCGGTGCCCTCGCCCGGGGCGGTGAGCCGGAGGAACAGCAGCCGCATGGCCTCCTGGTGGCCCGGCGGGAGAGCGGCGTACATGGCCTCGGCGGTCTGGGTGATGGCTCCCCGCATGCCGCCGGTGGCCCGGTAGTCGGCCAGCCGCAGGACGGTCCCGCGGTGCCTGGTCCAGGTCTCGCGCATCGCGTGGGCCACCAGCGGCAGCGCGCCGGGCTGGCCGGTGGCCTCCGCGAGGACGGCCTCCAGCAGGTCGGGGTCCACCACGACGCCCGCTCGGGCCGCGGGTTCGACGACGATGTCCCGCAGCTCGGCCCGGGTGGGTGCGCCGACCGGCAGTTGGGCGCCGGAGCGGAGGGCGGCGGCCAGGGCGGGGTGGGCGAGGCAGCGGTCGTAGAAGTCGGCGCGCACGCTGATGACGACCCGTACCCGGGCCTCGGCCGCGCCGGCCCCGGCCGCTCCGTCGCCGGCTGTGTGGCCGTCGGCCGTCCCGTCGACGGCCGTGCGGTCGCCGGCCGTCCAGGCCAGGCAGGCCAGGGCCGCTTCCCGCTCCCCGACGTCCGCGCAGGTGGTGAAGAGCTCCTCGAACTGGTCGACGACGAGGACGACGCGCCGGTCGGCGGGCTGCGTGACCAGCCAGGTGTCCAGCGCGATCCCCAGGGCCGCGGGCTCGTCGGCCAGCGCGCGGGACAGTGCCTCCGCGTCACCGCCCGTCAGGGCGCAGACCGCCAGGGCCAGCGCCCGTAGCGGGTGGTCGCCGGGGACCAGCGGCGCGGTGTGCCAGGACTCGTCGAGCCGGGGGAGCAGCCCGGCCCGCAGCAGCGAGGACTTGCCGCTGCCGGAGGCGCCGACGACTGCCGTCAGCCGGTGGTCACCCACGTGCCGGACCAGGTGGCTCACCAGTTCCGACCGGCCGAAGAAGATGTCGGCGTCCCCCGTGCCGAACGCGGCCAGTCCCAGGTACGGGCAGTGAGCGGGGTCGCCCCCGTCCGCGCGGTCCTTGTCGCCGTCCTGCGCCGTGGCGGACGGCCCTTGGACGGCCCGGGAAGCCGCCAGCCAGCGGGCCTCCCACTCCGCCTTCTCCCCGCCGCACACCCGCGCGTAGGCGAGCACCACGGCCAGCGACGGCAGGCGCTCGCCCTTCGCTGCCTCCGCCAGCGTGCTGGCGGAGTAGTGCGACTCCTTCGCCAGCGCGCGGTAGCTCGGTGCGCCCGACCGGTCCCGTAGCTGGCGCAGCTCCCAGGCGAGCCGCTCCACCGGACCGGCCTGCGGATCGACGAACCGCTCCGGTCTGCCCAGTCGGGCCTTGCGCCGTGTCCCGTTCGGCCGCGTGTCCACGTTCACCACCCCTGGCAGGCCTCTCCCGCCCCCTCACATCGTTGTCCGACTTGAATGTCCTGCCCAGAGGGCTCTTTCGGACAATGCGCCGCCGCTGCAGAGTTTCTGGCATCGGGGGGTTCGCCGGAACACCTCGTGGCGTTCGGGGGACGGCCCGGTGGCAGCCGCTCGCCACCGGGCCGAGCGCCTCAGGTGCCGCCGCGCAGGTGCCGCCGCTCAAGTCGGCACCTGCGCGGAGGACCCGTCGTCCGCGCGAAAGGCATCCGCCGGTTGCCGGCACACCTGTGACGCAGCTCACTGGAACTGCTTCGTGGTGGCCGGACAACCAGAGGTGTGGACTATTCGCTGCACGAACGGATCAGAGCCGGGGACCCGGGCGCCTTCCGGCAGTTGTTCCAGGAGCACTCGCAGGCGGTTCTGTCGCACGCGGTCCGGGTGAGCGGGGACCGCGCCGGTGCCGAGGACGTCATGGCGGTGGTCTTCCTGGAGGCCTGGCGGCTGCGGGACAAGCTCCGCGACGAGGGGACCACTCCTCGCCCGTGGTTGATGGGCATCACTGTCAACGTGCTGCGCAACCGGGCCAGGGCCGCCCGCCGGCATGCGGCCGCCCTCGCCCGCATGCCGCTCGCCGAACCCGCCCCGGACTTCGCCGACGAGTTGGTCGGCCGGCTCGCCGACCGCGATCAACTGCTCGCTGCCAAGGCGGCGCTGGAGAAACTGCGCCGCGGGGAGCGCGAGGTGTTCTCGCTGTGCGTGTGGGCGGGCCTCAGCTACCCCGAGGCCGCCGAGGCCCTCGGCATCCCGGTCGGCACCGTGCGCTCCAGGCTCTCCAGGGCCCGGACCCGGCTGCGTGCTCTGGCCGACAAGGAACTGCGGCAGGCTTCGAAAACTCGCCGGGAACCCCTGCCGGCAGCCGGACAAGTACAGGGTGGCCGGATGGTTCCGGCCCGGTCGAACAAGGAGTGGAACAGATGACCAGCACCCCGGAGTGGCAGCAGCCGCTTGAGGACGCGGAGCTGAGGCACCTGCTGCCGGCGGCCGGAGCACCGGCCGCCCCGCTCGGCCGACAGCGCCAGATCGAGGAGTTCCTGATGAACGAGATCACCCGTACCCCCGAAGCCGCAGTGCCGGTCCGCCCCGAGGCCAGGAGGCGTCGGCGGCTGCTGATCGCCGTGCCCACCACGGTGGCGGCCTTCGCCCTCGCCGCCACCGTGGCGGCCACCACGCTCGGCAGCCCGGGAACGACCCCCGCGCGCAGTGAGCGCGTCGCCGCACCCGTCATCCAGGTCTCGGCGGGCGACACCGCGGGCCTGGCCGGCGCGGTGGAGCGGATCTCGCTGGCCGCCGCGGCCGCGCCCGACCTCGTCCTGCGCCCGGGGCAGTACGTCTACATCGAGAGCACCGTCTCCCACCTCACGGGCACCATCGACGCCGCCAGCGGCACCTCGAACGTGTGGGTCGAGAAGCCCCACCAGCGCCAGATCTGGCACTCGGCCGACGGCCGCACGGGCTGGCTCACCGAAGAGGGCAAGTCCCCGGAAGGCGGCAAGGCACTCGAATCGGGCACTGGTGCCTACCTGAACGCGCCCTCCTACGACTACGTGCGCACCCTGCCCACCGACCCGCAGGAACTGCTGCAGAAGATCTACACCGAGACCAAGGGAAGCGGCAACGGGCCGGACCAGGAGGCGTTCGTCACCATCGCCGACCTGATCCGCGAGCAGGCCGTCCCCGGCAAGCTCGCCGCCGCGCTCTACCAGGCCGCGGCCCGCATCCCCGGTGTCGTCCTCCTCGACAGCGCCACCGACGCCGCCGGGCGCACCGGCATCGCGATCGCCCGGACCAACACCACCACCGGCTCCCGCGACGAGATCATCTTCGACCGCAGCTCCTACGCCTTCCTGGGCGAGCGCAGCGTCCAGGTCACCGAAGCCTACGGAGTCAAGCCCGGCACCGTCACCGCGAACACCGCCGTCCTCAAGCGCGCCGCCGCCGACGCCCCCGGCCGCCAGCCGGGCAACGCACAGGCCTGACCACACCCGCGCGTCGCTCCGCCCGTCGCTCCGGCCCCCGTTCTCGGGCCGGGGCGACGGGCGGAGCTGTGTGAGCAGACGGGCGGAGCTGCGTGAACAGCAGTTGACAGTGAACCCGGCCGGCTTCGGAACGTCACGCCCTAGCGGCGGGCGAGGCCGTCGATCATCAGGGAGACGGTGAAGTCGAAGCGGTCGTGGCCCGTGCCGGCGGTGAGTTCGGCGGCGTGGCGGGTGGTGTGGGGGAAGGTCTCGGCGGGCAGGGCGGTGAGGCGGCGCAGCAGCTCGTCGCGGTCGAGGACCCACGCGTCGTCGTCGTGTGCTGCTCGCTGGCGCACGATCGAGGCTTCGAGGCAGTAGGCGGCCACGTACAGCAGGAGCGCGTCGACGGCCCAGGCGGCGGCCTGTGGGGCGACGCCGCCGGCGAGCAGGATCGCCAGCATCCCTTCGCTGACGCGCATGGTTTCGAGGTCGGTGGGGGCGATGGCGAGCGCGGCGCGGGAGATCCCGGGGTAGTCCAGGTACTGGTCGCGGATCCGGGTGCAGACGCCGCGGATCTGGTCCCGCCAGGCCGCGGGGTCGGGCTCGGGCAGGGCGAGCGCGGCGCACAGCCGTCCGATGAGCAGCTCGTCGAGGTCGGCCTTGTTGACGACGTGGGCGTAGAGGGAGGCGGGCCCGGTGTCGAGGGCGCCGGCGAGGCGGCGCATGGTCAGTGCCTCGTAGCCCTCGGTGGCGATGACGCCCAGCGCGGTGTCGATGACCTGGTCCACGGTGATGGGGGCCTTGCGGCGTCGCGGCCTGGGGTCGGTTTCGGCGTCGGGGTTCGGCGGCTGGTGGCGTGCCGCGCGTCGCTCTCTCGGGTTCACCGGACCATCATAGCTTGACACGAACGCTGTTCGTTTATAGAACATTGTTCGTGACTAGGAATGTGAACGTGAACCGGGATCCGCATCAGGATTCGAACCAGACCATGAACCAGGACGTGGACGTGGACGTGACCGTCGTCGGCGCCGGGCCGGTGGGCCTCGTGCTCGCCGCCGAGCTGGCGCTCTCCGGGGCGACGGTGCAGGTGCTCGAACGGCTCGCCGAGCCGGACCGGTCGATGAAGGCGGGGGCGGTCAACGTCCCGACGGCCGAGGCGCTCGACCGCCGCGGCCTGCTGCCGGCCGCCGAACAGGTGCAGCGGGAGCAGCTCGAACGGGTCGGGTCGTTCGCCCGCGCGGTCGACCGGCCGCCCGGCGGTGGCCGGCCGGCGCGCGCACCCCGCTTCACCGGGCACTTCGCCGGGATGGTCCTCGACGCCGACCTCGTGGACTGGTCCGATACCGACCTCGCCGCGCACACCGCCGTCGACGGAGCGCGGATGGTGCCGCAGCGCGAGCTGGAGGCGCTGCTGGCCGGCCAGGTCGCGCGTCTGGGCGTGGCGGTGCGTCGCGGGGTGGAGGTCACCGCGCTCGAAGACACCGGCGACGGCGTGCTCGTCACCACCACCGCCGGCACGGTGCGCACCGGATGGCTGGTCGGGTGCGACGGCGGGCGCAGCACCGTGCGCCGCCTCGCGGGCATCGGCTTCCCCGGCACCGACCCCGAACTCACCGGACACCTGGCGGTCGTCGACATCGCCGACCCCACGGTGCTCGCGGACGGATGGGTGTGGTCGTCCAAGGGCGCCTACCGTTGCGGGCCGCAGCCCGGGCGGGTGGTCACCGTGGAGTTCGGCGGCGCCCCCGCCGACCGCTCCGCGCCGGTCACCCTTGAAGAGGTGCAGAGCAGCCTGCGCCGGGTCTCGGGCACCGACGTCACGCTCACCGCGCTGCGTGGCCCCGCGACCCGCTGGAGCGACAACGCCCGCCAGGCCGCGGCCTACCGCTCGGGGCGGGTGCTCCTGGCCGGCGACGCCGCGCACGTGCACTCGCCGTTCGGCGGCCAGGGGCTCAACCTCGGGGTCGGCGACGCGATGAACCTCGGCTGGAAGCTCGGCGCCGTGGTCGCCGGGTGGGCGCCCGAAGGGCTGCTCGACACCTACGACGCCGAGCGCCGCCCGCTCGGCGCCTGGGTACTGGACTGGACGAGGGCCCAGATCGGGGTGATGCGCGGGGACGCCAAGTCGGCCGCGCTCCGGGAGGTCGTCGCCGACCTGCTGGGCACCGGGGCGGGCGCGACCTACGCGGTCAAGAAGATCTCTGGGGTGACGCAGCGCGTCGACCTGCCCGGCGACCACCCGCTGGTCGGGCGGTACGCCCCCGACCTGTGGCTGGGGGACGGCTTCCGGCTGGTCGACCACGGCCACGGCGGCGGGTTCCTGCTGCTCGACCGTACGGCGGACGGCGCGTTCACCCGTCTCGCCGCAGGCTGGACCGGGCGGGTGACCAGCGTGACCAGCGTGACCGACGACCACGCGACGCCGACCGGAGTCCTCGTCCGCCCGGACGGAGTGGTCGCCTGGGCCTGCGACACCACCGACACCGACACCGACACCGACACCACCGCCGCCGACGCCGCCGCCGGCCTCGAAGCCGCCCTGCACCGCTGGGCGGGCACGCCGTCCCCCTCGCCGGAGCCCGAGCCGGTGCGCTGAACCCCGGTGCGCGTCGACCTCGGCGGGTGTCCTGCCGCACGGCGTTGCCCCCCGCTCCTCGGGGGCGGCCGTTCAACCGTGGTGCCGACTCCCCGCCCGCTCCCGCGGCGTCACCCCGGGGAGGGACCGTGGGCGGTGGGCAGACCTTTGGCGAGGGCGGCGGCCAGTTCGGCCAGCATCTCGCCGGGGCCGGGCCGGTCCTGGTGCCAGGCCGCGACGGTGGTGAGGGTGAGATCGCCGCCTTCGATGGCGAGGGTCACGACGGGCTCGCCGGTGAAGGCCTTGCCCGTGGTGCCACCGCCCAGGGCGATGAGGGTGAAAGCCTGGCCTGCGGCGACCAGGTGGGCCAGGCCGCCGAAGTTGTCCCCTTCGAGCCTGATGCGCTTGCGGACCGCGACCCGGTTCAGGGCGTCATCCAGTCTGCGGTAGATCTCCGGTGCGGCGTCGTAGCCGATCGAGGCGAACGGCAGGTGCGCGAGCTCTTCCAGCCGGACGGTCGTGCGGGCGTCGAAGCCGGTCCCGCGTCCGACCACCACGGCCACCGGGGCCGTCTCCAGGTCGAGGGTGCGGATGCCGGGGCCGGTGACGGGACCGTGGAGGAAGCCCATGTCGATCTCGCCGGTGAGCAGGGAGCGCACCAGGGGCTCGGTGCTGGCGGGGCGCAGCCGCAGGAGGAGATCGGGGTGCCGGGCCGCGACGGTGTTCAGGAAGCCGGTCCGCAGTTCGGTGGACACATCGGGTGCGATGCCGATGACGACGGTGCGCGCAGTGGTGCCGGCTGCCGTGCGGACGAGGCCGGGGAGGGCGTCGAACCGTCGGATCGTGTCGCGGGCCGCCGGTAGCAGCGTCTCGCCGGCGGGGGTGAGTTCGACCTTGTGGTGGGTGCGGACGAACAGGGGGGTGGCGAGTTCGCGTTCCAGGTCCCTGATGCGCTGGCTCAGCGGGGAGGTCGCCATGTGCAGGCGTGCGGCGGCGCGGGTGAAGTTCAACTCCTCGGCGACGGCCACGAAGTACCGCAGATGCAGCATGTCCACCGCCACAACATACGCCCGTCTTCCACGTGACCGGTGCGGTCACGTGCGCGTGCGGGGATTGGTCGTGGCCGCCGGGGACGGTCGCCTCCTAACGTCGGACGGGAAGGGCTCACCCCATCGAGGGAAGGTGTTGACCATGAGCGGCCGACCCATTCGCATCGCCAACTTCTCCGGCTACCTGGGAGACCGGTACACCGCCATCGACGAGGCCGTGGCCGGTGACCCGGTCGACGTGCTGGTCGGTGACTACCTGGCGGAGATCACCCTCGCCGGCCTGTCGGCGCAGTACCAGGAGGATCCGGCGCGGGGCTACGTCGAGTACTTCCTCGACCAGCTGCGGCCGCACCTGGCCACGCTGGCCCGGCGGCGGGTCAAGGTGGTGACCAACGCGGGCGGTTTCCGGCCCGCCGCCCTGGCCGAGGCCGTGCGCGCGGCGGCCGCCCGGGCGGGCGTCGAGGTTTCGGTGGCCCACATCGAGGGCGACGACCTGCTGCCCCGGCTGCCCGAACTGGCGCGGTCAGGGCACCGGCTGGAGCACCTCGACACCGGCCGGCCGCTGGCGTCGTGGGGCGCGGAGCCCGTGTCTGCCAACGCCTACCTCGGCGGTTGGGGCATCGCGCGGGCGCTGGCCGAGGGCGCGGACATCGTCGTGTGCGGCCGGGTCACGGACGCGTCCCTGGCCCTGGGCCCGGCGGCGTGGTGGCACGGCTGGGACGGCACGGAGTGGGACCGGCTGGCCGGTGCGGTCGTCGCCGGGCACATCATCGAATGCGGCCCGCAGGCCGTCGGCGGCAACTTCTCCGGCTTCACCCGCATCCCGGGCATGCTCACCCCCGGCTTCCCGATCGCCGAGATCGCCGAGGACGGCACCAGCGTGATCACCAAGCACCGGCGGGACGGCGGGGCCGTCACGGTCGACACCGTCACCGCCCAGCTCGTGTACGAGATCCAGGGGCCGCGCTACCTCAACCCCGACGTCACCGTCCACCTGGACGGCGTCCGGCTCCATCCGGCCGGTCCCGACCGGGTCCGGGTGTCCGGGGCGGCGGGTTCGCCTCCGTCGCCGACGACCAAGGTCGCGCTCTTCGCGCCCATCGGCCACACGGTCGTGAACACCGTCTACGTGACCGCGCCCGAGGTCGAGGAGAAGGTGGACCTGCTGCGCGCCCAGATCGGCAGGGACCTGCCCGCGGGCGTGGACGAGCTGGACATCACCAGGATCGGGACCGCGGCCACCGACCCCGAGACGCAGTGGGACGCGACGGTCGCGCTGCGGGTCATGGCCGCCGCCCGCGAGCGCGAGCCGCTGGAGCGCCTCGACCTCGCGGGCCGGCTGGGCAGCCTGTACCTGCAGAGCATCCCGGGTTTCTTCCTGGACGGCCAGGCCGTCCCGCAGACCAGCCCGAAACCCAGGATCGACTACTGGCCCGCCCTGCTGGACATCACCGCCGTGGCCCACCGGGTGGTCCTCGCCGAAGGCCGCACCCTCGACATCGCACCCCCCTCCCGGACGGCGACGGCCCGTCAGCCCGTCCACCCCGAGCCCGAGGAAGCCGTAGAGGAAGCCGTGGAGGCAACCCGGGTGCGCCGCGTGCCGCTGGGCACGGTCACCTACGCCCGCAGCGGCGACAAGGGCGGCAACAGCAACGTGGGGATCTGGGCCCACGACCCCGCCGTGTGGCCGTGGCTGCGCCGGACGCTGACCACGGCGCAGCTGCGGCTGCTGCTGCCGGAGGCGAAGGACCTCGACGTGGTCCGCCACGAGTTCGAGCACCTGCGCGCCGTGCACTTCGTCCTGCGCGGACTGCTGGGAACCGGGGGGTCGTCCAATCTGCGGGTCGACCAGGTCGGCAAGGCGGTCGGCGAATACCTGCGCGCCAAGCACGTCCTGGTCCCCGAAGCACTGCTGACCGGCGCGGAGGGCCCCGATGACGCTCACTGACCAACTCGCCGAAGCGGTCGCCGACCCGCTGACCCACGACGCCTTCGACCCGCACGCCCACCTCGCCCAGGTCCTGGCCGGGATCGGGATGAGCCCCGCCGACACCGGGGGTGCCATCGCCTTCCACGGCGCGGACCCGGTGGTGCCCAGCACCCTGCGCCTCGGGGCCGCCTCCGCCATCGCGCTGGCCGCCAAGTCCGCCGCCATCGCCAAGCTCTGGCGGCTGCGCGGCGGTCCCGGACAGGACATCGCGGTGGACCTGCGGGTCACCCCGCACCGGCTCTGCCCCTTCTACGACCGCAGGTGGGAACTGCTGAACGGCCACCCGCCCACCGCCTCGTCGAACCCCTCCCAGGCCCTGGGATTCCGCTTCTACCGTACGGCGGACGACCGCTGGGTCATGCCCCTCAACCCCTACCCCAAGATCAAGATCGCCGCCCAGCGGCTGCTCGACGTCCCGGACGACCCCGACCGCGTGGCCGCCGCCATCGCCCGCCGCGACGCGCGCGAGCTGGAGGAAGCCGCCGGGGCGGCCGGAGTGGTCCTGCCGATGCTGCGCACCACCGGTGAACTGCTCGCCGAGCGGCACTACCGCGACGTCCTCGCCGACCTTCCCCTGATCGAGATCACCAAGATCGCCGACAGCGAGCCCGAGCCGTTCCCCCACGGCGCCGACCAGCCCCTGTCCGGGATGCGCGCGCTCGGCATGGGCCACGTGATCGCCGGCGCCGGCCTCGGCCGGGCCCTCGCCCTGCACGGCGCCGACGTCCTCAACCTCTGGCGCCCGGACGAGTTCGAACACGACCTCACCTACGCCAGCGCCAACGTCGGCGTACGGTCGGCCACCGTGGACCCCTACCAGGGCGAAGGCGCCCGGCGGATCAGAGAACTGCTCGCCTCGGCCGACGTCTTCTACGCCAACCGCAGGCCGGGATACCTGGAACGGATCGGCCTCACCGCGCAGGAGGCCGCGCACCTGCGCCCCGGCATCGTCCACGCCACCGCCTCGCTCAACGGTGAACGAGGCCCCTGGGCGGAGCGCGTGGGCTTCGACCAGAGCGCCGGAAGCCTGACCGGCATGATGCTGCTGGAAGGCGGCGGCCAACGCCCCGCACTGCCGCCGATCCTCGTGGTCAACGACTACATCGTCTCCTGGCTGATGGCCGCCGGCGTCGTCGAGGCCCTGACCCGCCGGGCCACCCACGGCGGCAGCTACCGGGTCCACGTCTCGCTGACCCGCGCCGCCCTGTGGATCCTCGCCATGGGGGTGTTCGACCACGCCTATGCCCACGAGACCGCCGGACACGGAGAGCAGCACGCCTACCTGCCCCCACGGACCTTCACCGCCGACACCCCGCTGGGGCGCTACCAGGGCGTCACCGACCAGGTGGCCATGTCCCGCACCCCCGGCCGGTACCGCACCGTCCTCGTGCCCCGGGGCTCCTGCCGCCCGCAATGGGAGCGGTGACGCCGCGACCCCGGGCCGGTCAGGGGGAGTCCGGCCCGGGGATGCGGACGCCGGCGGAGCGGAGCTCGGTCTCGACCAGTGCGACCAGCCGGGCCCCGCCCGATCCCTGTTCTTCGCCGTGGTGGGCGATCAGCTGGTACCGGCGCGCGGCTTCGGCGCGGGCTTGGAGGCCGGTCACGATCTTCAGCTGGGCGGGGTTGGCGAGGAAGTGGTCGGCCGCGGCGGCGGCGAGTTCGGCGATGCGCGGGTCGTCCGGCTCCCAGGCCGCGGCTTCGGCGCCGCGCTTGAGCAAGGCGACGAACCGGCTGTCCAGCAGGGCGTGTTCGACATGGGTGAGGTAGTCGTCGAAGCCTTCCGGTACCAGGGCCCTGGCCAGCACCCAGCCCTCCCTGGTGGCCGCCGCCTCGTCCGGGGTGAAGCCGAGGTCGGCCATCCGCTCCAGCAGTGCCACGGCGCGGTCGGGCAGCAGCGCCCGGTCGCCGTCGGCGAGCCGGTGCAGCATGTCGCGCCGAGCGGTCAACTCCTCGATCCGTTCGGTGAGTTGACGTTCGACGTCGGCGAGCTTGGCGGTGAACAGTGCGGCGTCGGCGTCGAGCAGGGGCCCGGTCTCGGCCAGCGGCACCCCGGCGGCGGCCAGCGTCCGGACCTGCACCAGCCGCAACAGGTCGGCCGATCCGTACCGCCGGTATCCGGAGCTGTCGCGTTCCGGCTCCTCGGCCAGGCCGAGCTTGTGGTAGTGCCGCACCGTCTTCACCGTGACGCCGACGAACGCCGCCGCCTGCCCGATCGTGACTCCGTTCATCCACCAATCCTGCCTCGGGTTCGAACTCGGTGGCTACGCGCAGCACATCAGTCCGTCGGCCGGGCCGGATCGGCCTGCCCGCCGCGGAACACCTCGCCGACGAGCCTGTGCATCGCCTGCTGGAACGCCCCGCCGACGGACAGGCCGGCGTCGTCCACGCAGTTCAGCGCGGCGGTCAGGGTCCTGCTGCCGTCGGGCGTGCCGTACATCAGCGCCGCGTGGCCCACGGCGGCGCCGTTGTGGGAGATGACGGTGGCGCCGTCGTCCGTCGTCACCACGAACACGCCCAGGCCGTAGTCCATGTTCGGGATGCCCGTCGGGTGCGGGGTACACATCTCGGCCAGCAGCGGGGGCGGCAGGAGCCTGCCGCCCAGGAGCGCGGAGATGAACGTGTGGAGGTCCCGGGTGGTGGAGATCATGTCGCCGCCGCTGGAGATCCAGGAGGGGTTCTGGCGGGTGATGTCGACCGTCCTCTGCTCGCCGGCGTCCTCGTAGCGGTAGTAGGCGTGGGCGTGCGGCTCGGGGACCTCCGGCGAGGCGCCCGGCACCACGGTGCCCGACAGTCCGAGCGGCCCCAGGACCAGCCGCCGCATCTCCTCGGCGACCGGGCGGCCGGTGACCTTCTCGATCAGCAGCCGGGCCAGCACGTAGTTGGTGTTGGAGTAGCTCCAGCCCGCCCCCGGCTCGAACCGGGCCGGTCTGGACAGCGCCAGCCGCACCAGCTCCTGCGGCCGGTAGGTCTTGAACCGGTTGTCCATCCACTCCCTGCCCGTGGTGCCGTAGGGGATGGGGATGCCCGGCGCGACCGTCCCGTCGGCGTAGACCTCGCCGGTGTGGTTGAACACCCCGCTGGTGTGCTGCAACAGCATCCGCACCGTGATCCGCCCGTCCAGCCCGAACTCGGGCAGGTAGTGCGCCGCGGGGGTGTCCAGCCCGACCTTGCCCTCGGCCACCAGTTGCAGCACCAGGGTTGCGGTGAAGGTCTTGGTGCTGCTGCCGATCCGGACCCGCCCGTCCGCCGGCGGCTTCGCGGCCCCGCCCAGTTCGGCCGCCCCGGCGCTGCCGACCCACGCGCCCCGTTCGTCGTGCACGCGCAGCGACACCCCGGTGAAACCGGAGTCGACGATCTCCTCGATCGCCTTCCGCAGTTCCGGGCGGTCCTGCCCGGCGGCGTCGGGGGCGACGGTCCGCAGGGTGCTCTCGTCCTGGCCGGAAGGGCCGGAAGGGCCGGAAGGGCCGGAAAGGCCGGAAAGGGGGAGTGGCATGGTGGTGTGCTCCTTCACATCGGTGACGCCCGGGTCGGCGTCGTGCCGTTGCGAGGAGCTTGAGCCCTGACCCAAGGTCAACCTCAACGGTGATCTGGCTCACAGGCGAGCGGGGGCAAGCCCCGGCGGGCAGGCGCCCTCGCCGCTCGGCAGCCTCCACGCCACCCGCCACCGGGAGGCCGCCACGGACCAGTGGCAGCCCGGCAGTCCTCGATGAGAGAAGTGGCGAGAACCGCGGGTTTCCGCGCGGTGCCCGCCGCCACCGGGGCGGACCGCCGCGCGTCGCCCGTGACGGCGGCCTCCGCTTCGGGTATGACGGGTCCACGGCCGTGAGACGCGCACGCCACCGGTGCGACGTTCCCGGCCGCACACATGCCGGTGTCGAACGAGGCGGGCAGTCATGGAACTCGGAGTGTTCGGAATCAGCGCCAAGGCCACGCACCGGCCGCAGGCGACGGCGCGCCTGGCCGCCCTGGCCGAGGAACTCGGCTACCGGTCGTGGTGGGTGGGCGACCACGTGGCGCTGCCCGACCCGCGCACCCCCGACTCGCCCATGGACGCGGACGAGCCGATCCTCGACCCGCTCGTCCACCTCGCCTATGTCGCCGCCCTCACGGAACGGATCGAACTCGGCACCGGGATCATCATCCTGCCCCAACGCCACCCCGTGGTCCTCGCCAAACAACTCGCCAGCCTCGACGTGCTCAGCGGCGGCCGGCTGCGGGTCGGCGTCGGAGCCGGCTACCTGGAACCGGAACTCGCCGCCGTGGGCGTGCCGTTGGCCGAGCGCGGCGCGCGCACCGACGAGTACCTCGACGCCATGACGGCCCTGTGGACCCAGCCCGCACCCTCCTTCCACGGCAGGTACGTCGCCTTCGACCACCTCGACGCCCACCCCCGCCCCGTACAGACCGGCGGCCCGCGCATCCTCATCGGCGGACACAGCCCCGCCGCCTACCGCAGGGCCGTCGCCCGCGGCCACGGCTGGTTCGGCGCCGGCGACAGCCCCGACCAGCTCGCCGCCAACCTCGCCGGGCTGCGCAAGGCGGCCGACGAGGTCGAACGCCCCGCCCGGCTGGGCCCCCTCGAACTCAACTACACCGCCATGACGCCCGTCGACACCGAGGCCTACCACCGCTACGCAGCACTCGGCCTCACCCGCCTCGTCGTCTACCCCCTGCCCCTCGACGACGTCCAGGACGTCGCCGACTTCCTCCGCCGACACGCCCGCTTCCCCCACTGAACGAGCCGAGGGCCGGCCGCCATCAGTCAAGTTCCAGCCCCATCCGTGAAGCGCCCCGACTGCATTGCGTTCATGGCCACCTGCACGAGCGCAATCCAGCGCAAGCGGATCTGGCCCGATCGTGTCGTATGGGCGAGCGGTGGTCTCACGTGGACGCGGGCCGCGCACCGGGCAACCACCCGGGCCCGGGCCGGGGGTCCGGTCAACGACGGGCCCGCCCTCCGGACGCGCACCATCGAGTCATCGCCGCGGCCCGGGGAGAACGCGGGGTTCGGGCCTGGTCCGGCGGGAACGGCCGGACCGGGCCCGAAGTGCCGTGGTGGCGGGCGGTGTTACAGGCCGTCGGTGAAGAGGAGGAGGTTGGGGGTGTCCTGGTGGACGTTGCTCAGGACGTTCCGGGTGGCGGTGCGTTGGAGGAAGGCGGCGGTCTCGGCGGGGTCGGCGTCGGGGTGTTCGGCGGTGTAGAGGGCGGCGGCGCCGGTGACGTGGGGCGCGGCCATGGAGGTGCCGCTGAGGGTGGTGCTGCCGCCGCCGAGTTTGGCGGATTCGATGGCCTGGCCGGGGGCGTGGAGGGTGACGCAGGGGCCCCAGTTGGAGAAGGTGCTCTCCTGGTCCTGCCGGTTGGTGGCGGCGACGGTGACGACCCGGTCCGCGGAGGCGGGGGAGGCGGTGCAGGCGTCGGCGGCGTCGTTGCCGGCGGAGACGACGGGCAGGACGCCCTTGTCGGAGAGTGCGGTGGTGGCGTCGTTGAGGGCCTGGGAGCGTTCCTCGCCGGCGGAGGCGTTGAGGACGGCGGGGTACTGGGCGTGGTGGGCGACCCAGTCGAGGCCGGCGATCATCTGGGCTTTGTCGCCGTTGCCGGTGCAGTCGACGATGCGTACGGAGACGAGGCGGGCCTGCGGGGCGACGCCGTAGGTGCGGCCGGCGACGGTGCCGGCGACGTGGGTGCCGTGGCCGTGGCAGTCGCGGCCGTTCTGGCCGTCGCCGACGGCGTCGAAGCCGGGTACGGCGCGGCCGTCGAATTCCGGGTGGGTGTAGTCGATGCCGGTGTCGAGGATGTAGGCGGTCGTTCCGGCGCCGTGGCCGTGGGTGGTGAACTGGCCGTCCAGGGGCAGGTTCCGCTGGTCGATGCGGTCCAGGCCCCAGGTGGCGGCCGGTGCCCGGGTGGCGCTCGCACCGTCGTGGGGGGCCGGGACGCGGAGGGTGGTGTTCTCCTCGACGGCTTCGACGGCGGGGCTGGTTCGTACGGCGCGCAGCAGGAGGGGGTCGAGGGTGGCGGCGAAGCCGTTCAGCGTGTCGGTGTAGGTGAACCTGGGGGTGATGCCGAGGCCGCGCAGGACCTCACCAGGGTCGCGGCCGTGCTTGAGGGTGACGATGTACTGCCCGGGCACGGCACTGGCGGAGTGCGCCACGGCCACGGCGGTGGAGGCGGTGGGTGGCTGGGCGGCATACGCGGCGGGCGCAAGGGCCGTGACGGGTGTGAGGGTCAGCAGCAGGGCCGCCGACGCCCGGCGGAGGGGCAGGGGCACGGATCGGGCTCCGATCAGTCGGGTCAGTCGGGTTGCCTGCGGGCCCGGCGGCCGCAGGGCACCCGGATCATCCCTGGTGCGGCGGTCGCATCCGCGCCGCCCTGCCGGGCGCGGGGAGCGGACAACCCGTACGGGGGTGGGTGCCGGGAGGCCGAGGCGGGGGAACCAGCCCTGCCGGTCGTCCGGTGGCCGGAGCGCGGTGCGACCCATACCGACCTCGCCCAGGCCCTGTCGCCTCGCCGGTCCGCCGCGCTGGCGACTTGACGAGGAGTAACCGGTTCTCGTTGCCCGCTCCGCATTGAAGTCGCAGGTCACAGGCCCGTGCCGACTGCCGCGGCAGCCCCGCCGAGCGCGTAGCAGGGCGGGGCGGGCCGGTTGCCGGTTGCCGGGCGCGCGCAGTCAGGTCCGGCCGGGTGGGGGTCAGGCGTCGTTCTGGCTCGACAGGCAGAAGTCCTTGTCGGCGGCGTGTTCGGTCAGGTACCCGGCGGTGATGAGGGCGGCGACGTCGTACGTGCCCGGGATGTCGCCCGGCTTCAGGGCCGGGTCGAGCCACTGCTGGAGTCCGTTGCCCGGCTGGGAGAACGCGCCCGCGATGTGCCCCTGCTGGACGTTGAACGGCCTCTGCACCTCGAAGCAGTGGTAGTTGTCCTCGCCCCCGTTGAGGGAGTCCGGCGGAAGGGCGCGCTGGGAGAACAGCGTGCCGCCGGGGGCGAGGAACGAGCCGTAGGCGCTGTTCCCGAAGCGGTCCAGCTTCTGGTGCTCCGTCATGCTCTGTACGGCCATGTCGAGGGTGCCGTTGTTGTCGGTGAAGCCGTTGTGGTCCGGGTACTTCCACCCCCTCCAGTCCCGGTACCAGTCCAGGAAGCGCACCGGCGTCACTCCGCCCAGCCGGTCGTAGCCCGCCAGCAGCTTGGTCAGCACGGAGTCCGTCGGCAGGGTGACCGGGCCGAGTTCCTTCCGGGTGCAGAGGTAGTTCTCGGCGCCGGTATCGCGGACCTTGGGGACGCCCTCGCACTCCGTGATCGGCACCGCCCGGGAGGCGGGGGACTGCGCGGCGGCGGTGCCGGTGGCGGCCAGCCCCGTCAGGGGTAGGGCGATCGCCAGCGAGAGGGCGGCGAGAGTGGGGGTGCGCATGGGCGGGCGGCTCCGTTCGGGGTGCGGGGCGTGGAGGGGTGGGACTGGGCGGGTTGCGGCCGTCGGCTCGTACGGCGGACCGTGTGGCCGCCGGACCCGCGCACAGTTACGCACGGCGATTTGCCTTCGTGCGCGCACAAGATGTCCGACGCCGCTGGTGCCCACCCGTTCGGCCGATGCCGCTGACGGATGCTCGGCTCGCGGGAGCCGGACCCGTCCCGTCCGCTCCCTCGCCCTCATCCAGCCCTCCGCCTTCACCGGGGTAGCGCTTGTCAGACGACCGCACGCGCCTTGGTGTCGGCTGTCACGCTTCGGCACATGCGGAGCCTTTCCGGTGGTGCCGTAGCATCCGGATGGCAAAAACGCACACCTGTCAGCGGGGGAGAGTACTGCACTTGTTCAAGAGATCGACGGCCGTGCCGGCCGGGGCGGGCGCACGGGCGGCCTGCGCGGCCGTGCTGATGGTGTCGGGTGCCCTGGTGCTCGGCTCATGCTCGTCCGTGGGGTCGCCGGGCGGAGGGCGGGAAACGCCGGGCGGAGGACGGGAAACGCCGAGCGAGCCCACACGTGTCGAGTCCCGGGAGGAGGCGCTGGCCCGGACGGATCGGGTCCAGGGCCACGTGCGCGAGCTGACGGGCCTCGAGCGGGATCCGTGGAGCAAGCTCATCGGCTACTACAGGTGCCCGGGGCGGGGATTGGGTGTGGCCGACGAGGGCGAGGCCTACCAGCTCAGCTCGGGGATCCTGCTCAAGGCCACGGACGACCAGCGCCCCGAGGTGCTGCGGGCGCTGCGGGAGAAGCTGGCGGGCGAGGGCTTCAAGATCACCTCGTCGGCGTCCGGTGCGGACGCTCAGTCCACCCCGCCCACCTGGGAGTTCGATGCCGTCCACGAGTCCGACGGCTACACCGTTTCGGCGGGCGCGTCGAAGCCCGGCCAGGGTGTGAGTGTGATGGTCGTCCTGCCCTGCCAGGCCCCGCCGTCCGCCGGTGCGGCTTCGCCCGCTCCGACGGCCACCACCTGAGGTCGGCGCGTCGGTCACGTCAACTACGCTACTGGAAAAGGTAGTTGGCGTCAGTCCCGGCACGTCGACTCGTGGCGGCGGGACGCCCCGGCGTGGGTGCGCCGGGGCGTCCGGTCAGGCGTCGGTGCGGCTCGTCGCGGTCAGCGGGGCGTACAGCTCGGGGCGGCGGGTGCGCAGGAGGCCGAACTCCCGCCAGTCCCGGCACTGGTCGAGGTCGAGGTCGGCGACGAGGACGGCGGGCCGGTCGCGCGGGGCGCGGAGCAGGATCCGGCCGTACGGGTCGGAGATGAACGACGAGCCGTAGAAGGTGGACCGGCCCTCCGTCCCGATCCGGTTGGGCACGATCATGAACAGCGCGTTGGCGAGGCCGTTGGCGCTGATGGCGTGCTCCCACATGGGCCGGGTGTCGAAGTCCGGGAGGTCCACCTCGGAGCCGATGGCGGTGGGGTGGACGAGGACTTCGGCGCCGCCGAGCGCGTAGGCGCGGGCGAGTTCGGGGAACCACTCGTCCCAGCAGGTGGGGAAGCCGAAGGCGGCGCCCTGGTGGGCCAGGACGGGGAACCCGCTGTCGCCGGGGCGGAAGCACAGGTCCTCGCGGTAGCCGGGGAAGGCCGGGATGTGGTTCTTCCGGGTTCTGGCGACGAGGGTGCCGTCGCGGTCCACGCAGACGGCCGTGTTGTAGCCGAGGCCGCCGTCCTCGGCGCGCTCGTACAGGGAGGCGTGGACGCTGATGCCGAGTTCGGCGGCGAGTTCGGCGGCGAGGCGGGTGGTGGGCCCCGTCTCGACGTCCTCCAGGTGGCGGGCGGCGCCCTCCCCCATCGGGTCGTCGGTGTTGCAGAAGTAGGGACTGCGGGTCAGCTCGGGCAGGCACACCATCGTCGCGCCCTGCGCGGCGGCGAGTGCCACGCCCTCGCGCAGCCGGGCGTCGTGCTCGGCCGGGTCGGTGTGCCAGCGCATCTGCACGAGCCCGACGCGCAGCGGCGCGCGTTCGGCCGGCCTGGTGCGGCCGGGGGAGCCGAGCGGGGAGCCGAAGGAGGTGAGGACGGCGTACGAGGTCACGGGCGGACCGTCCTCGTCTGCCGGCGGGACGTCCGGCAGGTGCGGGAGGCGGGGCCTCCGGCGGCCGTGCGGCCGGTGGTGGTGGACGTGGTCATGGGTGTTCCTTCTGTTCTCTGGTGCCGACGCGGCCCTGCGGTATAACTGAAAGTTCAGTCAGCTTTGCTGGCGTGGTGAAGAATCTAGCCATGCCGGAACGTTCCGGCAAGGGGGTGGCCTGCGAATGGTGGGCGGTTACGCGGTTACGCGGTTACGCGGCTGCGCGGTGACCGGCGTCGGGCAGGGCTCGGCGCGGCGGAAACCCGATGGCGCAACGCGCGTGCGGGCCTCTGGACTTACTAGGACGTCCAACTATATGGTCGACGGCAGGTCCGCGGTGTCAGGGAAGCCGGTGTGAGTCCGGCACGGTCCCGCCACTGTGACCGGGGAGTTCGTCCTCGCAGACGAAGGCCACTGGCAGCCAGCCGGGAAGGCCTGGGGGCGTGCGGTGATCCGGGAGTCAGGATACCGGCCGCGGGTGTTCCGTGTTTTCCACGAGGATGGAGACGACACGCATGACTCCGGGCTGCTCCCGCTCCACTGCCGCTCCTGGTCGTCCCGTGCCGACGGCCGCCGGGGCCCCGACGCCCTGACGTTCCGTTCCGCCGCCGCACGCCCGTGCCGCGGGGCGCACCACCGTGTGCCCGCCGACCCGCGGCGGCCTCCGATCCTCCTCCTCTCCCCACCCTGTCGAGAGAAGGAACCCGATGGTCCGAGAACTGACCCACTTCGTCGCCGGCAAGCCCACCGCCGGCACCTCCGGTCGCTTCGGCGACGTGTACGACCCCAACACCGGCCGGGTGCAGGCCCGGGTGCCGCTGGCCAGCCGGGCCGAGGTCGAGGCGGTGATCGCCGACGCCGCGCAGGCTCAGCCCGGGTGGGCCGCGTGGAACCCGCAGCGGCGGGCCCGCGTCCTGCTGCGCTTCCTCCAACTCGTCGAGCAGGAGAAGGACGAGCTGGCCCGGCTGCTGTCCGCCGAGCACGGCAAGACCGTGGCCGATGCCCACGGGGACATCCAGCGCGGCCTGGAGGTCGTGGAGTTCGCCGCCGGCATCCCGCACCTGCTGAAGGGCGAGTTCAGCGACAACGCGGGCACCGGCATCGACGTGTACTCGATGCGCCAGCCGCTCGGCGTGGTCGCGGGCATCACGCCGTTCAACTTCCCGGTGATGATCCCGCTCTGGAAGGCCGCACCCGCCCTCGCCTGCGGCAACGCCTTCGTCCTCAAGCCCTCGGAACGCGACCCCTCGGTGCCGCTGCGCCTCGCCGAACTGCTCCTGGAGGCCGGGCTGCCGCCGGGCGTGCTGAACGTGGTCAACGGCGGCAAGGAGGCCGTGGACACCCTGCTGGAGGACCCGCGGGTGCAGGCGGTCGGGTTCGTCGGCTCCACGCCGATCGCCCAGTACGTCTACGCCACCGCCGCCGCGCACGGGAAGCGGGCGCAGTGCTTCGGCGGTGCCAAGAACCACCTGGTCGTGATGCCGGACGCCGACCTCGACCAGGCCGCGGACGCGCTGATCGGCGCCGGCTACGGCTCGGCCGGCGAGCGCTGCATGGCGATCTCGGTGGCCGTCCCGGTGGGGGAGGAGACCGCCGACGCCCTGGTGGCCAAACTGGTCGAGCGGATCGCCGCGTTGAAGGTCGGGCGCTCGGACGACCCGGCGGCGGACTTCGGCCCGCTGGTCGGCGCCGACGCGCTGGAGCGGGTCCGTGGCTACCTGGACCTCGGGGTCGAGGAGGGCGCCGAACTCGTGGTCGACGGGCGGGACTTCCGGCTGGAGGGGCACGAGGGCGGCTACTTCCTCGGCGCCTCGCTGTTCGACCGCGTGACTCCCGACATGCGGATCTACCGGGAGGAGATCTTCGGCCCCGTCCTGACCGTGCTCCGCGCCGCCGACTACGAGGAGGCGCTGCGCCTGCCCAGCGAGCACGAGTTCGGCAACGGCGTGGCCGTCTACACCCGGGACGGCGACACGGCGCGGGACTTCGCGCGCCGGGTGAACACCGGCATGGTCGGCGTCAACGTGCCGATCCCCGTGCCGGTCGCGTACCACACCTTCGGCGGCTGGAAGCGCTCCGGGTTCGGCGACCTCAACCAGCACGGGCCGGACTCGATCCGCTTCTACACCCGCACCCGCACCGTCACCTCGCGCTGGCCCTCCGGGGTCAAGGAGGGCGCGAGCTTCACCATCCCGACGATGGGCTGAGGGCGCCGTGCACGACCTCACAGAGGACCAGCTCGCCATCGCGGCGACCACCCGGGCCTTCGCCCGCGAACACCTGGCGCCGAACGCGGTCGCGTGGGACCAGGCCAAGCACTTCCCGGTGGACGTGCTGCGCAAGGCGGCGGACGTCGGCCTGGCCGGTGTCTACGTCCGCGAGGAGTCCGGCGGCTCCGGACTCACCCGCGCCGACGGCGTGCTCGTGTTCGAGGCGCTGGCCACCGGCTGCCCGTCCATCGCCGCCTACCTGTCCATCCACAACATGGTCGCCTGGATGATCGACCGTTACGGCGACGACGCCCAGCGCGCCCGGTGGCTGCCGGGCCTCAGCGCCATGGCGACCCCCGCCAGCTACTGCCTCACCGAGCCCGGCGCGGGCTCGGACGCGGCGGCACTGACCACCCGCGCCCGCCGGGACGGGGACCACTGGGTCCTCGACGGCGTCAAGCAGTTCATCTCGGGCGCCGGCGTCTCCCGGGTCTACCTGGTGATGGCCCGCACCGGCGGGCCGGGGGCCGGCGGGGTGTCCGCGTTCGTCGTCGAACGCGACGACGCCGGCGTCTCGTTCGGGCCCGACGAGAAGAAGATGGGGTGGAACGCCCAGCCCACCCGCCAGGTGCGGCTGGACGGCGTCCGGCTCCCGGCCGACCGCCTCCTCGGAGCCGAGGGCGAGGGCTTCCGGATCGCCATGAACGGGCTGAACGGCGGCCGGCTCGGCATCGCCGCCTGCTCCCTCGGCGGAGCGCAGGACGCCCTGGAGCGGGCCACCGGCTATCTGGCGGACCGCGAGGCGTTCGGCGCCCGGCTCCTGCACGCCCAGGCGCTGCAGTTCCGGCTCGCCGACATGGCCACCGAGCTGGAGGCGGCCAGGTCGCTGCTCTGGCGGGCTGCCTCGGCCCTGGACCGGGGGGACCCCAGGGCGCCGGAACTGTGCGCGATGGCCAAGCGGCACGCCACCGACACCGGCTTCGAGGTGGCCAACCAGGCGCTCCAACTGCACGGCGGCTACGGCTACCTGGCCGAGTACGGCATCGAGAAGATCGTCCGCGACCTGCGGGTGCACCAGATCCTGGAAGGAACCAACGAGATCATGCGCGTCATCGTCGCCCGCGGCCTGATCGGGGCCGCGTGATGGCCGGGACCGACCTCGACGAGGTCCTGGTCCACCGCGAGGGCCGGGCGGGCCTGATCGTCCTCAACCGCCCCGCAGCCCTGAACGCCCTCACCCACGGCATGGTGCGGAGGATCTCCGAAGCGCTGGACGCGTGGGAGGAGGACGAGCGGGTCGCGACCGTGGTCATCACCGGCGCCGGTGAGCGGGCCTTCTGCGCCGGCGGCGACATCGTCGCCATCCACCGCGCCGCCACCGGCGCGGACCCGGGCGCCGTCGAGGAGTTCTGGCGCGACGAGTACCGCCTCAACGCCCGCATCGCCCGCTACCCCAAGCCCTACGTCGCGCTCATGAGCGGCATCGTGATGGGCGGCGGGGTCGGGGTCTCCGCCCACGGCAGCGTCCGGATCGTCACCGAGACCACGCGCATCGCCATGCCCGAGGCCGGCATCGGCTTCGTCCCGGACGTCGGCGGCACCTACCTGCTCGCCCTCGCACCCGGCGAGTCGGGTACCCACCTCGCCTTGACCGCGGGCTCCGTCGGCGCCGCGGACGCGCTGCTCTGCGGCCTCGCCGACCACTTCGTCCCGGCCGAGCGGCTGCCCGCGCTGCTGGACGACCTGGCCGAACTCCCCCTGCACGACGCCCTCGAACGGAACGTCGGGCCCGCACCGGCCGGCGTGCTGGACGGCCGGCGGGCGTGGATCGACCGCTGCTACGGGGCCGACACCGTGGAGGAGATCCTCGACCGCCTGCGGGACAGCGGCGAACCGGAGGCCAAGGAGGCCGCGGACCGGATCGCCGCCAACTCGCCCGCCGCCGTGAAGGCCACCCTGGCGGCGCTGCGCCGGGCCCGCACCCTCGGTCCGCTGGAGGCGGTGCTCGACCAGGAGTACCGGACCTCCTGCGCGGCGCTCTCCACACCGGACCTGGCCGAGGGGATCCGCGCCCAGGTCATCGACAAGGACCGTTCCCCGCAGTGGAACCCGTCGACGCTGAGCGCCGTCGGGCCCGCCGCGGTGGCCCGCTACTTCGCCCCGCTCGGCGACCGGGAACTCGGCCTGGCCCCCACCACACCCCTGGAGCGCTGGTGACCCACCGCAACGGAGTCATCGGATTCATCGGCCTCGGCAACATGGGCGGCCCGATGGCCGCCAACCTCGCCGAGGCCGGGCACACCGTGACCGGCTACGACCTGGCACCCGAGGCGCTGCGGAGGGCGGAGGAGGGCGGCGTCCGTCCGGCGCGGTCCGCGACCGAGGCGGTGCGGGAGGCCGACGTCGTCATCAGCATGCTGCCGGCCGGCCGGCACGTGCTGGCCGCCTACGCGGACCTGCTGCCCGCCGCCCGCCCGGGAACGCTCTTCGTCGACTGCTCCACGATCGACGTCGCGGACGCCCGGGCGGCGCACGACCTGGCCGTGACCGCCGGGCACCGGGCGGTGGACGCGCCGGTCTCCGGCGGGGTGGTCGGTGCCACGGCCGCGAGCCTCACCTTCATGGTCGGAGCCGCCGAGCCGGACTTCGAGGCGGCTCGACCGGTGCTGGAGGCGATGGGCCGCAAGGTCGTGCACTGCGGATCCCCCGGAGCGGGGCAGGCCGCGAAGATCTGCAACAACATGATCCTGGGCATCTCGATGATCGCGGTCAGCGAGGCCTTCGTGCTCGGAGAGAGCCTCGGGCTCAGCCACCAGGCCCTCTACGACGTCGCCTCGACCGCCTCCGGCCAGTGCTGGGCGCTCACCACCAACTGCCCCGTCCCCGGGCCGGTGCCGACCAGCCCGGCCAACCGCGACTACGCGGCCGGGTTCGCCGCCGCCCTGATGGCCAAGGACCTCGGACTCGCCGCCGGGGCCGCCGACGCCGCGGGCCTGCCCACGGACCTCGGACGCAGGGCGGCACAGCTGTACGCGGACTTCGCTCAGGCCGACGGGGGCGCCGGCCTGGACTTCTCGGCGATCATCACCACCCTGCGGGAGGACGGCAAGTGACCGGCTACGAGACGATCCTGGTCGAGCGCAAGGGCCGGGTGGGGCTGATCACGCTCGACCGGCCCAAGGCGCTGAACGCGCTCAACACCCTGCTGATGAACGAAGTCGTGCAGGCAGCAACGGAGTTCGACCGTGACCCGGAGATCGGCGCGCTGGTGATCACCGGCTCCGAGAAGGCCTTCGCGGCCGGCGCCGACATCAAGGAGATGCAGTCGCTCGACTTCGTCGACGCCTACCTCGGCGACTGGTTCGCCGCCTGGGACCGCTTCGCCGCGCTGCGCAAGCCGGTGGTGGCGGCGGTGGCGGGCTACGCGCTGGGCGGCGGCTGCGAGCTGGCGATGCTGTGCGACGTCCTCCTGGCGGCGGACACCGCGAAGTTCGGGCAGCCGGAGATCAAGCTCGGCGTGATCCCCGGCATCGGCGGCTCGCAGCGGCTGACCCGGGCGGTCGGCAAGGCGAAGGCGATGGAACTCTGTCTGACCGGCCGGATGATGGGCGCCGAGGAGGCCGAGCGGGCCGGCCTGGTCTCCCGCATCGTCCCGGCGGGCCAACTGCTGGCCGAGGCCCTGGCGGTGGCCGGGACGATCGCGGCGATGTCCACCCCGGCGGCCGTCATGCTCAAGGAGAGCGTCAACCGCTCGTACGAGACCACGCTCGCCGAGGGCGTGCGCTTCGAACGGCGACTGTTCCACGCCACCTTCGCCACGGCGGACCAGAAGGAGGGCATGGCGGCCTTCGCCGAGAAGCGCCCACCGGAGTTCCTTCACCGCTGACGGTCCGAGCGGTTCGCGGCGCGATGTGGCGCGATGCGGCGGACGATCCCTTGACCGGGACTTCTCCGTCTCGCCATGATGGGCCGTCATGTTGTGACTCCGCCGCTGGGGGAAGTCCGGTTCGAATCCGGCGCTGACCCGCAACGGTAGGCCGCCGATCCGATGTCGGCGGCGAGCCCGAGTACCCGGCGGCGGAGGTGTGTCGTCCCCTCCTCCCGTCGTGGTCTGCGGGCCGGAGCTCCGAGGGCTGCCCGGCTTGTTGCCGCCGTCCTCCGGGCCCCTGCGTGCGGGCCCGGAAAGGCCCACCGTGTCCTCGTTCCGACGCCCCCTGCGCCTCTTCGCGATACCCGCGCTCGCCCTCGCCACCGTCCTCCCGGCGGCCGCTGCCGCCCACGCGGCACCTGCCGCCGCGACTTCGTCCCCGACGGTCCGCCCCGACGCCGCCGCGGGCGGCTGGCTCGCCCGCCAACTCGTCGACGGCGACCACTTCGAGTCCGTCTTCAACGGGACCGCCTACCCCGACCAGGGCCTGACCATCGACGCCGTGCTGGCTTTCGCCGCCTCGCACAGCTCCGACCAGGCCGCTGCGAAGGCCACCGCCTGGCTGGCCAAGCCCGAGGTCATCAGCGGCTACCTCGGCGACGGCATCACCGAGGCCTACGCGGGCGCGACCGCCAAGCTGCTGCTCGCCGTCGAGGTGCGCGGCGGGAACCCGACGGCCTTCGGCGGCGTCGACCTGCCGGCCCGCCTGCGCTCGCTCCAGACCGCCGAGGGCCGGTTCTCCGACCGCTCGCAGTGGGGCGACTACAGCAACGCCTTCGGCCAGTCCCTGGCCGTGATCGCCCTGCACCGCACGGCCGGTGGGGCCCCGGCGACGGCCGTCGACTTCCTCGCCAACAGCCAGTGCGCGGACGGCGGGTACCCGGTCGCCTTCGGCCAGGCCACCTGCGCCAGCGACCCGGACGCCACCGCGCTCGCCGCCCAGGCCCTCGCCGCGACCGGCCGCACCGCCAAGGCCGACGCCGGACTCGGCTGGCTGACCGCCCACCAGAACGCCGACGGCGGCTTCTCGGCCGCCGGGGCCGCCGCGTCCAACGCCAACACCACCGGCCTCGCCACGCAAGCGCTGCTGGCCGGCGGACGCTTCGGGGCCGGCCTCAAGGGCTGGAGCAGCCTGGTCAAGCTCCAGCAGGGCTGCGCCACGGACCCGGGCGTGCGCGGGGCGGTCGCCTACGACGCGACCGGCTTCAACCCGGCCACCGGCGCCCGGGCCACGGCGCAGGCCGTCCTCGGCCTCGCGGGCACCCCGCTGGCCACCCTCTCCGCCGCCGGTGCCCGCCCGGACGCGCCCGTGCCGGCCTGCCCGGCGACCACCCGCTGACCCCGCGAGGAGAGCTCCGATGACCGACACCATGGCGCCCGCGCGCCTGGCCCGCCGCACCCTCGGGTCGATCGCCGCCGCCGCTGCCCTCACCGCCGGACTGCTCGGCGCCTCCGTCGTCCAGGCCCCGCAGGCGCGGGCCGCCGCCTGCGACGGCACCACCGGCGTCACCGTCGTGGTCGACTTCACCGCCGTCGGCGGTGGCATCCAGACCGGCTGCGCACCCGGCGACCCGGCCAGCGGCCTGGCCGCGCTGACCGGCGCCGGGTTCGCGTACACCTTCCACCCGCGCTACCCGGGCTTCGTCTGCACCATCAACGCCCTGCCGACGACCTGCACCAACCCCACCGGCAGCGCCTACTGGTCGTACTGGCACGCCCAGCACGGCGGCCCCTGGTCGTACAGCAACCTCGGCGCGGGCAGCTACAACCCGGCGCCCGGCGACGTCGAGGGCTGGTCCTTCGGCGCCGGCGCCCAGCCGGGCGTCACCGCGCCCTGACCTCCGGAGACACCCCGGTGCCCCGGCCCCTCCGGAAGGGGGCCGGGGCACCGCGTACCCGTGGCTCAGCTGCCGTGAGATGCCCTCCGGTGGCGGACGAAGCGCTCGACCAGCAGTACGGTGGCGACGGCCGCCACGGTGAACAGCAGCGTGTTGGCCACGATGCCGCCCGTGGCCAGCCAACCGGGTTCCTCGCCGTTAGGCAGCGTGGTGTCGGTGAACAGCCCGCCGATGCCGGTCAGCACCCCTCGTGCGAGGTAGACGGCGGCCAGCGCAGCAAGGCCGACGGGAAGGGTGAGGACGATCGACGCGAGGTAGTAACGCCCGTTCTCCGTCAGCCCGCCCAGGACGGCCAGCCCGCCGACCAAGGCCACATGGCCGCCCGCCACCCATCTGGAAACACCCGTCGGCATCCGTTCCCCCCGTCCTGTCGGTCCGGCGGCGGATCCGTCGGGCCATCGTGGTTCTGTCCCGCCGGAGGGGAGGCGATCCGTGGTCGGCTCCCCTCCGGCGCAGTGCGGTCAGCTGCCGTAGCGCAGCGAGACGGTGTCGCCGAGGTGGACCGTGGTGGCCCGGGTGGCGCCGGTGGCGGTGGTGCCGTCCAGGCTGACCTGCCAGGTGGAGGAGCCGCTGTTGGCCGTGCCGTTGATCGCGGTGACGGTGTCGCCGCCGGTGGACGGGGCGACCGAGGTGACGCAGCCGCTCGGGGCGGCGCCGGCGGCCGCGTCGAGGACGTTGCCGAGGGTCGCGGTGGTGCCGGTCGGGGTGAGGGTGGCGGCGCAGACCTTGAGCGCGCCGGTGCCGTCGTCGATGACCAGCGCGAGCTTGGCGGCGGTGCCGGGGACGAAGGCGGTGGCGGCGGCCCAGGCGGGCTCGCCGGTGGTGGTCGGGGTCGGCGGGGTGGCGGTGAAGCCGGCGCCGGCGACGGCGCGCAGGCCGTCGACGGAGGCGTAGGGGGAGGGGGTGGTGTCGGTGGGCAGGTACTTGAAGCCGCCGCCGGGCTTGAACTGCTGGGCGATCAGGAAGTCGACGGGGCTCTTGCCGGTGCCGCTGGTGAAGTCGGCGCCCTGGGGGTTGATGCCGCAGGCGCTGAGGCCGGAGACGGCCCAGCCGTTGGAGTCGGTGTTGACGCCGAACATGGCGTTGAAGGCGCCGGAGGCGGTGAGCTTGCCCTTGAGGAAGTTCTTGGCGGCGGCGATCGCCGGGTCGGTGGCGGCGACGCCCCCGGTGCAGAGCGAGGCCATGGCGGCGCCGGTCATGTCGATGTCGCTGCCCTGGGCGAGGGCGTTCGGGTCGCCCGCGGCCTTGCTGAAGTTCCAGCCGCCATCGTTGTGCTGGTTGGCGCGCACCGCCGTGACGGAGGCGTCGAGCAGCGGCTGCGGGACGCGAGGGCTGCCGGCCTGGGTTTTGGCGCCCGCGAGGGCGAGGAGGCCGAAGACGGTGCCGTTGAAGTTGGCGGACGGGCCGTAGTAGCCGGGTTCGGCGGTCTGCCAGTAGGCGGCGAGGTCGGCGACGAGGTTGCGGCCCGGGCCGACCCGGGCGGGGTCGATGCCGGCGGCGTAGGCGTTGAGGATGCCGCGCTCGTAGTCCGTGACGACCGGCGAGGCGCTCGGCCAGCCGGGGGCGGCGAGCTGGCCGCGGTAGACCAGGCGGGCGTTCTTGGTGGGGTCGCCGCCGGGGGTGACGTCCGCGGCGGCCGTGCCGGCGGCCGAGAGTGCGCTGAACGCCCACTCGTTGGAGAGCCCGCCGCCGGTGACGTAGCTGCCGTCGGCGGCCTGGAGCGACTTCAGGTAGGTGACGCCGGTGCTCTTCGAGGTGGCTATCTGGGTCGGGCTGGCCGTCGCGTGGGCGGGGACGGCGGAGAGCAGGAGCGCGCCGGCCGTCAGGGCGACGGTGACGGCGGAGGCGGCGCGGGAAGGTGTGGTCCGCGAGGGGGCGAGGAGGGACACGGGACAGGCTCCTTGGGGTGGCGGGCGCCGACCCTGCCCCGGAGTTCCGGCGTCCGTTCGAGGGCGCGCGACGGCCGGAGCGGTCGCCGCCCGGATCGCGTGGGCCGGCTTTCGCCATGGTGCGTGGCCGGGCGGGCATCCGGGCTCGGGGCAGCACGATCGCCACCCCACACCGCTGCGCGTCAGCCCCGGATTCGCACCGGGTTCCCCCGCTCGGCCACCGCGGACGCTACCGCACGGCGCACCGGCCGACGAGGTGATGTGATCGACATGACGGACCGTTGACTCCCGTTCGGCCGTCGTGGTCTGATGAACCGATTTTTTGCCCTCGGCATTCAGGGGAAGCCGGTCCAACTCCGGCGCTGACCCGCAACCGTGGACCCACCTGTGGTGGGTGAGCCGGAATGCCTGGACCGGGGGCCCTGTTCACAGAGCACTTGCGTCGTCGCGGACTACGACGCGGTCCGGACGGTCCCTGCCCAGGGGACCGTCGGCTGCGCCGTTGCGTCCCACGTCGACCGACCAGGGAGTCGTCGTGAGGGTCAGCAGCAGTCGCACACGTCACAGGAACCGGGACCTCGCCTCCTTGGTGGTCGCCGGTGCTGTCGCGGTCGCCGCCTGCGGAAGCGTCCTGTTCGGGCGCCCCGGCACCGCGGCCGCCGACCCGATCGAGCGGTGCACGGCGACGACGGGCGCGATCGTCGCCGTCGACTTCACGCACTGGGGCGGCGGTGTCGTCCGGGGCTGCGACGCCCACCCCACGACCGGGATGAACCTGCTGCACGCCGCCGGCTTCACCACCGCCGGAACCGAGCACGACGGACCCGCCTTCATCTGCCGACTCGGAACCGGGACCTTCAACAGCGGCACCCAGTACCCGACGCCGGCCGAGGAACCCTGCGTCAACACCCCGCAGGCCACCGCGTACTGGTCGTACTGGATCGCCGAACCCGGCCAACAGGCCTGGTCCTACAGCCGGTTCGGCGCCGGGACGCAGAAGCCCAAGCCCGGCGAGGTCGAGGCCTGGGTGTACGGCGGCACCGACATCGGCGGCACCAGCGGGGCACCGGGCTTCACGCCGGACTCCGTCCGGGCGAAGAGCGGTGGTTCGCCGGCTTCGCCGTCCGCCTCGCCGTCGCCCTCGGCGACCCTGACCCCGACTCCGACCTCGACCCCGACTCCGACCGGGCCGTCCGCCGCCGGTGACCCGGCGGCCGCCGCGGCCTGGCTGGCCCGCCAACTCGTCGGCGGCGACCACATGGAGAACTGGGCCGTCGAGGGGCCGGACTACCCCCGGACCGCCCTCACCGCCATCGCCCTCGCCGCCGCCGGCACGCAGGACCCGGCGCTGCGCAGGACGGTCGCCTTCCTCTCCGCTCACACCGACGCCTTCCTCCACCCCGACGGACCGGCCGGCCGGCCCGATGCGAGGGCCGCCGCACTGCTGGCCCTCGTCGCCGAGAGCACCGGTGGCGATCCCCGGGCCTTCGGCGGCCGGGACCTGATCGCCGCGCTCACCGGCCATGTCTGCACGGCGGCGGGGGAGAACGGCAAGTGCACCGCCGCCGGGGACTTCCTCGGCGCGGCCTCGCCCTGGGTTCAGTCCCTCGGCGTCATCGCCCTCCAGCGCGCCGGCGTCACGCCACCCGCCCCGGCGCTCGCCCGCTTCACGGCGCTCCAGTGCGCCGACGGCGGGGTGGCCGGATCGATGATCGTCGCTGGCGACCACTGCGAGTCCGACCCGCTCACCACCGGCCTCGCGGTCCTCGCCCTGCGTACGGCGCCCGGGTACGAGACGGCCGCGAGGAAGGCTTCGGACCAGCTCGCGGCCGGACAGCAGGCCGACGGATCCCTCCTCCCGTACCTCGGCGCCCCCGGCGACACCATCAGCACCGCGAGCGCGGCCCAGGCGTTCAAGGCCACCGGACAGGACACCCGCCGGGCCGCCGCCACGGCCTGGCTCGCCGCCCGGCAGGGCACGGACGGCGGCTTCGGCCCCGACGCGTCGACCACCGACCCGGACCCGGCGGCCACCGAGCAGGCGATCCTGGCCCTGACCGGCACCGACCTCACCAGCGTCCGACACAACCCGGACGCCACCACCCCGCCGACGACACCCGCCAGCACGCCGCCGACCTCGCCCGCGACCACGCCGCCTGCCGGGAGAGCCCCCGACGCCGCCAAGGGCAGCGCCTACCTCACCGACCCGTCCCGCCTGATCAACGGCCGCTACTACGAGGGCTTCCCGGCCTTCGCCGACTTCGGCCTCACCATCGACGGCGCCTACGCCCTCGCGGCCACCGGCACCGACGACGCCGCGCTGCGCAGGATCGTCGACTTCCTGGACCAGCCGGGCAAGGACGCCGGCGAGCGCACCGTCAACGACTGGACCGGCATCGGCACCGAGTACGCAGGCGGCGGCTCGATCGGAAAGGAGGCGCTGCTCGCCGAGGTGGTCGGCCGCAACCCGCGCGCCTTCGGCGGCCACGACCTGATCGCCGCCCTGGCCGCCCTCGTGTGTATCAAGGCCGACCAGAACACCGGCTGCGCGGCGCCCGGCAACTACACCTACGCGACCTCGGTGTTCTCCCAGGCGCTCGGCATCATGGCCCAGCTCCGGGCCGGGGACTCGACGAACGCGGCTCCCGCGATCGCCTACCTGAAGGGCCTCCAGCACCAGGACGGCTCGTGGCCGAGCCTGATCCCCGCCACCGGTGACTCCGACGTGGACAGCACGGCGATGGCCGTCATGGCCCTCGCCCTCGTGCCGGGCGACGAAGCCGCGCGGGCCGTCGACCAGGGCCTCGGCTGGCTCGCCGCGCGGCAGCTGCCCGACGGCGGCTTCCCGGGAGCGGCCGGCGACTCGACCAACTCGGCCGCGCTCGCCATCCAGGGCATGACACTGCGCCAGTCCACGTACGGCGCCCAGATCGCCAAGGCGCGCGACTTCCTGTCGGGCCAGCAGAACGGCGACGGCGGGTTCAACGTGGCCTCCGCCGGGCAGCCGGGATCGGACGTCCGCGCGTCCACGCAGGTGCTCGGCGGTGCCACCGGGATCTCGTTCGGCACGCTGTTCCGGGAGCTCGGGGGAACGTCGACGCCGACGCCCACTCCGACTTCCACCGGGACGGCGACCCCGACGGCGACCCCGACGGGTTCGCCGACCAGCACCCCGACCGGCACGCCCACGGGCACACCGACCGGCACACCTACGAACATTCCCACGAACACGCCGGGCCCGACGGGCTTGCCCGCCACGGCTGGGCCCTCGGACACCGCCGCTCCCTCGACCGGCGACGGTTCGGCCACCTGGTCGGCCGGCGGCATCGACGCCCCGGCCGATGGCAGGGGCGCGCCCGCCGGTGGCGTGGCGGCGCAGACCGGCTCCGGCAGCCTGGCCGGGACCGGAACCCAGGCCCTGACGCTGACGGCGGGTGCGGGCGTGCTGACCGCGCTCGGCGCGGCGGCCGTCCTCGTCGCCCGGCGCCGCACCGCGGCCGCCCCGGGGCGTCACCGGTGAGCCGGGGACTCGGCGGTCGGCTCGGCCGGCTGTCCGGGGCGGCGGCCCTGACCTTCGCCCTCGCGTTCGGTGGCGTCGCCGTGGGCACCGCCCCGGCGTCCGCGGCGCCGCTGCCGATCGACCAGTGCACCACCGCCTCCGGCGTGGTGCTCGCCGTGGACTTCAGCAAGTGGGGCGGCCCGCTGCTGCGTTCCTGCGGGACCACCCCGACCACCGGCTTCACCCTGCTCAACCAGGGCGGCTGGAAGACCACCGGGACCGGCCACGACGGTCCGGCGTTCATCTGCCGGATCGGCTACAGCGGCTTCCAGGGCGGTAAGCAGTTCCCGGCCCCGGACCAGGAGAAGTGCGTCCTGACGCCCCCGGCCACGGCCTACTGGTCGTACTGGCACGCCGATCCGGGCCAGAACGAGTGGTCCTACAGCCAGCTCGGCGCGATGAGCTACCAGCCGAAGCCCGGCAGCGTCGACCTCTGGATCTTCGGTGGCACCAACGTCGAGGGCACCGAGGGGCGGCCGGGCTTCTCGCCGGACAGCGTTCGCGCCCACAACTCCAGCCCCGGCGGGCAGCCCGCCGACCCCGGTCAGGGCACCACGGGCGGCTCCGGCGATTCCAGCGTCTCCGGCGGCGGGTCGACGGGTGCCACGGGTACGACCGGCGGCAGCGGCAGCGGCACCGGTTCGAGCGACGGAACCGGCGGAACCGGCGGAACCGGCGGCACCGGCGGTACCGGAAACGCAAGCGGAACCGGCAGCACCGGCACCGCCGGTGGCACCGGATCGGGCCGGGCCCCGGCCCCCGCCAAGCCCCCGGCGGGCGGAGCCCGTCCGCCCGCGCCCGCCACTACCCCGGGGCCCGGCGCCGCCGCCACCCCCGAGGACGGCATCACTCCGCCCGGAGCGCCCGAGCCGACGCCCGTGCCCGCCACACCGGTGCCGGTCGAGCCGTCCACCGCGCCGCCGACGGACACCCCGAGCGATCAGCCGACCCCGCAGACGGTCGAGGCCGCGGCCGCGCCGACGTCGACCTCCGCCGTGCCCGGCGGCGTGGTGGACGCCAATCCGGTGGCCGACGCCCCGCACGACTCCGGGTCGATGGCCCCCGCCGTCATCGCGACCGCCCTCGTGGGGGCGCTGGGCGCGGCCACCGTGGTCGTCGCGCGACGGCGCCGCCGCCGGGCCGAGTGATCCGGTGACCATGCCCGACAAACCCGACGCCGGCCCCCCGAAGCCCACCCCGAAGCCGAAGCCCACCCCCGGACGGGACGCCGGGAGCCGGCGCAGCCCCCGGAACCTGCACCCGCTGGCCTGGTGGACCTGGGCGCTCGCCCTGGCGACGGCGGCCAGCCGCACCACCAACCCGCTGCTGCTCCTGCTCGTCCTCGCCGTGCTCGGCTACGTGGTCACCGCCCGCCGGACCGAGGCCCCGTGGGCGCGCGGGTTCACCTACTACCTGTGGCTGGCTCTGACCGTGGTGGCGATCCGGGTGGTGTTCCGGTGCGTCTTCGCCACCGGCATCACCCCGCACGACCACCTGCTCTTCTCGCTCCCGCACCTGCCCACCCCCGCCTGGTACGCGGGCATCCAGATCGGCGGGCCGGTCTCCCTGGAGGCGACCCTCTCCGCCGCCTTCGACGGGCTGCGCCTGGCCTGCCTGATCTGCTGCATCGGCGCCGCCAACACCCTCGCCAACCCCAAGCGCGCCCTGCGCGTCCTGCCCGGCGCCCTGTACGAGCTGGGCGTCGCCGTGACGGTGTCGCTCAGCGTCGCCCCGCAGCTGGTGCAGAGCGTCCAACGCGTCGCCCGGGCACGGCGGTTGCGCGCCGGGCAGCGGAAGGGCATCCGCGCGCTGCGCGGCATCGTCGTCCCGGTGCTGGAGGACGCGCTGGAGCGTTCGCTGCACCTGGCCGCCGCGATGGACTCGCGCGGCTACGGCCGCTCCGGCACCGCGACCCGCCGCTCCCGCCGCATCACCGGCGCCCTGATGCTGCTCGGCATGTGCGGCCTGTGCGCCGGGGTGTACGGGCTCCTGGACGGAACCGCCCCCGCTGCCCTGGGACTTCCCGCCTTCCTCGCGGGCGCCCTGCTCTGCGTGGCGGGGCTGATCCTCGGCGGCCGGCGCGTACGGCGCACCACCTACCGGCCGGACCGCTGGCGGGCCGCCGAGTGGGGCGTCGCGGGCTGCGGGGTGACCGCCGCCGTCCTGCTGTTCGCCACCGTCGGCTACGCCGCCACCGATCTCAACCCCTCGCTCTACCCGCTCAGTTGGCCGAGCCTGCCGCTCGTCCCGGTGCTCGCCCTGCTGCTGGCCGGCGCCGCCGGGGTCATCGCGCCTCCGCCCGGACGTACCCCGGAGCCCGGACGTACCCCGGAGCCCGCCGCCGGGACCCGCCGCACCGGCGCCGACCGCACGACCCCCGAGGTGAGCACGTGATCCGATTCGACCAGGTCGGCGTGGTGTACGACGGCGAGACCGCCCCCGTCCTGCGCGACGTCGACCTGCACATCCCGGAGGGCGAGCTCTGCCTGGTGGTCGGCCGCACCGGCGTCGGCAAGTCGACCCTGCTCGGCGCCGTCAACGGCCTCGTGCCGCACTTCACCGGCGGCACCCTGCGCGGCCGGGTGACCGTGGACGGCCGGGACACCGCGCACCACCCCCCTCGCGAACTGGCCGACGTGGTCGGCGTGGTGGGGCAGGACCCGCTGGCCGGCTTCACCACCGACACGGTGGAGGAGGAACTGGCCTACGTCATGGAGCAGTTGGCCGTCCCGCCGGAGGTGATGCGCAAGCGTGTCGAGGAGACCCTCGACCTGCTCGGCCTCGCCGACCTGCGCCACCGCGCCCTGCACGATCTCTCCGGCGGCCAGCAACAGCGCGTCGCCATCGGCTCGGTGCTCACCGCGCACCCGCGCGTCCTGGTCCTGGACGAACCGACCTCGGCGCTCGACCCGACCGCCGCCGAGGAGGTGCTCGCGGCCATCACCCGTCTGGTCCACGACCTCGGCGTCACCGTCCTGCTCGCCGAACACCGCCTGGAGCGGGTCGTCCAGTACGCCGACCGCGTCGCCTACCTGCCCGGCGACGGCACGGTCGTGCACGGGCCGCCCGCCGAGGTCTTCCGGCGCACCGCGATCGCGCCGCCGGTCGTCGACCTCGGGCGGCTGGCCGGGTGGCGGCCGCTGCCGCTCTCCGTCCGGGACGCCCGGCGCGCCGCCGCCCCGCTGCGGGAGCGGCTGAACGACGTGCCCGTTCCTCCGCCGCGCCGGGCAGCGGTGGCGGGGGAACGGGTGCTGGACGCCCGAGGGGTGGTCGTCCGGTACGGGCCGGTGGCCGCCGTCCGGGAGGTCGGGCTGGACCTGCGGGCCGGTGAGGTCACGGCGCTGATGGGGCGCAACGGCTCGGGCAAGTCCTCGCTCCTGTGGGCCCTCCAGGGCTCGGGCCCGCGACAGGGCGGCAGCGTGCAGGTCCTCGGAGCCGACGGCGGGCCGGCCGCGGACCCCAAGCGGCTCTCCGCGACCAGGGCCCGGCAGCTCGTCGGGCTCGTCCCGCAGACCCCGACCGACCTGCTGTACCTGGAGACGGTCGCCCAGGAACTCGCCCAGAGCGACCTGGAGGCCCGCCGCGCAGCCGGCTCGACCGTCGCCGGCCCGACCACAGCCGGCCCGACCGCGAGGCAGATCCTCGACCGGCTCGCCCCCGGGATCCCCGACGGCACCCACCCCCGGGACCTCTCCGAGGGCCAGAAGCTGGCCCTGGTCCTGGCGATCCAACTGGCCGCCGCGCCACGGGTGGTGCTGCTGGACGAACCCACCCGAGGGCTCGACTACCACGGGAAGGAAGCGCTCACCGGCATCGTGGACGCCCTCGCCGCCGAAGGCCGTACGGTCGTCGTCTCCACCCACGACGTCGAGTTCGTCGCCGCCGCCGCCGACCGGGTGGTGGTGATGGCCGAGGGCGAGATCGTCGCCGACGGCCCCACCGCCGAGGTCATCGTCGCCTCGCCCACCTTCGCCCCCCAGACCGCCAAGATCCTCGCCCCGCTGCCCTACCTGACCACCCGACAGGTCGCCGCCGCCCTCGCGCCCGCGCAGGCCGCCCGGTGAGCGCCGTCCGGATCCCCGGCCGGGCCCGCGTCGTCGCGGCCCTGGCCGCCTTCATCGGCCTGGTCGCCTTCACCTGGCCGTTCGTCGTCGCCCCCGGAAAGTTCGGCTCCTCCTACGCCCCGCCGCTGATCTTCGGCGCCCTGCTGGCCCTGGTGCTCGCCGTCGTCATCGCGGAGATCGCGGCCGGCGGCATCGACGCCAAGGCCCTCGCCATGCTCGGCGTCCTGTCCGCCGTCAACGCCGGGCTGCGCCCGCTCGGCGCCGGCACCGCAGGAGTGGAGACGGTCTTCTTCGTCCTCGTCCTGGCCGGCCGGGTCTTCGGCCCGGGCTTCGGCTTCACCCTCGGCTGCACCTCGCTGTTCGCCTCCGCGCTGCTCACCGGCGGCGTCGGCCCCTGGATGCCGTACCAGATGTTCGGCTGCGCGTTCGTCGGCATGCTCGCCGGGCTCCTGCCGAGAACCCGGCGGCGGCGCTGGGAGGTCCCGATGCTGGCCGCGTACGGGGCGTTCTCCGGGTACCTCTTCGGCTTCCTCCTCAACCTCTCCTTCTGGCCGTTCTCCACCGACCCGAACAGTTCCATCGCCTACCTGCCGGGGCTGCCCTTCACCGAGCAGTGGCACCGCTACCTGCTCTTCGACCTCGCCACCTCGCTCGGCTGGGACACCGGCCGTGCCGTCACCACCTTCACCGCCGTGCTCGTCGTCGGCCCGGCCGTCCTCACCGTCTTCCGCCGCGCGGCCCGCCGCGCCAACTTCGAGCCCATGGTGCGCTTCGAGGCCCCGGACGGTCGACGAGTCACCGCGAACGGCTCCGCCATCGGCTCCGCGAGCGGCGAGGGAGTCTCACCATGCGGACGGCTTCCGTGAATTCCGCGTCGGCCCCGGCGGTTTGCCCCTAAGCTGGCGACGCAGCTGGTTCGTCCTGCCCGCCAGGCAGGACGTCGCAAGAGGGAACCCGGTGGGAATCCGGGACTGCCCCGCAGCGGTGAGTGGGAACGACCGCCGTCATACGCACTGGACCCGGGACGGGTCTGGGAAGCGATGGCCAGTAGGTACCGGACGCCAACAGGCCCGGTGCGCCCACGAGTCCGAAGACCTGCCCGTTGCCCGCCCGCGGACCGTTCCGCGTGCGGATATCCCGGTGACCTCGTGGGCGGGTCGGCGACCATACCAGGCGGATCGGGCACACGCGTCGACGTGAGCCGCCGCCCGGTTCGTCATCCCTTCGCGCTCTCGTCCCGTCCCCGGGCACTTGAGGAGCCAGACTCGCGAAGGAGAGTCCCTTGACCACGAAGTCCGCAGCCGCGGCAACCAGGGCCACCGTGTACGGCTACCCCCGGCAGGGCCAGGGCCGGGAGCTGAAGAAGGCCATCGAGGGCTACTGGAAGGGCACGGTCACCGCCGACGCCCTGCGGGAGACGGCGGTCGGCCTGCGCCGGGAGAACTGGGCGCAGCTCGCCCAGGCCGGGGCCTCGGAAGTGCCCACCGGCGACTTCTCGCTCTACGACCACGTACTGGACACCACGGTCGCCGTCGGCGCGATCCCGGCCCGCCACCGGGCGGCCGTCGAGGCGGACGCGCTGGACGGCTACTTCGCCATGGCGCGCGGCACCCAGGAGGTCGCGCCGCTGGAGATGACCAAGTGGTTCGACACCAACTACCACTACCTGGTGCCCGAACTCGGCCCGGACACCGTCTTCACCGCGGACCCGGCCAAGGCCGTCGGGGAGTTCCGGGAGGCGCTGGCGCTCGGCCACACCGCACGCCCCGTGCTGGTCGGCCCCCTCACCTACCTGCTGCTCGCCAAGCCCGCCCCCGGTGTCGCCGAGGACTTCCAGCCGATCACCCTGCTGGACCGGCTGCTGCCCGTCTACGCGCAGCTGCTGGCGGACCTGAAGGCGGCCGGCGCCGAGTGGGTGCAGCTGGACGAGCCCGCGCTGGTGCAGGACCGCACCCCGGCCGAGCTGAACGCCGCCGCCCGCGCCTACCGTGAGCTGGGCGGCCTGGCGGACCGTCCGAAGCTGCTGGTCGCGAGCTACTTCGACCGCCTGGGTGAGGCCCTGCCGGTGCTGGCCAAGGCCCCGGTCGAGGGCCTGGCGCTGGACTTCACGGGGCCCGCCGCGGCGAACCTGGATGATCTGGCCGCCGTCGGCGGGCTGCCCGGCAAGCGGCTGGTCGCCGGGGTGGTCGACGGGCGCAACATCTGGATCAACGACCTGGAGAAGTCGCTGGCCACCCTGGCGACCCTGCTGGGCCTCGCCGAGCGGGTCGACGTCGCGCCGTCCTGCTCCCTCCTGCACGTGCCGTTGGACGCCGCCGCCGAACGCGACGTCGACCCGCAGATCCTGCGCTGGCTCGCCTTCGCCAAGCAGAAGGCCAGGGAGGTGGCGCTGCTGGCCCGGGGCCTGCGCGAGGGCACGGGGGCGATCGCCGCCGACCTGGCCGCCAACCGCGCCGACCTCGCCTCGCGCGCCAACTCGCCGATCACCCACGATCCGGCGGTGCGCGCCCGTACCGCCGCCGTCACCGCCGACGACGCCCGCCGCGCCCAGGCCTACCCGCAGCGGGCCGAGGCCCAGCGCGCCCGGCTCGGCCTGCCACTGCTGCCGACCACCACCATCGGCTCGTTCCCGCAGACCTCCGAACTGCGGGTCGCGCGGGCCGATCTCACGGCGGGCCGGATCGACGCCCCGGCCTACCGCGAGCGCATCGAGGCGGAGGTCCGGGAGGTCATCGCCTTCCAGGAGAAGGCCGGACTGGACGTCCTGGTGCACGGCGAGCCCGAGCGCAACGACATGGTCCAGTACTTCGCCGAACAGCTCACCGGCTACCTCGCCACCCGGCACGGCTGGGTGCAGTCCTACGGCACCCGGTACGTGCGCCCGCCGGTCCTGGCCGGGGACATCTCCCGCCCGCACCCGATGACCGTCGACTGGTTCGGCTACGCGCAGGGCCTGACCGACCGCCCGGTCAAGGGCATGCTCACCGGCCCCGTCACGATGCTCGCCTGGTCCTTCGTCCGCGACGACCAGCCGCTCGGCGACACCGCCCGCCAGGTCGCCCTCGCCCTGCGCGACGAGGTCACGGACCTGGAGGCCGCCGGCGCGGCCGTCGTCCAGGTCGACGAGCCGGCCCTGCGCGAGACCCTGCCGCTGCGCGCCGCCGACCGCCCGGCGTACCTGGCGTGGGCGACCGAGTCCTTCCGCCTCGCCACCTCCGGGGTGCGGGCCGACACCCAGGTCCACACCCACATGTGCTACGCCGAGTTCGGCGCGATCATGACGGCGATCGACGAACTCGACGCGGACGTCATCTCGCTGGAGGCCACCCGCTCGCACATGGAGGTCGCCGGCGAACTCGCCGGGGCCGGCTACCCGCGCGAGGTCGGCCCGGGCGTCTGGGACATCCACTCCCCGCGCGTCCCGAGCACCGACGAGGCCATCGCCCTGCTGCGCGCGGGCCTCGCGGCCATCCCCGCCGAGCGGCTCTGGGTCAACCCCGACTGCGGCCTGAAGACCCGCGGCTGGACGGAGACCCGCGCCTCGCTCGACAGCCTCGTCGGCGCCGCCCGCCACCTGCGCGCGGAGCTCGCCGGCTGACCCCCCGGTGACGCGCCCCGGCCGGGCCCCGCACACCGTGCGGCGCCCGGCCGGGTGGGCCCGGGACCGTCCCCGGGCGGGCTGCCGCAACGGCGGCCCGGCCCGTTTCACCCGGACCCGGGAAGCCCGAGGTTCTGGTAGATCTCCGTCGTCACCGTGGAGAAGTTCATGGTCATGAAATGCAGCCCGGGAACTCCCTCGGAGAGCAGGCGTCGGCACATTCCGGTGGCGTGATCGATACCGATCGACCGGACGGCCTTCGGGTTGTCCTGCTGCTTCAGCATGCTTTCGGAAAGCTCGTCGGGAATGGCGGCGGTGGTCAGTGCCGGAATCCTCCGAAGTGACCGGATACTGGTCACCGGCATGATCTCCGGAATGACCGGAACGGTGCAGCCGGCCGATTCCAGTCGATCCCGGAAACGGAGGTAGCTGTCCACGTCGAAGAACATCTGGGTGATGGCGTAGTCGGCTCCCGCCCGGCACTTCTCGATGAAGTGCCTGATCTCGAAATCCCAGTCGGGGGACCTCGGGTGCAGGTCCGGGAAGGCGGCCACACCGACGCAGAAGTCGCCGGACTCCTTGATCAGCCGCACCAGGTCGGCGGCGTACTCCACTCCGTCGGGGTGGCGGTGCCAGGTGCCCAGCGGATCGCCCGGCGGGTCGCCGCGTAGCGCCAGGATGTTGCGAACTCCCTGGTCAGCGTAGTGGCCGAGAATGTTCCGCAGTTCGGCGACGCTGTGGCCGACCGCGGTCAGGTGGGCGGTCGGCGTGAGGGTGGTCTCCTGCGCGATGCGGCCGGTGACGTTCACCGTCCGCTCCCGTGTCGACCCGCCGGCACCGTAGGTCACGGAGACGAAGGTGGGGGACAGCGCTTCCAGGCGCCGGATCGCATTCCACAGGCCGACCTCCGCTTCGGCGCTCCGGGGCGGCATGAATTCGAACGAATAGGAAAGCCTGCCGGTCGCGAGGAGTTCGCGGATGGAGGTCGCCCGATCCGTCCGCGTGGAGGGAATTCCGAGTGTCATGGCAGGAGGTTAACCAGCCGGGCTCGCGGTAGTCCTCAGGTGTCCACTCTGTGATACGAATTCTCTCGGTGGTACGAGTTGGGAGACGGGTGGGGCGGGCGGCACAATGGGCGCATGAAAAGACCTTCGCAGGTATTGTCGGGACTGCCCGGATGGGATCGGTGCGCGGTGATGGGAGTCGTGAACGTGACCCCCGACTCGTTCTCGGACGGCGGCCGCTGGCTGGACCCGGGGCGCGCGGTGGACCGTGGACTGCTGCTGGCCGAGCAGGGCGCGGACATCGTGGACGTCGGCGGGGAGTCGACCCGGCCGGGAGCGACCAGGGTGTCCGAGGAGGAGGAACTGCGCCGGGTCCTGCCGGTGGTGCGTTCGCTCACCGACAAGGGCGTCCTGGTCAGCATCGACACGATGCGGGCCCGGGTCGCCGAAGCGGCGGTGGAGGCTGGCGCCCGGATCATCAACGACGTCAGCGGGGGCCGGGCCGACGCGGGCATGGCCCGCGCCGCGGCCAGGGCCGGAGTGCCCTTCGTCGTCATGCACTGGCGCGGGCAGTCCGCCCACATGGACGAGCTGGCCGCGTACGAGGACGTCGCGGCCGAGGTGATCCGCGAGGTCGCACGGCAGATGGACGCGGTGGTGTCGGCCGGGGTCGACCCCGCCCAGGTCATCGTGGACCCGGGCCTCGGCTTCGCCAAACGCCGGCAGGACGACTGGGCGCTGCTGGCGTCACTGGACGCCTGGCGCGTACTGGGGCGCCCGCTCCTGGTGGCGGCCTCGCGCAAGCGCTTCCTGGGCGAGCTGCTGGCCGACCCGCGGACGGGCGAGGCCCGTCCGGCCCGTGAACGCGACGCGGCCACCGCGGCGGCCAGCGTCCTGGCCGCCGCGCAGGGCGCGTGGGCGGTGCGGGTGCACGAGGTCCGTGACACCGCCGACGCCGTCCGGGTCGAGGCCGCGATCCGAACCAACCGGGTCTGAGAGAGGAAGTGCGGGCCATGCCACGTCCGACCGGGCGGAAGATCTACGCCCACGCCAAGCTGCGCCGACTGCGCCGCGAGCACGGCATGAACCAGGTCGAGCTGGCGCGCGAGCTCGGCATCTCGACCAGCTACCTCAACCAGATCGAGCACAGCCAGCGCCCGCTGACCGCCGCCGTGCTGCTGCGGATCGCCGAGGTGCTCGGGGTCGACCCGGAGTTCTTCTCCGAGGCCGAGGAGGAACGCCTCGGCACCGACCTGCGCACCGCGCTCGCGGACGAGGCCTGTGGCGGAGCCGTGCCGACGGAGGAGATCGCGGAGGTGAGCCGGAACCACCCGGAGGTGGCACGGGCCCTGGTCGCGCTGCACCGCGGCTACCGCGAGGCGCTCGCGCGGGTCGTCGACCTCGGTGAGCCCGGCACCGGGGCGGGCATCCGCCCGGCCGAACCCCATGACGAGGTCAGGGACTTCTTCTACACCCATCACAACCACATCGCCGCCCTGGACGAGGCGGCGGAGCGGACCGCGCGGTGCCTGGCGACGACGACCGCGGGCCGCACCGCCGCCGCGCTGGCCGCCCGCCTCGGCGAGCGGCACGGGGTGCGGGTGCTGGACGCCGACCACCGGCGGCCCGGCGACCTGCGGCGCTACGATCCGGCGGCCGGCACGCTGCGGCTCTCACCGTGGCTGGCCGGCGGCCGGCGTGCCTTCCAACTCGCCACCCAACTGGCCCTGCTGGAGCACCGGCCGCTGCTCGACACGCTCGTGGCGGCGGCCGGGCCCGGCCTCACCTCACCCCAGGCCGCCGACCTGGCCAGGATCGGCCTGGCCAACTACTTCGCCGGCGCCCTGCTGATGCCGTACACCGCCTTCCACACGGCCGCCGAGGAGCTTCGGTACGACATCGAGCTGCTCCAGGCCCGCTTCGGGGTCGGGTTCGAGACGGTCTGCCACCGGCTGAGCACCCTCCAGCGTCCGGGCCGACGCGGCGTCCCGTTCTCCTTCCTGCGCGCCGACCGGGCGGGCAACATCTCCAAGCGCCAGTCCGCGACCGACTTCCACTTCTCCCGCCTGGGCGGCACCTGCCCGCTCTGGACGGTCTACGAGGCCTTCTCCGCGCCCGGCCGGATCCTCACCCAGGTCGCCGAGATGCCGGACGGGAAGCGCTACTTCTGGATCGCCCGCACCGTCTCCCACGGCGGCTTCGGGCACCGCGCACCGCGCAGCGAGTTCGCCGTCGCGCTCGGCTGCGAGCTGCGCCACGCCCACCGCCTCGTCTACGCCGAGGGCGTCGCGCTCGACGCTCCGGGAGCGGCGACCCCGATCGGGCTGGGCTGCCGGATCTGCGAGCGCCGCGACTGCGTCCAGCGTGCCCGCCCGCCGGCGGGCGGGCGCCTGGCGGTCGAGCCGGACCGCCGCAGCCGCGTTCCCTACGCCGTGCTCGGTGACAGCCCCGGCACCGGGCGCTGGCCGGGGCCGTCGTAGCAGGCGAGCGGGCGGATCAGGGAGTTGTGGGCGAGCTGTTCGGTGATGTGGGCGGTCCAGCCGGTGATGCGGCTCATCACGAAGACGGGTGTGAAGACGGGGGTGTCGAAGCCCATCAGGTGGTAGGCGAGGCCGGCGGGGTAGTCGAGGTTGGGGTGGATGCCCTTGCGTTCCAGCATCGCCTCGCGCAGTGCGGCGTGCAGGGCGGCCAGCCGGGCCGTCCGGGGGTCGGCGCTGCGGGCCACCAGGGCGTCCAGGGCGGCCTGCATGATCGGGACGCGGGAGTCGCCGTGCTGGTAGACGCGGTGGCCGAAGCCCATGATCTTCCGCTTGGCGGCGAGTGCCTCGTCGAGCCACTGCGCGGCCCGGGCGGTGTCGCCGATCTCCTCCAGCATGTGCATCACGGCCTCGTTGGCGCCGCCGTGCAGGGGGCCCTTGAGTGCGCCGATCGCGGCGGTGACGGCGCTGTAGAGGTCGGAGAGGGTGGAGGTGACGACGCGGGCGGTGAAGGTGGAGGCGTTGAAGCTGTGCTCGGCGTACAGCACGAGGGAGATCTCGAAGCAGCGGACCACCTCCGGGGCGGGCACCGCGCCGAAGCACATGTGGAAGAAGTTCTCCGCGTAGCCGAGCCCGGGGTCCGGCGGGATGGGCGCCAGGCCCCGGCGGCGGCGCTGGTCGGCGGCGACGACGGTGGGCAGTTTCGCCAGCAGGGTGAGGGACTTGGCGAGGTGGGGCGCGGGGCGGCCGTCGTCCTCGGTGGGGTCCTCGGCGCCGAAGAAGCTGACGGCGGTGCGCAGCACGTCCATCGGGTGGCAGGTCTCGGGCAGCTTGGCGAGCAGTTCGGTGGTGGTGCGGTCGAGCGGGCGCAGGGCGGCCTCGAGGGCCCGGAACTCCCGCAGCTGTCCGGGGTCGGGCAGTTCGCCGTGCCACAGCAGGTAGGCGACCTCCTCGAAGGAGCGCTGGGCGGCGAGGTCCTGGACGGGGTAGCCGTGGTAGGTGAGGGAGTTGGTCTCCTGGATGACGGTGGAGATCCCGGTGGTGTCGACGACGACTCCGGCGAGTCCGCGGTGGATCCCGGGCGCGGTGGTGGGCATGGCTGGTCTCCGATGCGGGGTCAGGCACCGGGCGGGAGGGTGAAGTCGAAGACGGCGGTGTCGAAGGCCGCGTACTGCTCGTAGCCGAGGAGCTCGTACAGCCGGGAGCGGGTCTGCATGCGCGGCAGCAGCGACTCCTGGGTGCCCTCGGAGGCGAGGGTGCGCAGGCCGTCCTCCACCGCGCCCATGGCCAGGCGCAGCAGGGTGACGGGGTAGAGCGCGATCTCGTACCCGAGGTCCTGGAGGGTGCGGGCGTCGAGCAGCGGGGACTTGCCGAACTCGGTCATGTTGGCGAGTAGCGGGACGTCGACGGCCTTGCGGAAGGCCTCGAACTCGGCCTCGTCGGCGAGGGCTTCGGGGAAGATCGCGTCGGCTCCGGCGTCGACGTAGGCCTTGGCCCGGTCGATCGCCGCGCGCAGTCCCTCGACGGAGCGGGCGTCGGTGCGGGCCATCAGCAGGAAGTCGGGGTCGCGGCGGGCGTCGACGGCGGCCCGCAGGCGGCGGGTCATGTCCTCGCGGGGGACGACCGCCTTGCCGTCGAGGTGGCCGCAGCGCTTGGGGTTGACCTGGTCCTCCAGGTGCAGGCCGGCGAGGCCGGCGTCCTCCATCAGCTGGACGGTGCGGGCGGCGTTCATGGGTTCGCCGAAGCCGGTGTCGGCGTCGATCAGCACCGGGAGGTCGGTGACCCGGGTGGTCTGCTGGGCGCGGGCGGCGACCTCGGTGGCGGTGGTGAGGCCGATGTCGGGCAGGCCGAGGTCGGCGGCGAGGACGGCGCCGGAGAGGTAGGCGGCCTCGAAGCCGAGGTCCTGGATGAGCCGGGCGGAGAGCGGGTTGAGCGCGCCGGGCATCGTCAACAGCCGCCCGGTGGCGAGGCGTTCGCGCAGGGCGCGGCGGCGCTGGGCGGGGGTGGTGCGGGTGTGCAGCATCAGAACAGGCCCTTCGGGAGGAGTGCGTCGAACGCGCGCACGGCCGCGGTGTCGACGGCCGGGAAGAGCTCGTCCAGGTCCGCGGCCTTCAGCTCGGCGAGGTCTGCGGCGGCTGCCAGGAAGCGGTCCTGGTCGGCGGGGGAGACGATGCCCTCGGCCAGGGTGCGGAACTTCCGCTCGTACGCGGGGCGGTCGAAGGGGCGCGCGCCGGCCGGGTGGGCGTCGGCGACGGCCAGCTCGTCCTGGATCACCGTGCCGTCGTCCCGGGTGATCACCACACGCCCGCCGAAGGCCCGCCGGGCCGGGTCGGGGTCGTGGTAGCGGGCGGTCCACTCCGGGTCCTCGACCGTGGTGATCTTCTGCCAGAGCGCCACGGTCTCCGGGCGTTGGGCCCGTTCGGGGGCGTAGGAGCGCTCGTGGTGCCAGGCGCCGTCCTCCAGGGCGACGGCGAGGATGTACGGGATCGAGTGGTCGAGGGTCTCCCGGCTGGCGCGCGGGTCGTACTTCTGCGGGTCGCCCGAGCCGGAGCCGATGACGTGGTGGGTGTGGTGGCTGGTGTGCAGGACGACCGAGCGGACGCCGTCCAGCGGCCCGGTCCTCTCGCGCAGCCGCCGGGCCAGGTCGATGATCGCCTGGGCCTGGTACTCGGCGGAGTGCTCCTTGGTGTAGGTGTCCAGGATCGCCCGCCTCGGCTCGCCGGGCGCGGGCAGCGGCACGGTGTAGTCGGACCGCGGGCCGTCGAGCAGCCAGGCGAGGAAGCCGTCCTCACCCTCGTAGACGGGGGACGGGGAGGTCTCGCCGCGCATCGCCCGGTCCACCGCCTCGATCGCGGCCTTGCCGGCGAAGGCGGGGGCGAAGGCCTTCCAGCTGGAGATCTCGCCCTTGCGGGACTGCCGGGTGGCCGTGGTGGTGTGCACGGCCTGCTGCACCGCCTGGTACACCGTCTCGGTCGGCAGCCGCAGCAGCGCCCCGAGCCCGCAGGCGGTGGCCGCGCTCAGGTGCGCGACGTGGTCGATCCGGTGGGCGTGCAGGCAGATGCCCCGCACCAGTGCGACGTGGACCTCGTAGGCGGCGACGATGCCGCGCAGCAGGTCGGCCCCGTTGCGGCCGGTGTGCTGGGCGACGGCCAGCAGCGGCGGGATGTTGTCGCCGGGGTGGGAGTAGTCGGCGGCGAGGTAGGTGTCGTGGAAGTCCAGCTCGCGCACCGCCGTCCCGTTGGCCCAGGCCGCCCACTCCGGTGAGACCCGGGCCAGGCTGCCGAACACCCGGGCGCCCGGCGCGCCGCGGTGGGCGAGCGCCTGGGCGCGGGCCACCGTCACGGGCCGGCGCAGCAGCGACGCGACGGCCACCGCCGCGTTGTCGATCACCCGGTTGACGGCCATGCCCGCGCCGGCCGGGTCCAGCTCCTCGGTGCCGGTGGCGACGGCGGCCAGCTTCCAGGCGAGCTGCTCCTCACGCGGCAGCCGGTCGGCACTGGGGTGGACGCGGACGTGGTGCTCGATCACGGGACTCCTCGGGGGCGCTCGATGGCTCTCGGTCTTGCATGACCGAGCCTGCTCGTCGGACGGCCGATGATCCAGCATGCCAATCGGTGGAATCCGTACGGCGGATTCCTGCGAACCTGCGAAACCTGCGAACCCCGCCGGGGAACCGGCTCCTCCACTTCTCCCGCACCGGCGGCACCTGCCCGCTGTGGAACGTCTACGAATCCTTCGCCGCCCCCGGCCGGGTCCACGTCCAGGTCGCCGCCATGCCCGACGGCCGGCGCTACCTCTGGACCGCCCGCGCCGTCACCCGCTCACCCGGCGGCTGGGGCCGCCCCGGCAAGACCTTCGCCATCGGCCTCGGCTGCGAACTCCGCCACGCCGCACGGCTCGTGTACTCGGCGGGACTGGACCTCGGCGACGTGGCGGCTGCCACCCCGATCGGGCTCGGCTGCAAGGTGTGCGAACGCCCGGCGTGCCCGCAGCGCGCCGCGCCCGCCATCGGCCGGCCGCTGGCGCTCGACGAGCACACCAGCACCTTCATCCCGTACCCCGCGCTGCCCGATCCCCGGAACTGAACGCCGCCGGCCGACGTACCGGTCCGGCCGTCCGAGCCCGACGCCCCTCCGTCCGAGCCCGACGCCCGGCGGTGCACCCCCGGTGGGCTTCGCGCGGGCACCGCCCGACCCGCCCCGGGAATCCTGCGGTTGCCCGGAACTTCCCGGACGTCCGGCCCGACTTCTGGGCCGGGCGCCGTCGCCGACAGCGTCCGGCAGAGCACACCCCTTCACCCCAGGAGCGCGAGCATGTGCGGGATCACCGGCTGGGTGTCCTTCCACCAGTCCTTCCACCAGGACATCGGCCACGGGGCCGCCTCCGTCATCCAGGCGATGACCGACACCATGGCCCTGCGCGGACCCGACGCCGGCGGGGTCTGGCTCGGCCGCCACGCCGCGCTCGGCCACCGCCGCCTCGCCGTCATCGACATCGAGGGCGGCACCCAGCCCATGACCGACCGCCCCGAACACCCGCAGGTGGTGCTCACCTACAGCGGCGAGGTCTACAACCACCACCGGCTGAGATCCGAACTCGCCGCCAGGGGCCACCGGTTCGAGACACGGAGCGACACCGAGGTGGTCCTGCGCGCCTACCAGGAGTGGGGAGACGCCCTGGTCGACCACCTGGAGGGCATGTACGCCTTCGCCGTCTGGGACGACCGCGAGCAGCGCCTGCTGCTGGTCCGCGACCGGCTCGGGGTCAAGCCGCTGTTCTGGGCCGAAACCGACGGCGGCCTCGCCTTCGGCTCCGAACCCAAGGCCCTGTTCGCCCACCCCGAGGTGACCCCCACCGTGGACGCCGACGGCCTGCGCGAGGCCTACAGCCTCCTGTTCAACACCGGCCCCACCGTCTGGGCCGGCGTCCGCGAGGTGCACCCCGGCAGCATGCTCGTCCTCGACCGCGACGGCATCCGCGAACGGCGCTACTGGGAGCTGACCGCCCGCCCGCACACCGACGACCCGCAGACCACCACCGAGCTGATCGGTGGCCTGGTCGACCGCGCCGCCCGTACCCAGCTGGAGGCCGACGTCCCGCTGTGCAGCCTGCTCTCGGGCGGCCTCGACTCCACCGTCGTCACCGCCCTGATCGCCGACGAACTCCGGCTCCGCGAAGGGCCGCAGGCCACGCTGCGCTCCTACGCCGTCGACTACAGCGACCAGGCCGAACAGTTCACCGGCGACGTGCTGCGTACCGGCCACGACACCCCCTTCGCCGCCGAGGCCGGCGCGTTCATCGGCACCCGGCACTCCACCGTCGTCCTCGACCCCCGTGCCCTGCTCGACCCGGACAACCGGCGCGCCGTGGTCGTCGCCCGGGACTCGCCGATCGGCGTCGGCGACATGGATACCTCGCTCTACCTGCTGTTCGGAGAGATCCGCAAGCACTCCACCGTCGCCCTCTCCGGCGAGGCCGCCGACGAGGTCTTCGGAGGCTACCCGTGGTTCCACCACCCGAAGGCGCTCGCCGCTCGCGCCTTCCCCTGGCTCCTGGTGACCGGGGACCAGGCCGCCATGCCGCTCCACCCCGACCTCGCCGCCCGGCTGCGCATCCCCGAGTTCCGCGCCGACACCTACCGCACCGCCGTGGCCGCCGTCCCCCGCCTCGACTCCGAGAGCGCCGCCGAACACCGCCTGCGCGAGATGCAGCACCTCTCGCTCACCCGCTGGCTGCGCCAACTCCTGCACCGCAAGGACCGCCTCTCCATGGCCCAGGGCCTGGAGGTGCGCGTGCCCTACTGCGACCACCGCCTCGTCGAGTACGCCTTCAACACCCCCTGGGCGATGAAGAACCACGACGGCCGGGAGAAGAGCCTGCTGCGCGACCTCGGCCGGGGCATCGCCCCCGACTCGGTGCTGTGGCGGCCGAAGAACCACTACCCGGCCACCCACCACCCCGACTACAACGCAGGTCTACAGCGGCTGGCCCGCGAGGCGCTGGACGCACCGCACGTACGGGACATCGCCGACGAGACGGTCGTCGGGGCGGCCATCGACACGCCTGCCGAGCAGTTGCCGTGGGGCCACCGGCTCCGCCTGGAGCGGGTCGTCGACCTCGCGCTGTGGCTCGACCACCACCGCCCCGCCCTGGCCTTCTGACCTCGCGGCCTCGCCGAGGGTGTCGGGGTTACTTGCCGGCGGCTGTCATGGAGGTGACGGCGTCGGCGGTGGTGGCGCGGTAGTTGCCCAGGTGGGGGTTGAGGACGCGGGTGTCGCTGGTGAGTGGGAAGTTGTGGGTGGCGGCGAGGGGCATGTTGGTGTCGTCCTGGTCGGCGAGGACGTTGAGTTCGTTGATGTCGGGGGTGGTGCCGGTGGTGGCGCCGCCGGGGTTGAGGTCGATGACGGCGTAGGCGTTCTGGCCGGCGGGGACGGGGAAGCGCTGGGTGCCGCTGGCGAGTACGGGCCGGATGTTGTTGCTCTGGTCGCGGGCGGTGGAGTTGCCGAGGTTGACGCCGGGGGAGGAGCTGAGGCTGCAGGCCTTGGTGCCGGTGTTGTGGACTTCGATGACCCGCTGGCTGGGTGTTCCGGGGCGTGTGGTGACGTGGATGGAGAGGTTGTTGATGTCGCAGGGGGTGGCGTCGGTGGGGGCGGGTGCGTTGCCGGTGCCGGGTCGGGTGCTGGTGGAGGGGCTGGTGCCGGACGGTGTGTGGGGTGCGCCCGTGGGGGTGTGCGAGGCCGGGCCCGTGGTCGGGGCGGTCGGTGCCCCGGTTGCGGGGGCCGCGCCGGTGGGGGCGGGTGTGACGGCCGCGGTGGTGGGGGAGGCCTTCGGGCCGGCGGCCGGGTCGGTGTTGTCGGGCCCGCAGGCGGTCAGGACGAGTCCGGCGCCGACGGCGAGGACGGCGGTGACGAGCAGCGGGCGACGGCGGCGGACGGACATGGTGGCTCCCCGATGACGGTGCGTGCTGGCTTGCTGGACACCCACCATGACGGTCGGTCAGTGGCTTTCGGTGGCACGTGTGGCGTCACAATCGCCAGGACATCCCGAGGACCGGACTGTGACAATCGGCCAGGCGCAACACCATTGACACCGCGAGCCCCGGGCTCACCACTTCGCTCGCCTTCAGCCCCGCAGCCCCGCAGCCGGGCCTCCCCGTTTCCTGGCCGGAACCGGGCCGGGGAGGCCGGGGGCGTCAGCGCTGGGAGGTCAGGGGCGCGTAGGCGTCGGGGCGGCGGGTGGTGTTGAAGGGGAAGAGTTCGAGCCAGTCGTGGCGCTGGTCGAGGTCGAGGTCGGCGACCAGGACGGCGGCCTCGTCGCGCGGTGCCCGGGCGAGCACGCGGCCGTACGGGTCGACGATGAACGAGCTGCCGTAGAAGGTGAGTTCGCCTTCGGTGCCGATGCGGTTGGGGACGACCATGAAGGTGGCGTTGGCGATGGCGTTGCCGGTGATGACCTGCTGCCACAGCGGCTGGGTGTCGAAGCCGGGGTGGCCCGGCTCGGAGCCGATGGCGGTCGGGTAGACGAGCACGTCGGCGCCGGCGAGGGAGTAGGCGCGGGCGAGCTCGGGGAACCACTGGTCCCAGCAGGTCGGCAGGCCGACGGCGGCGTCGCCCACCTCGGCGAGGGGGAAGGCGTCCTCGCCGGCCGGGCCCTGGCGGAACCAGGTGTCCTCGTAGTAGCCCTCGGTCACGGGGATGTGCAGCTTGCGGGTGCGCTGCACCAGGGTGCCGTCGGGGGCGACGAGGATCGCGGTGTTGTAGCCGAGGCCGTCGGGGCCGTCCGGCCCGTCGGCCTTCTCGAAGAGCGAGGCGTGCACGTGGATGCCGTGCTCGCGGGCGGCGGCCGCGGCGAACGCGAAGGTCGGGCCGGTGCGCAGGTCCTCGGGCTCGACGGCCTGCGGGTGGTCGGACTGGCGCAGCACGGCGAAGTACGGGGAGAGCGTGAGCTCCTGGAGGGCGACGAGGGCGGCGCCCTGTTCGGCGGCGAGGCGGATTCCCTCCAGCAGGCCGGCCCGGTGCTGCTCGGGGTCCGCGTGCCAGCGCTGCTGGACGAGGGCGACCCGCAGGGCGGCGCGCCGGGGCGCGCGGGTGCGGGCCGGGGACGCGGGCGGGTTCAGGGCGGTGATCAGGCGCATGGCGGGTCCTCGGGTCATCTCGGGTCATGGTGTCGGGAGCAGCGGCCGAAGCTGTGCCGGAACGTTCCGGCACGGATGACCCTAAGCCTTGCCGGAACGTTCCGGCAAGGGGGTTCGAGGAGCATGGCAGGCGCCCGGACCACGGGTGGCCTCCGGTTCTGCGTCTAGACTTCCGGGCTGTGACCAGCCGATCCGTGACCCTGTTCGACGTGGCCCGGGCGGCCGGGGTGTCCAAGAGCACCGCCTCCGACGCCCTCCTCGGATCCGGCCGGGTGGCCGAGGCGACGCGTGAACGCGTCCAGGCCGCGGCCCGAGAGCTCGGCTACCGGCCGAACTCGGCGGCGCGCAGCCTGCGCCGCTCCAGCACCGGGGCAGTGGGCCTGTACCTGCCGCGCACGGCGACCCGCCTCGACTACTACATGAAGCTGGCGTTCGGCGCCGTCGAGCGAGCCCGCGAGGACGGCCTCGACGTGGTGCTGCTGGCCCCCGGGAAGGCGGCGGAGGGCGGGCTGGCCGCCCGGGTCGACGGGCTGATGGTCATCGATCCGGAGGTCGACGACCCGGCCGTGCCCGGTCTGCTGGCCGCCGGCGTACCCGTGGTCACCGGGGAGCGCTACCTCGGAGGCGGGGCCGCACCCAGCGGATCGGTGGTGTGCGACAACGCCACCTCGCTCGCCGCGCTGCTGGACCACCTCGCGCACCGCGGCGCACGCCGCCCGGCACTGCTGGCCCCCGGCCCGGGATCCGACTGGGCGGCCGCCCTGCGGGCCGCCGCCGCCGACTGGACCGGGCGCCACGGCGTCGAGGTCGCCGTGCGAACGGTCCCGTTCGCGGCCACGCCGACCGAGGCCGAGGCCGCCACCACGGACCTGCTCGCCGGCACCCCGGGCCTGGACGCCGTGGTCTGCGCCCCCGACGGCGCGGTGCCCGGCGTGCTGGCAGCCGTGGCCCGGGCAGGCCTGCGGGCCGGAACCGAGGTGCTGGTGGCCGCCTGCGTCGACGGCGCCGCGGCACGCGGGTCGAGCCCGCAGGTGACGGCGGTGGACCTGCGCGCGGCGGAGTACGGCCGCGAATGCGCGGCCCTGCTCAGCGACCTGCTGTCGGGCGCGGCGGAACCGGGCGTGGTACGGACCCACGCCTGGGAACTCCGCGTCCGGGCTTCCACCGCCGGTCGCGGCTGACACCGACCCGAACGGACACCGACCCGAACGGACACCGACCGCGGCCCCGGACGACGACCGGGCGTCCTCGTCTCCGGGGTCGAGGGCGAATGCATTCGTTCGGGTGGATTGGCACCGATAGCGGCAGGTGGGGCGCGGTCCGGCCGCCATGATGCCGTCACGGAACGACCACCCGTTGGGAGCGCTCACCATGACGACGCAAGGCCGGACCACCACCGAGTCCGGCGACGAACCACTGGACCTGGCGGATCAGGAGCTGGTCCGCGATCCGTTCACCTCCTACGCGCACATCCGCGAACGCGAGCACCTGGTGCGGGGCTGCGTCCGAGGCGTCGACCCCATGTGGGTGGCGACCCGCCACGACGACATCCGCACGATCATGAGCGATCCCGACTTCACCATCGACGCCGCGACCGTCCCCGGCGCGAAGGTGGCCCACCGCACCGAACAGACCTGGCAGGCCCGCGGCATGTACGCGGGCTACGAGAAGTACCTGCGCGCCGGGATCTTCGACTCGGACGGCTCCGACCACCGCCGTCTGCGCGGCCTGGTCGCCGCCGCGTTCTCCCCGCGCCGCGTGGCCGCGCTGCGCCCCCGGATCGAAGCCATCGCCGCCGACCTGCTCGACCGCCTGCCGGACCACGCCGAGGACGGCGTCGTCGACCTGATCGGACACTTCGCCCGACCGCTGCCCATCACCGTCATCTGCGAACTCATCGCCGTCCCCGAAGCCGACCGCGACCGCTGGCGGAGTCGCAGCGCCACCCTGGCCGCCGGCACCTGCGGCGAGGAACTGGGCGACGCGCTCGCCGGCATGGTCGCCGACGCCCACCTCCTCGTCGGCCTCCACACCGCCGACCCGGGCGACGACCTCATCTCCGAACTGCTCGCGCCCCACCACGACGACCGCCTGAGCACCGACGAGCTCGTCTCGCTCATCACCAACCTGGTCGTCGCCGGGCACATCACCACCGTCAACCTCATCGCCAACAGCACCGAAGCGCTCCTCGCCCACCCCGACCAGCTCGCCCTGCTGCGCGAGGACCCCGCCCTCATGCCGCACGCCGTCGATGAACTCATGCGCTACTGCGGGCCCGTCGTGCGCGCGCTGCCCCGTTACGCCACCCGCGACACCACCGTCGGCGCCACCCCGGTGTGCGCCGGAGAAGCCGTCCTCCCGATCGTGTCCGCGGCCAACCGCGACCCCGCCGCCTTCGCCGACCCCGACCGCCTCGACCTCGGCCGCACCCGCCACAGCAAGGAGCCCCACCTCGGCTTCGGGCACGGCGCGCACCGCTGCCTGGGCGCGCACCTCGCCCAGGAGGAGGCCGCCGTCGCCCTGGCCGCGCTGTTCAGCCGGGTACCCGACCTGCAACTCGCCGTCGACCCGGAGCACCTGCAGCGCGGCACCAACCCGCTCAACTGGCACCTGAAGACCCTCCCCGTACGCCTCCAACCCCCGAGCCACACGGCGCCGGCCAGGAACGAGGCACACCCGGCCTAGCTGGCAGAGAACGGCAAGGGCAACGCGCGCAGTGTCCCCGAGCAAGGCGCGGAGGTGAGTGGCCGGGAAGTACTCGCACATGACGGAATGTCGAACGCCCGGGCGGCCGCGAGAGACTGTCCGGGCACCTACCGCGACCCGCTGACCCACCGAAAGCCGGCTGACTTCCATGGACTTGACCACCGACGGGATCGACAGCCTCCTCGCGCGCTACATGCACGGGGACGGCGGCGCCCTGGAGGACCTGGTGGCTGCCGGACCGGTGAGCCTTCGCCGACTCCTCGACGTGTTCGCGGGCCGGGCGGAGAAGAGCTGGGACCTGGCGGAGATCGTGAGCCGCGACCGGGACGAGTACCGGCGCCCCGCCTCGCTGCAGGTACTCCTGGCGGAGGCTCTCCCGGACGGGTTGTTCGACGCGCTGGCGGACGACCCCTCGCTCGAATCGCTGCTGGCCCGTGAGACGTTCGCACATGTCAGGGACCCGCGGACGGTGCCGTTCCTGGAGCGCCAACTTCGGTCCGGTAGCACGGAGTTCCGTCGCCGGGCGTTGCTCGGCCTGGCAGAGAACGGGTCCGCTGAACACACGGAGGCCGTCGTCGGGTGCCTGGTGGACCCTGCGATGCGGTCCGAGGCGGTGGAGACGCTGGCCCGGCTGGGCGATGCCCGCGCGGTCGGGCCGTTGCTGCGTGAGCACCTCGCGGGCGACTCCGACTTTGCCCGGCGCGCCGGAACGGCTCTGGACCTGGTCGAGCAGCGCATCGGCGGGCCGCCGACGCCCCCGGTCTGGCGCGAGCTCGGGCCGGTGGAGTTCGTGGTGACGCCCAAGATGGGCGTCCCGTGGTGTGTGACAGAGGTCCTGGTGGTGCCCGGACAGACGGTCCGGGGAGGCGAACTCATGGCCGCCATGGAGAACGACGCGCTGAGCAACGACCTGATCGCCGACTGGCCCGGCACGGTGACGGAGGTCCGGATCGCGGTGGACGACGAACTGCCCGAGGAGATCGTCGCCTTTGTCGTGCAGAGTCGCAGGCGGGTCGGGTAACGGGAGTGACGATCCGGCAGTGCGGCCCGGGAGCCTTCGCCCGCCGCTGTCGGACCCCGCCGCTAAGGTCGGTCCCATGACCGATCGGACGACCTACGCACCCCTGATCCTCTCCGCCTACGACCACGAGCCGGAGTCCTACTACCTGATGCTCACCGACGACGCCATGGTCGCCGTCGAGGACGAGTTCGAGGCCTGCGGCCAGTACGGCAACGGGTACGGCTGGGCGGGCGTCGCCCGGGCCGCGGTGCTCGCGCACGCGCCTGAGGTGTCGGAGCGGCTGACCTACGATCCCGAGGCGGGGATGTTCATCGCCCGCAGTCGGGACCTGGACGCTCTGCAACGCCTCGCCGCGCTCCTGAGCCAGGCGTTCCACGACCGCGCCCGGCTCGCCGAGTTGATACGCGGCGTCGATCCGGACGACTTCGACTGACTGTCGGCCGGGCGCCTCCCGGCCTGCCGCGGGGTGGGGGACGACCCGCGCGCCGGGCGGCACCCGTACGGCGGCTGCGGCTGACACGTTCGGTCCGCCTGCACCGGAAGCCGTCGGCGACGTCGCGGAGCCGACGCGACAGCGGTTGCGGCGATGGCGAAACGGGATCGTGGAGGGACCGGTGTACGGGGCGCGCGGGCCAACAGCCGGCTACGGCTTGCGGGCCAGTGCGCAGGAGATCAGCTGTTCCCACACCGTCGGAGCGGGCCTGTCCACGCCGTTCCCGGTGCCGTCGTCGTCCGGCGCGGGGTCCGGCCGCCACAGGGAGCAGGGGACCAGGCCCGGTTCGAGGAGCTCAAGGCCGTCGAACAGGCCGGTGATCTCCTCGTCGGTGCGCCAGCGGCCGCGGCCGAAACTGCTCTGCAGCTTCTGCTCCATGAGCCGGGTCTCCTCGTTCCCGCCGGAGCGGAAGTGGGAGATGTAGACCTGACTGCCTGACGGCACCCGGTCCACCCACCAGCGCGCAAGCTCGGCGGGGCGTTCGGCATCGGTGAGGTGGTGCAGCACGGCGCTGAAGACGACGCCCACCGGCTCGTCGAAGTCGATCAACTCCTGTAGGCCGGGGTCGTGGTAGAGCTCCTCCGGCGCGCGCAGGTCCGCCCGGATCACGGTGGTGCGGTCGTCGGCGGCCAGCAGGGCCCGGCTGTGCGCGACCACGACCGGGTCGTGGTCGACGTAGACGACGCGCGTGTCCGCACGGTGCCGCTGGGCGACCTGGTGCACGTTGTCGGCGGTGGGCAGACCGCTGCCCATGTCGACGAACTGGGAGACGCCGTCGCGGGCCATGGCCGCCACGGCGCGAATGAGGGCCCTGCGATTGGCGAAGGCCATCGCCCGCGACCCGGGCAGGTCCTTGATGAAGAAGTCGCCGATCTCGCGGTCGACGGCGTAGTTGTCCTTGCCGCCGAGCAGATAGTCGTAGACCCGGGCGATGCTCGGCTTCGACTGATCATCCTCTGTGCTGCGATCGGTCACGGCAGCCGACTCCCCGTCCCTCGGAACAGTGCGGCCTCAAGCCTAGGGTGTGCCTTCCCACCCCCGCCTGCGCGCCGACGCCGGTGCGCCGGGCGTTCGTGCGTTTGGGGGGCACAGCGCGTGGCGTGTCCTGGAGGCGCCCTGACCGTGCGTCTTACTGGGGAGCGGCTGCTGGGACCGGCGGCCTCTGGACCGCCGCCCCAGCAGAGGAGAGCACAGTGGCGCAGAGCAGGGCAGCCCTCGATCTCATTCCTTCGTGGAGCCGCGTTCCGAGGGTTGACGTCGCGCCGGCCCGGGATCCGGAGGCGGTGCGAGATCCGGAGGCGGTGGGGCTGCCGGTGGTCCAAGGGGCGGTGGCGGTGCCGGCGTGGATCGGGCTGGGCCCGGGGGCCGTGGAGGCCGCCGGGATGACGGGGGCGGCGGGCCGGGTGCTGCTGGTGCCCCGGGAGGACGGGCCGGACGTCGTGCTCTACGGGACGGGGCCGGAGGGTGCGGCAGGTCCCGATGTGCTGAGGGACGCCGGGGCGGCCGTGGCGCTCGCGGTGCCGGGCCGTTCGCGGCTGGCCGTCGTGGTGCCGTCCGGGGCGGGTGCGACGCCGGCGGAGGCGGCGCAGGCGTTGGTGGAGGGGGTGCTGCTGGCCCGTTACGGCTTCGATCCGCTCAAGCGCGAGCCGTCCGGCACGGCGCTGGAGACTGTCACGGTCGTGGCGGGTTCGGATTCGGACTCGCGCGAGGCCGTCGAGCAGGGCGCAGAGCGCGGGGTGTGGCTGGCCCGCGCGACGATGCTGGCCCGGGACCTGGCCAGCGCGCCGCCCAGCCTGCTGACCGCGCCGGACCTGGCCGAGGTCGCGGTGCGGCTCGGCGCGCAGTGCGGCCTGAAGGTGGAGGTGTTCGGGCAGCGGGAGCTGGAGGAGCTGGGCTGCGGCGGCCTGCTGGGCGTGAACCGGGGCGGCGTGGACGAAGCCCGCATGGTCAAGCTCACCTACCTGCCCTCCGGCGCCGGTGACGGGACGCCCCGGCTGGCCCTGGTGGGCAAGGGCATCACGTACGACTCCGGGGGCATCAGCCTCAAGCCCGCCGACGCGGTGCACGCGACGATGAAGAACGACATGTCCGGTGCAGGGGCGATCCTGGCGGCCCTGTGTGTCCTGGCCGGGCTCGGCTGCCGGACGGCCGTGACGGGCTACCTGATGTGCACGGACAACATGCCCTCGGGCTCGGCGCTCAAGCTGGGCGACGTGCTGTGGATGCGCGGCGGCACGAGCGTGGAGGTGGTCAACGCCGACGCGGAGGGCCGCCTGGTCATGGCGGACGCCCTGGTCCTGGCCGGCGAGGAGCCGGGGGACGCGATCGTGGACATCGCCACCCTGACCGGCGCGTGTCTGCGGGCGCTCGGCGCCGAGACCGCGGGCGTGTTCGGCAACGCCCAGCCGCTGGTCGACCAGGTCCTGGACGCCGCCGCCCGCACCGGCGAGCCGGCCTGGCAGCTGCCGCTGTCGCGGCGCTACCGGCCGGAGCTGGACTCGGAGGTGGCGGACCTGAAGAACATGGGGGGCCCCAACGGCGGGGCGATCCATGCCGCGCTGTTCCTGGAGGAGTTCGTCGCCGGCCGCCCCTGGGCGCACATCGACATCGCCGGGCCGGCCCAGAACGACAAGCCGAGCGGCTGGCGCACCAAGGGCTGCACCGGCTTCGGCGCGCGCCTGCTCGCAGAGCTCGCGCTGGCCTTCACCCCTCCGTCGACGGCCGCGCGGACCGACTCCACCCGCTCGATCAGTGAGGAGGCCGGCCGGTGAGCGCCCTCGCCCACGCCCAGGCCGACGGCCCGCAGGACAAGAGCGCCACCGCCTCCGGGAACGGAAAGTCCGGCGGAGGGTCGGGGCGCGTCCTGGACGCCATCGAGAAGATCGGGAACAAGGTCCCGCACCCGGCCATCATCTTCCTGCTGCTGTGCGTCCTGGTGATCGTGCTGTCGGCGGTCCTGGCCGCGTTCGACGTCCACGTCACCGGCGAGACGGTCAAGTCCGTTCCCTACCCGGCCACGCAGGTCCACGAGGGCGGCACCGAGTACGCGGGCACCCACCTGCCGCCGGAGTCGACGTACACCCACCACTACGAGACCGTCGTCGAGACGACGAAGGTCGAGAGCCTGCTGTCCGGCGACGGCGTCCGGTTCCTGTTCACCTCCGCGGCGCACAACTTCAACGACTTCGGCGTCGTCGCGGTCATCCTCGTCATCATGGTCGGCGTCGGGCTCGCGGAGGAGGCCGGACTGATCGCGGCCCTGATCCGACGCCTGGTCAGGATCTCACCACCGGAGACCCTCACCGCGATCATCGTCTTCGCCGGCATCCTGTCCAGCATCGCCTCCGACGCCGGCTACCTCGTCCTCATCCCGCTGGGAGCGGTCGCCTTCATCAGCGCCGGGCGCCACCCGCTCGCCGGGATCGCCGCGGCCTTCGGCGGGGTCAGCGCGGCCTTCAGCGTCAACCTGCTCATCGCCCCGATCGACGGCATCATGACCGAGATCACCAACCAGGCGATCAGGCTCGTCAACCCCGGGCAGTCCCTCAACCTGACCGCGAACTACTACTTCGCGATCGGCTCCACCCTGTTCCTCACCATCGTCATCACCTTCATCACCGAACGCATCATCGAACCCCGCCTGGGCCCCTGGCAGCCGCGGGACACCGCCGCCGTCGCGGACAGCGAGGAGCCCCCCGTCGACACCGCGGCCGAGGCCCGGGGGCTGCGCTACGCCGGCCTCTCGCTGATCGCGCTCGTGGTGGCCGTCACGCTGCTCGCGTTCATCCCCGGCGCGCCGCTGCGCAACCCGGAAACGGGGAGCCTGTTCGAGGACTCGCCGTTCATGGACGGCCTGATCGTCATCATCATGATCGCGTTCCTGGTGATGGGCCTGGCCTTCGGCGCGGGCGCGAGGACCCTGCGCGGCAGCGCCGCCGCGATGGACGCGATCACCAAGACCTTCGCCGGGCTCGGCGGCCTGATCTTCCTGCTGCTGATCATCGCCCAGTTCATCTCGTACTTCAATTACAGCAACATCGCCACGGTGGTCGCCGTGCAGCTCGCCGACCAGCTGGAGAGCGCGAACATCGGTGCGATCTGGCTCCTGATCGCCTTCATCCTGCTGACCTACGTCATCAACCTGATCATCCCCGGGATCATCCCCAAGTGGGCGATCTTCGCGCCGATCTTCGTGCCCCTGTTCATCCGCCTCGGCGTCGCGCCGCAGACCGTGCTGGCCGCCTACCGGGTCGGCGACTCCCCGACGAACGTCGTCACCCCGCTGATGGTCTACCTGCCGTTCATCGTCCTGCAGTGCCAGAAGTTCAGGAAGCAGGCCGGTGTCGGCACCGTCATCTCCCTGATGATCCCCTACACGGTCATCGTGGCGGTGGCCTGGCTGCTGTTCTTCGTCGCCTGGTACGCCATCGGCATCCCGATGGGGCCGGGCGCACCCGTCAAACTGTGAACCTGTGCTTGCCGGTGCTCACTCGGCTCTCTCGGCCGGGGTGTCGCTCCGGTCTGCGGACGGCCTTCGGACCAGGCCCGCGGGGTCGACGAAGCGCACCGTCGTCCGGGCCCGGAGGCCGGCGGCGCAGTCGGCCAGCAGCCTGCGGGCGATCGGGCGCACGGCGGTGACGTGGGAGAGGTCGACCGTGACCAGCGGCCGGGGCTGATCGCGGGCCAGGCGACGGACGCAGTGGACGATCTCCTCGGCGGCGGCGAAACCGAGGTCGCCCAACAGCTCCAGGTGGTGCGCGCCGTGGTCGGTGCGCACCGCCTGGAGCGGTGAGCGCGCACGCTCGGTGTGCCGCAGGACGTGCAGGCCCAGTTCGGCGGACAGCTCCCGCAGGACGGCGCTCGCGCGGACGCTGTTGCCCCGAGGGTCCAGCGGGGGGCTGAACACGCCGACGCCGAACTGGCCGGGGCCCACGGCGCAGACCCCTCCGCCGACGCCGCTCTTGGCCGGCAGGCCCACCCTCAGCATCCATTCCCCGCTGTGGTCGTACATGCCGCAGGTGGCCATGACCGACAGCGTCGCGCTCGCCGCGTCGGCGTCCACGACGCGGCGCCCGGTCACCGGGTTGCGCCCGCCGTTGGCCAGCGTGGCGCCCATGACGGCCAGGTCGACGGCGGTGACCTCGATCGCGCACTGGCGGAAGTACACGTCGCAGGCCTGCTGGGCCGGGCGCTCCAGCACGCCCTGGGAGAGCGTGAGGTAGGCCAGCGCCCGGTTGCGGTCCCCGGTGGCGGCCTCGGACCGGTAGACGTCCTCGTCGACCGTCAGCCGGCGGCCTGCGAAGCCCGACAGGGTGTCGCGGATCCGTTCGAACGCGGCCTCGCAGTCGCCGCCGATCAGCGCGGTCGTCACGATCGCCCCGGCGTTGATCAGTGGGTTCGCCGGGCGCCCGGTGCCGGCCTCCAGGCTGATCGCGTTGAACGGCTCCCCGCTCGGCTCGAACCCGACCCTCCTGGCCACCTCCGCCAGGCCCAGCTCCGACAGTGCCAGCGAGTACACGAAGGGCTTCGAGACCGACTGGATCGTGAAGGCGGTCGACGCGTCACCGGCCTGATAGGTGTGGCCCTGGACGCTGACCATGGCGAGGCCGAAGGCGTGCGGGTCGGCGCGGGCGAGTTCGGGGATGTAGCGGGCGACGTCACCGGCGGTATCGGCGCGGTGCCGTTCGACGAGTTCGGCGAGCACCGCCGCCACGGGCTCCATCACCGCACCACGGCGGCGCAGCGCGCGGGCCCGGTCGGGCCCTGCCCCCGTGCGGGCGCCGTCCGGCGGAGGGGGTTCACGAGGTGAGGAGGCGTTGCTTGGCCGCCGTGAACTCGTCGTCGGTCAGCATCCCGCTCTGCCGCAGTTCGACGAGGCGTTCGAGCTGGGCGAGCGTCTGGTCGTTCGGCGCGGCGCCCGGCACGGCCTGAGACGCGGGTGCGGGCGACGGCGGTGCCGGGGCCGCCTGCGCGGTTGCCTGCTGGTGCCGGGCGGCGACCCTGCTCGACACGGACGTGGCGGTCCCGGCGATGACGGCGGTGCGGGCGGCGGTGCCGATGAGCCCCGGGCGCCCGCTGCGCGACAGACGACGGCCGATCATGACAGCTCCTTCTCGGAGTCCGGCTCCCCTTTTGGAGTCCGATCTTTCAGAGACCGATCGCGGCGAGGTCGGCCGCCACCACGGTGTGCGGCACGTGCTCGCGCGTGACCAGGACCCCGTCCGCGTCGTCGAGTGCCCGCAGCAGCGGCGTGGCCCAGCGGTGCTCCCAGACGATGATCGCCGCCGAGCACCCCGCCGGGATCTCGTCGCAGACGCTGGCCAGGTCCTCGTCGCTCAGCAGGCCCATGATCTCGCCGTCCAGTTCGGCGAACACGGCGGCTTCGTCGCTGTCCAGGGCATCGAGTTCGAGGACGCGGACCGTCCCCCGCTCGTCCCTCTTGATGAAGGTGAGGTCGAGGATGCGGATGATCCCCTCGGAGGTCAGGCGCTTGAGCTCCGGCAGGATCGCCCCCCGGAACCGGTTGCCTGGGAAGGCCATGACGGCGTACTCGACCGGCCCGACGTCCATGGCGCCACGCCCCTTCCGCATCGCGTCCCGCCCGTACCCTCATCCTCCGCCGCCCCGAGCGCCGCCGCGACCGCGCGGACGGCTCACCCGTACTGATGACGTACTGAGGGCGCGCTGTTGACGAGTGGAACCGGATCGCCGGGGGCCGCACCACCGCCTCCGGCGATCCGCCGTACCACCGGGACCTGCGGAAAGCCGCCGCAGACGGGTGAGCGCGGGCGGCCCGCCGGGGCGTGGGCGAGGGGCGGAAACGGGCGCCCGGCCGCAACGGGGAGCGGTACCGTCGGGCGGTGACCCGACCGGCCGACGAACCCTGCGACCGGACCTGCCGCGCACCCGCCGCGGCCGTGTGAGAAGGAGTCCCGTGTCATCGCCTTGTGACCCCCGATACGCCGCCGTCGGCGATGTGAGCACCGCGCTCATGATGATCGACTCCCGGCTCAAGGCCGTCTACGACGGTAGGACCGGGACGGACCCCGTACAGCAGCGGCTGGTCGACGAGTTCGCCGCATCCGTGGGCCCCGAAGAGTTCAACGCGCTGCTGGACGGCGCGTGCACGCTCATCTACCTGTTCATGAACTGGCTGCGGTCGGCCTGCGAGGAGCACGACAAGGACGTCATCGAGCACGTGGTGCCCACCCTCGTGGCCACGATGCGGATGATGCCCAGGACCTTCCGCCCCGAGGTCATCCCCACCATGGCCGGCCTGGTGATCGCCGCGGGCAGCGGCCTGAGCCCCAACCTGTGGCGCGCGCAGTACGGGCCCTGGACCGACGCCGAGATGAACCCCCTGGAAGCCACGGCCACCCTGCTCGCGGAGCACGTCAACCGGGTGTCCGGCGACGACCACGACTTCGCCACCCGCCTGATCACCGACGCCCTGTCCAAGCTGGACCAGGACTGAGGCGCCACCGCGTGCCCTCGACCACCGGGTCGAGGGCCGGTCATCCGGTCATCCGGTGATCGCGGAGAGCCGCCGTCGCGGTGTCACGACTGCTCCCCCGCCCGCAGTTCGGTGGCGATCTGGCGCCGGCCGGCGACCAGCGTCTCCAGCACCACCCCGAGGCCGACCAGCAGGGCCAGGCCCGCGGTGGGCAGCAGCACCGGCATCAGCGCGGGGGTGACGACCTCCCCGACCCTGGCACCGACCAGGGTCGAGATGTCGAACGCGCCGCCCAGCAGGGCGACCGCCGCCACCGCGACCAGCCCGCCGCCGACGGCCGCCACCAGGGTCCGCGGCAGCGCCTCGGCGACGATCAGCGCCAGCCCCTGGCGGGGCCGCAGGCCCATGGTGCGCAGCCGGGCGAGCACGGCCGTGCGGTCGGGCGCGGCCCGGAACAGCGTCAGCAGCACCGCGAGCAGGGCGAACCCGGCGCCGGCGGCACCCGAGTACCGGAACAGCCGCCCGGCGGCGTGCTGCAGCGGGTCGTCGCCGAGCTCGGCGACGGTCTCCCGGCTGCTGTGCACCGTGTATCCCGCGGGCAGACCGCGGACGGCCTTGCCGACGGCCGCGGCGTCGTCCGCGATCATCTTGGCCAGGCCGGTCGGCTGGACCCCGCCGTTGTCCCGCAGTGCCGTCCTGACCCCTTCGGGGTCGATCTCGCCGACGGCGAACCACTGGTTCACCCGCTTGGCGTCCGGCAGTCGCTCCCAGGCGGGGCCGGCGGGAACGACGGCGAACGGCTTGCCCGGGTCCGGCAGGGCGGGGGTGGCGCCGATGGTCCCGGCGACGGCGAGGCGCAGGTCGTTGCCGTTGGGCGTGCGCACCTGGGACGACCCTGCGGCCAGGCGCTCGGCCAGGTCGCGGCTGACCAGCGCGGGCACCGGGGTGTCCCGGCCGCCGGCCGCCCCGGCCAGCTTCGCCGGATCGAACTCGCCGGCCCCGAGGGTCCGGGCGATCTCGGCGTACGCCGCCGGATCGACCACCATGATCAGGTAGGCCTCGGTGTAGCGCTGGTCGGCGCCGACGATGCGGGCGTTGGGCTCGACCCAGACCGCGGTCGAGGCCCGCACGCCCGGCAGGGCGTCGGCGGCCTTGGTGAACGACTCGGACAGGGTGGCGTAGCCCGGGAGGGAGACGCCGATGTCCCCGCCCGTGGCGATGCGCGCGGCGCGGGTCCGGGCGTGATCGACGGTGTCGAGCACGGTGGCGCCGAAGCCGGTCGTGGTGACGGCGATGACCAGGGCGAGCAGCGGCAGCGCGGAGGGCCTGCGGCGGCCCGAGTCGTCGCGGGCGGCGCGGGCCAGGCCGAGGAAGCCGATCAGGCCGCGGCCCCGGCCGACGAGGGCGGCCAGCCGGCCGACCACCACCGGCTCGATCCGGGCCAGCAGCAGGCCGCCGGTGACGGCGAGCAGGAGCGGGGCGGCCACCAGCAGTGGATCCGGCCCGGAGCCGGTGCCGACGCCCCGGTGCCGGACCTCTGCCACGGCCGCGGCGGTGACGGCGAGGACGGCGAGTTCGCCGACCAGTCGGCGTCGGCCGCCGGCCGGCCGCCGGCGTGCCCACAGCAGGGCCGCGCGGGCCGGGAAGGCCAGCAGCGCGATCAGGGCCGCGGCCAGGGCCGCCAGCACCGCGCGGTCCCAGCGGGGGGTGGGCAGCAGCACCAGGGCGAGGGCCGTTCCGAGCACGGTGGCCGGCAGGACGGTGACCGCGCCCTCGGCGATCAGCCGTCGCAGCACCCCGGCACGGGAGCCGCCGCGGGCCTGGAGCAGCCTGATCTCGGCGGTGCGCCGGTCGGTGGTGAGGGCGGCGGCCAGGAACAGCACCACGGTGGCGGCGCCCGCGACGGCGGCCGGGCCGATCGTGCTGAGCGGCAGCGAGGCCTGGTAGCGGTCGTCCGCCCGGTTGAGGATTTCGGGAAGGCCCGAGGAGGTGTGCAGGTCGGGACGCCGGGTCGCGTCGGCCAGGGCGGTGGCGTCGCGCCCGGTCAGGAAGGAGCTGAGGATGCCGCGGGTGCGGTCGAGCTGGTCGGCGTGCAGCGAGGCGGCGTCGACGGGCAGCCGCCAGAAGTTCTCGGCGTTCGAACCCCAGCGGGCCAGCGCGGGCAGGCTGTCGCCGTCGACGAATCCGCTGGTCATCCAGTGCTCGTGCTCGGGGTCGGCCCTCAGGCAGGCGCGGGCCGGGCAGCCGAGCTCCTCCCAGAACGGGTCCTGGGGGTCGTTGACCTGGTAGAGGCCGACCACCACGGTGGTCCGCTTGGCGCCCGAACCCTCGGTGCCGTTGTCGATGACGTCACCGAGCTTGATGTGGATGCTCTCGGCGGCCTTCTCGCTGATCACGATCGGCAGCGGACCGCCGGCGGCGCCGGGGGTCGGCCAGGTGCCGTCGGTGAGGGTGGCCCGGGCGGCCAGGTCGTGCAGGTAGAGCAGGCCGAGGGCCGGGTCGGTCCTCCTTTCCGCGAACCGGTCGTACTCCGGATTGCCCATGCCGCGGTCGCCCAGGGCGCGGGCGCCGTAGGCCTGGCCCGACTGGGTCAGCGTCAGCTGTCGACCGACCATCTCGGTGAGCTGTCGCTGCACCCGGTCGAGTTCGGCGGCCTTGTCGTCGTCCCGCGTCTTGGACGTGGTCTGCAGGCTGGTCTGGTTGAGGCCCTTGTGACCGACGAAGTCCTGGAGCGCCGTGTCCGCGCCCCGGTCCGCGATGCGGGGGAAGGCCGCCGCCAGGAAGACGGCGACGAACGCCAGGGCCGCCATGAGCAGCGCGGCCAGCGGGTTCGCCCGCAGCCTGGTGCGGACCCAGCGCGCGGGGCGGTGGGCGGTCCCGGGAGCGGTCCCGGTGGTGGGCGCGGTGGTGGGTACGGTGGTGCCGGTCCGGGGGGTCACCTCTCCTCCACGTGGCGCAGCCGGGTGGCCACGTCCCGACGGCGGCGTCCGATGAGGAAGGCCGACAGCAGCGGGGCGGCAGCCGCCAGCGGCAGTCGCCCGCGCGGTCGGTGCACGACGAAGCCGAGCATCAGGTTCTCCCCCCGGTCGTATCCCGGCCCACCCATTGGTCCGATCCAGGCACAGATCGGCCGTGGACGGACACCCGCGGGCGCACCGGCGCAGTGATCACCGACATTCGGTCGCCGGATAGCGGACGATGCTGTCAGATTCGCTCCGGGAACGGAAGGGATTTGGGCGAATCAAGTAAGCAAGGGCAAATGCCATGCACACTTCACAATTCTGGTATTGCTGCAATCCTTTGACCGGTGGAAATTCCTTTCCCGAATCTTCTGCTCGGGATCGTGAACCCGTGAGCCGCCGCATCCGTTGGCCCGGGCGACCATCGGCTCGGTGGTAGCCGTGGTCGCACCCGTTCCGGAGGAGGTTCGACAGCGATATTCTGTCGCGTTGTCCGAGGAATCCGGGGATGCGGCCGGAAAGCGCGGCCATTCGAGATCACCGACCTGGGCGGATTCCCGGTGTGCCGATCGCGGGAATGAGCCCAGGCGGTGGAGCGAAGAAGGGCTCGGACCAGGTCTCCTGACGCAGGAGTTCGAGCAGGGCCGTTTCCGCCGGGCCCGCAGCGTGGCGGACGACGGCGATGACGGGCTGGGAGACGGGCGGGGACACCGGGCGCGCGAGGTGCTCGTGGCCGTGGGGCACCGCGGAGGCCGGGACGAGTGTCACCCCCAGACCGTGGGCGGCCCAGCGTACGGCCGTCGCCGTCTGGGACACCCGGGCGACCGTGGTCGGGGTCAGCCCGTTCTCGAGCAGCACGTCCAGCAGCACGCCGTCGAGCGCGCTGTCGCGGTCGAACCGCACCCACGGCTCCCCGTCCAGGTCGCGCAGCTCGACCCGGTCCGTGGCGAGCAGCCGGTGCCCGGCGCCCAGCACCACGACGAACTCCTCGTCGCCGAGGTGGTGGGCGTCGGCGGGGCTCCGCTCGCACACCGCCATCAGGGCGAGGTCCAGCGTGCCCCGGCGGCCCAGCCGCTCCATCTCGGCGGAGCTCGGCTCCTCGAAGACGGTGACTTCCAGCCGGGGGAAGCGGCGGCGCAGCGCGCCCAAGGCGCCCGGCAGTTGCCGGGTGCCGAAGCCCATCTGCACCGCGACCGTCAGCTCGCCCACCAGCTCGTCGGCGCCGGCCCGCGCCGTCGCCCTCGCCCGCCGCGCCGCGCTCACCGCGGCCTCTGCCTCCCGTAGGAACGCGCGGCCGACCACGGTGGGCACCAGCCCGGTCGGCGTGCGGGCGAACAGCTCCACACCGAGCTCCCGCTCCAGGGCGCGGATCTGCTGGGACACCGACGGCTGGGCGACGTGCAGCAGCTCCGCCGCGGCCGTCACCGAACCCTCCTCGGCAACGGCCAGGGCGTACTCGAACTGACGAAGACTCATCGACTCCCCTCCCCTCCCCACGTCGTCCTCGGGTGCACGAGGCGGCGCCTCGTCGCGTCCCAGGTGGACGGGTCCCAGGCTATGAGGTGGTCGACGAGACGCCGGCCGCCGGCCACCACCGGCGGACAGGGCCTATAAGACGACGGGATCCGGATCCTTCGCCGCCGGATGCTCCTCCGAGGCCGTGGTGCTCAGCGCGCGGGCCTCGCGGTCGAGGGCCAGGTGGAGGCCGACGGCCAGCATGGGAATCGCGGCGAGCACGAACGCCCACTGTATGTCCCAGCCGACCAGCAGGCCCATGGCCGCGATGGAGAGCGGTTCCAGCGTGGCCCGGGGCAGTTCCATCACGCTGCTGACCCGGCCCAGCACGTCCGTCGGGGTCCTGGTCTGGATGAACGTCGGCAGCGCGACGTCGCTGGAGTACGCGACGCCGATCCCCAGCAGGGTGAGCACCACCGCCGCGCTCCACACGCTGGGAAGGAAGCCCAGCAGTACGAAGGCGGTCCCCTCGCAGAGCGTCATCCCGATGATGAGCAGTCCCCAGCGGCGCGGCAGCCCGGTGAAGACCGCGCCGATGGTGCCGATCAGCTGCCCCAGTCCCCAGGCGGACAGCAGGACGCCCAGTGCGAGCGAGCCCTGGGGGAAGGTCTTGGCCAGCGCGGGAAGCCCCACGCTGAAGAGGCCGCTGTAGCTGAGGGCCGCCGCGCCGATCAGCAGGAGGACAGTGCGGATCTCCCTGCTGCGTCCGGCGTAGCGGAGACCCTCGACGATCTCCCGCCGGATCGCCGTGAACGACTTGGCGCCCTCGTCGGCCTCGCCCGCCTGGTCGGAGGCCTGGTCGCCCGCCTGGTCGGACGGTTGTCTGCGGGGTGCGCCGAAGACCGTCAGGGCGGCGAAGAAGAAGGTGAAGGCATTGAGCAGGATGGTGGTCGACGTCCCCACCGCGGCCACGAGGGCGCCGCCCAGGATCGGCCCCAGCAGCCGGGCCCCCTGCTCCCCGAAGCCGACGAGCGCGTTGCCCCGGGCGAGGTGCTCGGGCGGCAGGAGGGAGGGGATGATGCTGCCGGCGGCCGGCCAGAAGAACGCTTCGGCGACGCCGGTGAGCGCGCCGAGGGCGTAGAGGTGCCACGTGCTCACGTGGTCCGTCAGGGCGATCAGCCCCAGCGTGGCGACGGCGAGCCCCCTGAGCGTGTGGGAGCAGAACATGACGGCGCGCGGGGAGAGCCGGTCGGTCACCGCGCCGCCCACCAGCATCAGCACGCCCCGGGGGACGGCCTGGACGAGCAGGATCGTGGCCAGCGTGGTCGTCGATCCGGTCTCGTTCAGGATCAACCAGATGAAGGCGACCTCGAAGCTGTAGTCCCCCACCAGGGAGACGGTCTCGCCCAGCCACACCCGCCGGAAGGGCCGGTGTTTCAGCGGCTGTCGCACCTTGTCGAGCATCGACTACCTCTCTGCTGTTCCACTTTTCCACGATGAAGGACTGCGGGACACTGCGGGGCACCTGCTCTTCGACGCTCTCGGCGGGGCGTGCGCGGCCGGTCTGTGGTGGGGAACGTTCTCTTCACTGGGGTGCGAACTCCAGGTGGAATCTGTCATGGACGGACGTGATGAGCCGGAGCAGTTCGTCATGGGTGGCGACGGCGCCCCGGACGAACGCCAGGCGCTGTGCGGGGTGGCGCCAGTCGACGGGCTGCCCAGGGGCCGTCGCCACGTCGACCTCGCCGACGCCGGGGAGGGCCCGTACGGCGTCGGCGCCGTCGATCGCCCGGACGGTGCCGACCGTGCGCGGTGGCACGATGAAGTACTCGAAGGTCACCGCCGCCGGCCGGGGGGCCGTGACGGGCTCGACGCCGCGCTCCAGGGCCAACTCGAAGGCGAGGGCCAGAAGATCGATGCCCAGCGCCCGGTCCAGCAGGCCCACGGCGCGCCCGCCGACGCGTCCGTTGACCTCGATGACGCGGGGGCCGTCCGGGGTGAGCTTCACCTCCGTGTGGGTCACCCCGGTCGTCACGCCGAGGGCCCGGACCGCGGCCGCGGCGAGCTCGGCGACGTCCTTCTCCACGGCGGGCGTGAGGGTGGCGGGCAGGAACAGTCCGGTCTCCCGCAGCGGGTCCGCCAGGGCGAACTTGCCGGTGACGCAGAGGGTCGTGACCTCCGCGTGCTGCACGACGGCCTCGACGGAGACGTAGTCCCCCCAGCCCGGTCCGGCCACCGCGGGGTCCCCGGGCAGGTACTTCTCCACGACGAAGTCGCGCGGGCCGCCGCCCGGGCCCGCCGGCCCGTCACCGGGCCCGGGGGCGAGGCCGACGTCGGCCAGGGCGCGCCGCTGCTGCTCGGGGTCTGCCAGCCGTACGGTGTCCTGACTGCCCGCCCCGGTACGGGGTTTGAGCACCACGGGGTAGCCCAGGCGGGCCACGGCGGTGTCGACCTCGGCGGCGGAGCGCACCACGACGCTCGGGGTGTGGTCGACCCCCGCCGCCGCGAACGCCGCGCGCTGGTCGGCCTTGTCGGTGAGCAGCCGGACGGTGTCCGGCCGGTGGTAGGGCAGGCCGAGGGCCTGGGCCAGCCGCGCGGTGCCGGCGAGGCAGTACTCGCTGAAGGTGACGATGCCCGCGGGGCCGTGCTCGCGCAGCAGTTCGGCGGCGGGGGTGTCGTGTCCGCTGATCTCGCAGACCCGCGCCCGCCGGCGCATCCCCGCGAGCAGCGGCGCCACGCCCGGTACGGCCGGGTCGCAGACGAAGACCACGTCGCACAGGCCGCGGGCGGCGCCGAGGATCTCGGCCGGCCCCGCCGACCCCCTGCCGTAGACGACGGCGACCGTGGGAAGCGTGTCGGTCACGGGGACCCCGGGGAGCCGGCCGGGCCCGCGGGGGCCGGTGCGGCGGGGGCCGCCTCGCGCCGGGCGGACTTCGGGGTCATGTCGTCCCACTCCTCCTCGATCCTGCGCAGGCAGTCCTCGCGGGACGCCGGCTCGCCCACCGTCCGCCACCCCTGGGGGACGTCGTGGTAGGTGGGCCAGATCGAGTACTGCTCCTCGTGGTTGACGACGATGCGGTACTGGTCCTCGGTCACGGCGCGTCGTTCTCCTTTGCCTTCGGGGCGAGCTCGGGCAGGCCGTGACGTTCCACAGCGGTCACGTACAACTCGCGCAGGAGCGGGTCGCGTACGCGGCCCCGTTCGTAGTGGGCGCGGAAGTTCTGATCGTAAATCCTGAACCAGGCGCGGTGCTTGTACAAGAAGAGCACATCGTGGGGCGCCATCCGGCGGATCGCGAACAGGCCGACAGGGGCCACGGAGACGGGGAAGAGCGGGTTGCGCACGGCCCGTTCGTCGCAGTGCGGGTGGAACTGGCCGACCATCAGCCCGTGGGCGACCGCGTTGTTCTTCAGGTCTTCGTACGCCTCGTCGAGGACCCGCCAGCCCTCCGGCCCGGTGGCCGGCAGCACCACGATGCGGCAGTCGAGGGAGGCTCCGGTGTGCGTACGGCTGCGCTCCGTGCCGAGGGCGAACGTGGACATCTCCGCCTCCAGGGCCTCGCGCAGCTGCTGCTCGTCCTTCCCGGTGACGTCGTAGCGGAAGCTGAACTGGGCGTCCTTGCCGCTGAGGGCGGGTGGGATGAAGGGGCAGACCGGCCCGGTGCGGCCGATCTCGTCGTGGGGCCGGCTGATGTACTGGCGCAGCCAGGTGTGGACCTGGGCGAAGTCCCGGGCGTGCCGGGCGGGTGACTGGGGTTCGATCACCCGGATCCACAGGCCGTCCATTCTGGCCAGATCATTGTCCTGATCCTGCATCACCTGCGTCATGCGACGGTCTCCTGGGCTCGGTCGCCGGGGGGTGCCGGGGTGGCGCTCGGGGCGGTCAGCCGGCACAGATCGGCGTACGTGGGAGCGGCGTAGAGCTGGGCGAAGTCGAGGGTCGGTCCGAGCTGGGTGCGCACCTGTTCGACCAGGCGCATCAGCCCCAGGGAGGTGCCGCCGTCGGCGAAGAAGTCGGAGTCGGGCAGCGGGTGGTGCCCCGTCTGGGACTCCCAGGCCGCGGCGAGTGCGGGGTGGCCCGGGGCGGCGGTGTCGTGCGTCCGGGCGTCCGCGTCGTGCGTCCGAGGATTCGCGTCGTCCGCGTCGTCCGCGTCGTGCGCGTCGTGCGTCCGGGCGTCCGCGAGACGGGCGAGGGCGGCGCGGTCCACCTTTCCGGTGGGCCCCAGCGGAAGGGCGTCGACCGCGATGATCCGCTCGGCCACCAGATGGCGCGGCGCCCGCTGCCACGCGCCCCGGCGCACCGCGTCGGTGTCGACGGACGCCGGCGTGAGGAAGGCGGTCAGGACGGCGCCGTCGGGACCGGTACCGGCGATGACCACGGCGTCGTCGACGGCGGGGTCGGCGGCGAGGACCGCCGCCGCCTCCGCCGGATCGGTGCGGAAGCCCCTGACCTTCACCTCGTCGTCGGCGCGCCCGAGGAAGTCCAGGGCGCCGTCGGGGAGGTGCCGTACGCGGTCACCGGTGCGGTACATGCGGGCACCGGGCCGCGCGGAGAAGGGGTCGGGCACGAACCGCGCGGCGGTCGCGGCGGGGTCGTGCAGGTAGCCGCGGGCGAGCCGGGGGCCGCCGAGGTAGAGCTCGCCCACCGCGCCCGGGGCGACGGGCCGCAGCCGTTCGTCGAGGACGTGGCACGTCGTTCCCGCGACGGCGGTGCCGATCGGGAACGCGGCGGAGTGCTCGCGGTCCCACGCGGAGGCGTCCCCCAGGGTGCTGAAGGTGGTGTTCTCGGTCGGGCCGTAGCCGTTGACCAGCCGGGTGGCGGGGTGGGCGGCGGTGAAGGAGCGCGCGGTGCCGGCCGGGACGGTGTCACCGCCGGTGACGAGGGTGCGCAGGGTGCCCAGCGCCAGACCGTGGTGGGTGGCCATGAGGCGGAAGAGCGGGGCCGTCAGCCAGGCCGTGGTGATCTGCGGCCGGGCCAGCAGGGCGGCCAGTTCGTGGAGTGCGAGGGGGTTGCGGTCCGCGGCCGTGATCCGGGCCCCGGCCAGCAGCGGGGACCAGATCTCGAACGTCGACGCGTCGAAGGCGAGGGTGGAGTGCAGGAGCACACCGTCGCCGGGGCCCAGCCGCAGGGACTCCGCCCCGAGCGCCAGCCCGGTGACCCCCCGGTGGGTGACGCCCACGGCCTTGGGGGCTCCCGTGGTGCCGGAGGTGAACATGACGTAGGCCAGGTCGTCGGGGCCGGCCGGTGAGGACGGCACCGCCGTGGTGGTCCGCTCCGCGAGGAGGGAGGCGATGTCGTGCACGGGGATGCCCAGGTCCGCCACGGTCGGGCTGTCGGCGCTGTCGGCGCTGTCGGCGCTGTCGGCGCTGTCACCGCCGTCGCCGGCGTGCAGGGCCAGGGCCGCCCGGGCCGTGCCGGCCATGAGCCGGACGCGGTCAGCCGGGTACCGGGGGTCCACCGGCACGTAGCAGCCGCCCGCCATCAGGACGGCCAGCATGGCGAGGACGGTCCGGCGGTCACCGTGCCCGACGATCAGCACGGCGGTACCGGAGTCGACGCCCTTCGCCCGCAGCGACGCCGCCGCGGTGCGCGCCCGCGTCAGGAGCTCCCCGTAGCGGATCTCGCCGTACCGGTCGGCCAACGCCACGCGCTCGGGGAACGCCTCGGCGACGGCGGTGAAGCACTGCTCGATCCGGGCGTGCGGCGCGGTCGTCATCGTGCCCCCGAGGGGTGCTTGCGGGTGTTGCTGAGGCCGATGGTTGCGGTGCCGGTGCCGGTGCCGGTGTCGTTGGTGGTGCCGTTGGCGGTGTCGGGGTGCGGGGTGAACACGGCGCGCGGGCTGGGGTCCGGCGTCAGGGCGATGGCCGGTCGGAGCCCGGTCGCGGCCCGGTCGCCCAGCAGGGTGAACCGGCCGTGCGCGAGGATCGTCGCCGTGGCCAGCTGGGCCTCCAGCAGCGAGAACTGCCGCCCCAGGCACTGGTGGGGGCCCGCCCCGAAGGGGAAGTACTGCTGGACGGGCGGGCGCCGGCCCAGGAAGCGATCCGGGCGGAACTCCTCGGGTGCCTCCCACAGGGCCGGGGCGCGGTGGATGGCGTAGGTGCTGGCCAGGACGAGGTCGCCGGGCTCCAGCCGTACGCCGGCCGCTTCGACGGGGGTGTCGATGCGGCGGAAGAGCGCCCACGCGGGCGGGTGCAGCCGCAGGGATTCCTCGACCACCGCCAGGGTGTACGGCAAGGTCCCCTGGGGGATCGACGGCGCGGCGCGCAGGGCGCCGAGGTCGGTGGAGCGGACCTCGTCGAGGGTGCGGGCCAGGGCCGGGGGCGAGCCGGCCAGGTTGTGGAAGGTCCAGGTGAGCAGGGTGCCCATGGTCTCCACGCCGGCCACGAAGATCGACATCAGTTCCTCGCGCAGCACGTCCTCGGGACGGTCGCCGAGCGTGTCCCCCCGCTGGTGCAGGGCGGCGACGAGCGACGGCAGGACCCCGTCGGCCGTGGCCGCAGCGGGTACCTGGGCCGCCCGGTGCGCGATGAACTCCTCCAGCACCGCCCTGTCCCGCGCGAACGCCTCGCCGTCCGCGTCGGTGACGGTCTGCGGGGAGAACAGCCGCCGGTCCAGGTAGTGGACGGCCGTGTCCACCGTCGAGGCCAGGGACGCCAGTTCGGCGCCGGTCAGCTCCGGGTCCACGAGCCGGAGGATGATCTCGATGCTCAGCTGCTGGAGGGTGTGTCCGAGGTCGAACTCGCGGCCCGCCGCGGGCAGCAGCCGACGGCGCACGAAGTCCTCCGCGCTCTCCAGCACCAGGGTGTGCAACTCCGCCACGGCCCGGGCCGAGAACATCGGGCGCAGCAGGGCGCGGCGATGGCGCCACTGCTCCCCGGAGGCGACCACGAACAGTCCGCTGCCCACCAGTTCGCGCAGCAGCCCGCGGTGGTTGCGGGTGCCGTGGGCGAGGGCCGCGGCGGCGACGGCGGGCTCCGCCGCGACGATCAGCCGGGTGCCGTCGTCCAGCGGGACGGCGCTGACCGTCCCCTCGTCGCGCAGCCGCGTCATCAGCCCCAGGGGGTCGCTGCCGAGCTCCTGGTCGAACTCCTCGTAGCCGACCGAACTCACGGTGATGCTCGCCATGGCTAGCCCCGCCCCTCGGCGGACTTCTCCGCGTCTTCCGCGAGCGTGATGATCTGCTGGGAGTGGTCGTTCATCGTCCAGCCCTCGGCGGTGCGCACCGAGGTGCGCTGCTGCTCCGTGTAGCCCCTGCCCCGGTCGTGGAAGTGCCAGGCGAACGGCGGGCGGAGCAGCCGGCGTTCGACCGGGGTCCACTCCTCGCCCGGGAGGTCCTCGGGCACGGGCGCGGGAGCGGTGTGCTGCACCATGCCCGCGGTGTAGCGGCAGAAGACGACCCGGCGTTCGAAGTCGGCGGCCCAGGGCCAGCTGCCGTGGGTGGCGGTGTCCGCGAAGAGGACCACCGAGCCGGCCCTGACCGGGACGCGGGAGACCCAGTCGCCGACCTTCTGCCAGGTCTGGAAGTCCTCCGGGATCTCGAAGGCCGACTTGTGGCTGCCGGGGACCACCGCGAAGCCGCCCTGGTCGGCGAGGGCGTCGGTGAGGCAGAACGCGACGATCAGGTGTCCGCCGTAGATCCGGCCGTCGCGGACCTGGTAGGTCAGCGGGGGGTACTCCCACGGGGTGTTCCCGTTGTGCAGGATCAGCGCTCCGGCGCCCTTGCGGGCGTAGAGCACCTGCCCCTCGTCGTAGCGCAGGTCGGGGCCGAGCACCTCCTCCAGGTGCGGCAGCACCTTCTCGTGGCTGATCAGGTCGCGCACCGGGCGCGGGGTGGTGTGGAGGGGGCCGGCGTTGGCGATGAACGGGTTGTACCGCTTGAGCAGCGGGTAGTCGAGCTTGTTCTCGCCGTCCCACAGGCCGTGGCCGTCGAGGGCGGCGTTGACGGCGGCGAGTTCCTGCGCGGAGAGGATGTCCTCCAGGACCAGGTAGCCGCGCAGGTCGAACAGGTACTTCTGCTCTTCGTCCATGACTTTTCCCCTTGTGTCGGATGTGTCGGAGAGCGGGCGGTTGGGACGCGGGCGCGACGGGCGCACCGCGCGGGGGATACGGCTGGGGCGGGTAGGGCTGGGGTGCGTAGGGCTGTGGCGGGGCCGGGCCTCAGCCCTGGTCGGGTTCGAGCTCCGCCAGGGCCCGGGCGAGGTGCTCGCGCAGCTCGGCCTGCGGGAAGAGGCCGACGGCTCCGGTCAGGAGCACCGAACACCCTCCCGAGCGGGCCGGTTGCACGTGGAGGACGAGGTCGAGGTCCGCCCAGTGCTCGGGCACGGTGTCGTGGGGCGGGTCGTCCGGCACCACGGCCGGGTTCTCCTCCTGCCCGTGGACGACCAGCCCGGCCGCGCAGACCGGCGGCCGGAGCGCGGGGTCGACCGGATCGGCGAGCTCGGCGATGTGCAGCAGCGGCAGGTCGGCGTGGTCCAGGGCCGACAGCAGCGCCCGGTGGGCGTGGCCGGCCCCGGTGGCGCCGAGCACCACCGGCAGCAGGTCGACGGCGCGGCCGACGAGCGTTTCCTCGGTGGCCGCCGAGCGGTGGGAGACCGGCATGCCGATCACCGTGGACGTGCCGCCCGACATCCGGGAGACGATCCGGCCGAGCAGGTCGAGGAAGGCGGCCGTGGTGGTCGTGCCCGCCGTCCGGCCCGCCCGCTGGAGGCGCGCGTACGCGTCGGCGGGGAGGACCTTCCGCACCCCGTGGTTGCGGAAGGTCCTCGGGCCGGTGCGGCGCTCGGCGAACGGGTCCGGGGGGACCGGGCCCAGGCTGGTGCGCCAGTACCGCTCCAGTTCGGCGCGCCGGGCCGTGCGGCGGGAGGCCCTGGCGCGGGCGTAGTCGCTGTAGCGCGGGGCCGGCCGGGGCAGGTCGCGTCCGGCGAGCAGGGCGAGGAGCTCGTCGGCGAGGATGCCCACGGAGGCACCGTCGCCCCGGTGGCGGGCCAGCCTCAGCAGCAGGTGCCGGACGGTGCCGTCCTCTCCGGTCAGCAGGACGACCTCCAGCCCCGGTGATCCTGCGGGCAGTGGCCGCTCGATCAGTGCGGTGTCCCAGTGGACCTGGGCGGGCTGGTCCGGCAGTGGGGCCACGGGGCAGGGCTGCCACGCGTCGTGCTGTCCCGTTCCGGCGGCCCCCGGTGTCGCCTCCGTCGTCCCGGGCACGGCCTGCGGGGCCGCCGGCCGCAGGGCCTCGTGCCGGGCGACCAGTGCGCGGACCGCCCGCTCCACGTCCCGCGGATCCACGGGGGCGTCGAGCCTGAGCAGCAGCGGAATCGGGGGAGCGGTGTGTCCGAGGGCCCGCTCCTGCTGGGCCACCAGGAGCTGTTCGGGTGTCTGGGAAGCGTCGGCTCCGGCGTCGGCGGGAGGCGGCGGTGCTGCTGCTGCTGCGAGCAACGTCCTGACCTCGGTGGCGAGTTCGGCGGCCAGCGGATGCGTCAGGACGGTGCGCACGGGGACCTCCGACCCGAGGCGGCGGCTCAGCGCGGAGGCGATCCGGGCCGCCCCCAGCGACGCCCCGCCGAGGTCGTAGAGATGGTCGTCCAGGGTGGCCGACGGCCGGTCGAGCGCCGCCGCGAACGCCTCCACCACGGCGGCGGCCACCCGGTCGTGGGCGGCGGCGGGGCCCGCCGCCGTGCGCGCGGAGCGCACCATCGTCAGCAGCGCGCGGCGGTCCGCCTTGCCGTTGGCGGTCACCGGCAGCCGAGGGAGCACCCGGATCTCGCCGGGCACCATGTACGGCGGGAGGGTACGGGCCAGATGGGCGCGCACCGCCGCCGGGTCCGGGGCGGGCTCGCCGGTGACGAAGCCCACCAGGCGGCTGACGCGTTCCCCGACGACGACGGTGGCCGCCTCCCGCACCCCCGGCGCGTCCACGACGTGCCGGTCGACCTCCTCCAGCTCCACCCGGTGGCCGCGCACCTTGACCTGGTTGTCGCTGCGGCCGACGAACTGCACGCTCCCGTCGGCGTTCCACCGCACCCGGTCCCCGGTGCGGTACATCCGCGAGCCCGGGGGACCGGCCGGGTCGGGCAGGAACCGGGCCGCCGTCTCGGCCGGACGGCCCCGGTAGCCGCGCGCCACCCCGGTGCCGCCGATGTACAGCTCGCCGGTGACCCCGATGGGCACCGGACGCAGCGCGCCGTCGAGGATGTGCAGGCGCACGCCGGAGATGGGGCGGCCGACGGGGGCGGTGCCGCCCTCGGCCCCCGCCGCGCACCGGTACGACGTGGCGTCGATGCAGGTCTCGGACGGCCCGTACTGGTTGCGCAGTTCACCGCGGCCCACGCGCAGGTAGCGGTCGGCCTGCGCCGAGGGCAGCGCCTCCCCGCCGCAGAAGACGACCCGGGCCGGCAGCCGGCGCAGGTCCTCGTCGTCCAGGGCCGCGAGCAGGGACGGGACGACGTCGACCACGGTCGCGGAGTGCTCCAGGGCGGCCTCCACCAGGGCGGCCGGATGCGCCCCGAGGTCGACGCCGGGGAAGACCACGCCGGCCCCGGCGACCAGCGGTCCGAAGCACTGCCACAGCGACGGGTCGAAGACCAGGGGAATGGTCTGGAGCACCCGGTCGGGGGCGGCGAGGCCGATCGCCTCGCGGCGCCAGGCGAGCTCGTTGGCCAGCGCCCCCAGCGGCACCGGGACGCACTTGGGCGTACCGGTCGTGCCGGAGGTGAACACCGCGTAGGCCAGGTCCTGCGGGCCCGTGCGGGCCACGGGCGGCACCGCCGCCCCGGTGGCCGGGAGCTCGCGCGCGCCCCCTCGGGGGAGCCGGATCGTCCGGAGCACCCTCCCCGGCGCGCCGCCGTCGGCACGGTCTTCGTCGGCATGGTCCCCGTCGGCATCGTGCCCGGGGGCGTCGGCCGTGCGGACGAGGAAGTCCGCCCGGGCGCTGCGTAGCAGGGCGCGGCGGCGTTCCACGGGGTCGTCGGGGCGCAGCGCGATGATCCAGCCGCCGAGCCGCCAGACCGCCAGGGCCAGCGCCGGGTAGTCGGCGCCCGCCGGTACGTCCAGGGCCACCGCCGAGCCGGGGCCGACCCCGGCCAGGGCGAGGTGGGCCGCCGCGCGCTCGGTGCGCTCGTGCAGCGCCCGGTAGGTGAGGTGACCGCCGGCGGCGTCCCAGACGGCGAAGGCCTCGGGGGTGCGCCGCGCCCAGTCCGCGAAGGCGTCGTAGGGCAGGCGGGCCCCGGCCGCGGGCGGCGCCGTGGAGGCGGCCGCGATGGTCTCGCGCTCGGCCGGGTCGCGTGCGTCCAGCGCGGCCAGCGGCGCGTCGGGGGCGGCGAGCACGGAGGCGAGGCAACGTCGGTAGGCCCGCCCGAGCCGGGCGAGGGCCGCGTCGGTGTAGTGCTGCGGGGAGCCGGTCAGCCGGACGGCGGCGGTGTCGGCGTGTTCCGTGAGTTGCACGGTCAGGGCGCCCTGGTCGCCCTGGACGCGCACCGGCAGGGGGGTGACCGTGAGGGGGCCGGCCGGGCGCGGCCGGTTGTCCTCGTGGGTCAGGACGAAGGCGGCGGCGGGTACGGGCACGGCGGTGTCGTCGGAGGTCAGGGGGAGGGTCGGGTGTCGGGAACCGGTCAGGAGCTGCTCGCCGGTCCGCCGGGCCAGCGCGGCGAAGCCCAGCGCGGGGGGCAGGGACAGGGCGAGGGGCATAGCGGAGACGAAGGCGCCCACGGTGAGGTCGTAGCGCTCCGCCGCCCGGTTGGCGGTGGGAACGCTCACGGAGGCCGTCCGGGCGCCGGTGACCGCGCTCCAGGTGGCCGCGAACGCGGCGAGCCACACCGCGTGCGCCGTGCAGGCGTACCGCCGGGCGAACGCGTGGACCTGCCGGGTGAGGTCCGGGGGCAGCGCCAGCTCGGCGTGCGGCATCCGGGCGGTCTGCTGCGAGGCGGTCTGCCGTGTGGCGGCCTGTTCCGCGGTGGCCTGCTCCGTGGCGGCCTGCTCCGAGGCGGTCGGGTCGACGGCGAAGGGGAGTTCGGCCCCGTCGTCGGCGCTGCCGCCGGAGCGGGCCCAGTGGGCGGCGTGGGCGGCCAGCGCGGCCCGCCCGTCCGGCGACTGCTCCCAGTGGACGTAGTCGAGGTGCTGGGCGGCCGGCGCGGGACGGGCGGAACCGGGGCCGCCCCCGGCGGCGTACGCGTCCAGCAGGTCGTCGATCAGCACCCCCAACGACCATCCGTCGCAGACGGCGTGGTGGAAGGTCAGGAGGAGGGTGTGCTGCTGCGGCCCCTGGGCCAGCAGGACGGCACGGACGTACGGGGGCCGGTCCAGGCGGAACGGGCGCGCCGCCTCGGCGTCGAGGGCCCGGTCCCGCTCCGGCGTTCCCGGGGGCACCGGCCGCACCTCCAGCGGGATGCGGGCGGGCAGGTCGAAGCGCTGCCGGGGCACCCCGTTCTCCTGGCCGAAACGGGTGCGCAGGGCCAGATGGCGCCCGGCGAGGGCGTCCAGGCACGCGCGGAGCCGGTCGATGTCGAGCGGGCCCGCGAGCTGGAGGGCCAGGGGCACGGTGTAGGCCGCCGACGCGGCGGGGGACGCTTGCTCGGCGAGCCACATCCGGTACTGGGTGACGGAGAGGGGGTGGCTGCCGGCCGCGGCCTCCGGGCGGGGCGGGAGCGCCGGTTCCGAATCCGCCGATGACGGTGCGGCAGCCGCCGGAGACGCGGCCGCGGGGCTGCGCCCCTGGAGCCGGGCGGCCAGTTCGGCGCGCTGCCCGGGGGTGAGCCGGTCGAGGGGTGAGGCGGTCATCCGAGCTCCTCCCCGGCCTCGTCGAGGATCTGCTGGGCGATCAACCGCTCCACCAGCGCGTACTGGAGCCCGATGGACCGGGCCCGCAGCAGCTCGCCGACGGGGACGTCGACGCCGAACCGGCGGCTCATCCCGCGCGCCAGCCGGGCCACGGTGAGCGAGTCACCGCCCAGCTGGAAGAAGTCGGCCGTGTCGGGCACGTCGGTCACCCCCAGCTGTTCGGCCCACAGGGCGCGGAGGATCGCGACGGGGGTGTCCGCGACGGGCTCGGCCGCGTCGGTGACGGGTGGTCCGGGCGGTGGTCCTGGCGGTGCTCCGGGCGCCGGGGCGGCCGGCACCGGGTGGCGCGGGCCGTGGAACGGATAGGTCGGCAGGGGGACGGAGCGCCCCGGGGCCTGGAGCGGGGAGAGGTCCAGGGGGAGGCCGGAGCACCACAGCCGGCCGATCGCCGCCAGCACCGGGCGGGCGGTGGCAGCGGCCGGGGCGTGCGACGGCGCGGTGGGGGCCGGCGGCGAGGAGCCCAGCAGCGGGATCGCGGGCAGCCCGGCGGCTTCCGCGAAGCCGCTCAGCACCCGGCCGGGCCCGACCTCGACCGCGATGGCGTCGGGGAACTTCGCCCGGGCCGTCGCCAGCGCGTCCGCGAAGCGCACCGGCCGGCGGGCGGCCCGGGCGAAGTGGCCGGGGTCGGTGAGCGAGCCCTCGGGCAGCAGCTGCCCCTCCGTGTTCTCGATCCACGCCAGGGCGGCGGGGCGCACCTCATCGGCCGCCGGTGTGCCCCGCAGTGCGTCGGCCGCCGGTTCGATCAGCGGGGAGTGGAAGGCACGGGACGACCGCAGCACCTTGGCCGCGTACCGGCCGCCGATCCGCTCCCGGAAGGCCGCCACCGCCCCGGGGGACCCGGCGAGCACGGTGCTCGTGGCGGCGTTGACCGCCGCGATGCTCAGCTCGGCGCCGGTCTCGGCCAGCAGGGCCCGGGCCTCGGCCTCGCCGCAGGCCAGCGAGACCATCGCGCCCGGGGCGCAGTCCTGCATCAGCAGGGCCCGGCGTGCCACGAGACGGGCCGCGGCGTCGAGGGCGAGCGCGCCGGCCAGGGTCGCCGCCGTGATCTCCCCCAGGCTGTGCCCGAGCAGCGCGCAGGGGACCAGGCCCAGGGCGAGCAGCGCCGTCCCGGCGGCGTACTCGACGGCGAAGAGCGCGGGCTGGGCGAGCGCCGTCCGGGCGAGGCGTTCGGCGGGGAAGGCGGCGTCGTGCAGCGCCTCGTCCACCTCGCGGGCGAGCCCGGGGGAGAAGGCGGCCAGGCAGGCGTCCAGCGCGTCGGCGAACGGGGGCAGGGCGGCGGCGAAGGGCGCCGCCATGCCGGGGAACTGCGTCCCCTGCCCCGGGAAGAGCAGCAGCGCCGGGGCGGGGTGCGCCGCGGGCTCCGGTGCCGCCTCGGCCGGGGCGCGCAGCGCCGCCACGACCTCGGCCACGCTCGCGCCCACCGCCGAGGAGCGGTAGGGGAGTTCCGCCCGCCGGGTGAGGGTCCGGCCGACGTCCTCCAGCGAGGGGGCGGCTTCGGCGTCCTCCAGGTGCGCGGCGAGCCGCTCCCGCATGCGGGCGAGGGACCGTGGGTCCTTCGCGGAGAGCACCACCAGCCGTTCCCGCCCGGACGGCGGGGCGGGCGGTGGGGCGGCCGGCTCCGGAGGCTGCTCCACCACCATGTGCACGTTGGTCCCGCCCACGCCGAACGAGCTCACCGCGGCCCGGCGCGGCTGCGGGCCCCGCCACGGCCCGGCCTCGGTGGGCAGGGACAGCGGCGAGTCCTCCCGCTCCAGCAGCGGATTGGCCCGGCTCAGCCCGGGAATCGCGGGCACGTACCCGTGCCGGAGCACCAGCAGCGCCTTCACCAGCCCGGCGAGTCCGGCGGCGGCGTCGAGGTGGCCGATGGTCGCCTTGAGCGCGCCGACCGGGATGCTGCCGGGAGCGGCACCCAGCGATCGGTACACCGAGGAGGCGGCGGACCACTCGATGGGGTCGCCGACGCGGGTGCCGGTGCCGTGGCTCTCCAGGTAGCCGACGGACGCGGCGTCGACGTCGGCGGCGGCGAGCGCGGCGCGGATCGCCTGCTCCTGGCCCGCCGCCGACGGCGCGAGGAAGCCCGCCTTGGCGGTGCCGTCGTTGTTGACGGCGGAGCCCAGCAGCACTCCGTGCAGGGGGAGCGGGCCGTCCGCCACGTCCTCGTAGCGGCGCAGGACGACGCCCAGCGCCCCCGAGCCGCCGAGGGTGCCGTCCGCCGAGGCGTCGAAGGGGCGGCAGTGCCCGCTGAGCGACATCACTCCGCCGGCCATGGGCAGGTGCCCCGCCTGGGGGGCGTTGGCCGACGCGGCGAGCACCAGGGCCTGGTCGCACTCCCCGTTGTTCAGCGCCTGGACGGCCAGGTGGGCCGCGACGAGCGAGGAGGAGCAGGCCGTGAGGACGGTGAGCGCGGGCCCGGTCAGCCCCAGTTTGTAGGCGATGCGCGTCGCGAGGAAATCGCGTTCGTTGACGAGGAGCGCCTCCTCGAACTCCGGGGGCGCCAGCGAGCCGGAGGCCAGGAGCGCCCGCAGGTGACCGCTGCCGCTGGCGGCCGCGTACACCGCCGTCCGCAGACCGTCGCCGGCCGTGACGCTGTGGCCGGCGTCCTCCAGGGCGGCCCAGGCGCACTCCAGCAGCAGGCGGTGCTGCGGGTCCGTCAGCCCGGCCTCGCGGGGGCTGACGCCGAAGAACGCGTGGTCGAAGCGGTCGGGATCGTCGAGCGACCCGTGGACGGGGACGTAGGCCGGATCGTCGGCGAGGGACGCGGGGACGCCGCGGGCCGACAGCTCCTCCCGGCTCAGGCGCCGGGTCAGCACCCGCCCGTCGCGCAGGGCCTGCCACAGCTGTGCCACATCGGCCGCGCCGGGGAAGCGCCCCGTCATGCCGGTGACGGCGATGTCGAGGGAACGGTCGCGGTTCATCGGTCGGCCTCCTGGGCACGGCGGTCGCGGAGCGTACGGGCCGCGTCGCCGCGTCGGCGACGGGACGACCCGGCTGAGGGCGGTGGTTCCGTCCCGGGGGCGGGCGGCGGGTCCGTTTTCGCGCGGGCCAGTCGGGCCGCGAGGTCGGCGACGGTGCTGTGGCGGAAGAGGTCGAGGATCGGCAGCCGGACGCCGGTGTGCCGGTGCAGCGCCTCCTGGAGCGCCGGCACCAGCAGCGAATGCCCCCCGAGGTCGAAGAAGTTGACGTCGCCGGGAACCTCGACGACGCCCAGGACCTCCCGCCACGCCGCGGTGACCGCCGCGTGCCCGGGCGACACGTCCCCGGCGGGCCGGGCGAGCGCCGAGGCCCGGCGCCGGGCCGCCTCCTGCTCCAGGGCCCGCCGGTCGACCTTGCCGTTGGGGGTGACGGGCAGCCGCTCCAGCGCGTGGACCACGGCGGGGACCATGAACTCCGGCAGCAGCTCGGCGACTTCGCGCCGGATGGCCTCCGGCCGCCCGCCGCCGGTGACGAAGCCGACGAGGCGCGCGCCGCCGTCGGCGACCACGGCCGCCTCCCGGACGCCCTCGGCGCCGCGCAGCGCCGCCTCCACCTCGGCGGGCTGCACCCGGTGGCCACGGACCTTGATCTGGTGGTCCAGCCGGCCGACGAAGGCGAGCGCCTCCGGCCCCTGCCACCGCACCCGGTCGCCCGTGCGGTACATCCGGGCCCCCGGCTCGCCGCTGAACGGGTCGGGCAGGAAGGCGCCGGCCGTCTCGGCGGGCCGGCCGACGTACCCCCGGCCCACCCCCGCGCCGCCGACGTACAGTTCGCCGTCGACCCCCGGGGGGACGGGGCGCAGGGCGTGGTCCAGGACGTAGAGGCGGTACCCCGGCACCGGGCCGCCGATGTCCACGGCCTCCGGCCCGTGGTAACGGCGGTAGCTCGCCCAGACGGTGGCCTCGGTGGGCCCGTACTCGTTGACCAGCGCCACCCCGGGCAGGACGGCGAAGTGGCGCCGCAGCAGCTCGTCCGGGAGCGGCTCCCCGGCCGTGACGACCTCGCGCAGGCTCCGCACCGCGTCGGGGCCGGCCCGGTCGGCGGCGGTGAGCAGCAGGGCGTGGAGCGAGGGCACGCACAGCAGCCGGGTGACCTGGTGCCGGGCGATCAGGGCGACCAGGGCCTCGGGGTCGCGGACCTCGTCGTCGCTCGCGACGACCAGGCGGCCACCGGCCGACAGCGTTCCCCAGATCCCGGCCGCGGCCGAGTCGAACGCCGCGGGCGAGAGCAGCAGGAAGACCGGCCGCCCCGGATAGACGGTGCGGCGGGCAGCCGTGGAGGCGGCCAGCGTGCCGTGCTCGATCACCACGCCCTTGGGCCGCCCGGTCGTCCCGGAGGTGTAGATGACGTACGCGGGATCGTGCGGTCCGGGCGGGAGGGGGACGGCGGGCTCGGCACTCCGGTCGGCCCCCGGCCCGGCCGTCGGGCGCAGGGGGACCACGGGGACCAGCGGGACCAGCGGGACCAGCGGCAGCCCGAAGGACGCCGCCCGCCCGGCCATGGCCGCGTCGGCGACGACGGCGCAGGCCCCGCAGTCGGCCAGGCACGCCGTCATGCGGGAGTCGGGGTGCCGGGGATCGAGCGGGACGTACGCGGCACCGGCGAAGTGCACACCGAGCAGCGCGGTCATCTGGCCCGCGGACCGCTCGGTCAGCACCGCCACCCGGGCGCCCCGGCCCGCGCCCCGGGCCGTCAGCCGGGCGGCGAGGTCCAGGGCGTCGGCCCGCAGCCGCCCGTACGTGAGCTGCTCGCCCCCGGCGACCACGGCGGTCCGCTCCGGTGCCTCCCGGGCGATCCGGGCGATGAGCTCGCTCACCGGGACCACCGGCGCGAACGGCTCCGGGCCCCGCCCCCACTCCAGGGGGAGGCGCCCCGGGTCCAGCGCCACGGGGAGCGCGGCCGGTGCGGAGGGCTCGGCCGCCAGCGCGAGCAGCGCCCCGCGGATCCGCTCGGCCAGCTGCCAGGCCTGGTCCGTCGTCCACCGGTCGGTGCGGTGGAGCACGTCCAGCCGGGCGCCGTCAGCGGTCTCCCGGAGCAGGATCTCGACGTCGTACTTCGCGATGGCCGCCGGGATCTCCACCGGGCGGGCGCGGACGCAGGGCGGCGCGGCCGTCGCCGTGGCCGGCTGCTCATGGTCGACCAGCACCTGGAATAGGGGGGCCTGCCCCGGACCGGCCCGCAGACCGAGCTCCCTGACGAGTTCGTCGAAGGGGTGCGCGCGGTGTGCGTGCGCCCGCAGGAGGGCCGCGTGCGCCTGGGTGACCGCCTCGCCGGCGGTGCCGCCGGGGCGGGGGCGCAGCCGTACCGGGACGGGGTTGACGAAGAGGCCGACGGCCTCGTTGAAGCCGGGCGGTCGGACGTCCATGGTGGTACCGACCAGGACGTCGCCCGCCGCGCCGTACCGGTCGGCCGTCACCGCGAACGCCGACAGGACGAGGACGAGGGCAGTGGTGCGATGCGTACGCGCCGCCTCGGCCACACGCTGCCACTGCGCCGCGTCCAGCGGGACGCCGACCGTCGCCGCGGTGCGCCGGTGCGGGCCCGGCCGGGGCCCGCCGAGGGCGACCGGCGAGTGGGCGGAGACGCCGGCGAGCTCCTCGGCCCAGAACCGGCGCAGCCGTTCGGCCTCGGCGGGCGACGGCCCGGGGACGGCGCCCGCCGGGGCGGGCGGGAGCGCCGGGCCGCCGGCCAGCCGGCTCAGCAGCTGCTCGGTGATCAGCTCCGTGGAGCGGCGGTCGAGCACGAGGTGGTGGCCGACGAAGACCAGCACGTGGTCCCCGGGGCCGGTCCTGAGCACCCGCAGCTCGACCAAGGGCTCCTCGAACAGGTCGAAGGGCCGGTGGGCCACGCGCCGCAGGTGCTCCGCCAGGGCGTGCCCGGGCACGTCCCGCACGCTCACGGTGAACGCCGTCAGGGGCCACTGCCCGCGCCCGGGGGCCACGTCGTCGTCGATGACCCGCAGCCGCGTCTCGGGGTGGGCGGTGAGCACGTCGTGCCAGGCCGTCTCCAGGCGCCCGGGATCCAGCGGACCGCTCAGCCGCAGCGCCCAGTACACGGTGAACTCATGGCTGTCCGGCTCCGCCCGGTGCAGCAGCCACAGCCGCCGCTGGGCGGCCGACAGACCGGCGGGCGCAGCCGTGGACGGGTCCTCGCCGCCGGCGGGCGCGGCCCGCGCGATCAGGTGCCGCAACCCTTCCGGTGTCGGGTCGCCGAAGAACGAGGCGAGGTCGACGCGCACCCCGCACTCCTGGTTGACCTCGGCGACGAGCCGGGCCGCGTCCAGTGAACTCCCGCCGCAGGAGAAGAAGTTGTCCCCGTTCGAGGCGGGCGGGCGGCCGAGCGTCAGCGTCCAGAGCCGGACGGCGGGGTCCGCGCCGCCGTCCGGCGGCTGCACGGGCACGGGCACGGGCAGGGCACGCTCGTCGACCTTTCCGCTGAGCGTGAGCGGGAACGCGTCGACGACCTCGATGTGCGCGGGCACCGCGGCGGGCGCCAGCCGCCGGGCCGCGAGGCTGCGCAGCTCCCCCGGCACCGGAACCGGCCCGGGGCGGCGGGGGGTGACCCAGGCGAGGAGCCCCGCCGTCCCGATCGGACCCTGGCGTGCCACGTGGGCGTCCTGGACGCCCGGCGTGCCGCGCAGCACCTCCTCCACCTCGTACGGGTCGACCCGCTGGCCGCGCACCTTCAGCTGGTGGTCGGTCCGGCCGTGGTAGATCAGGTGTCCGTCGGCACCGAGGGTGACGCGGTCCCCCGTGCGGTACATCCGGGCGCCGGGTGCCGTGGTGAAGGGGTCCGGGAGGTAGCGCTCGGCCGTGAGCGCGGGGGCGTTGAGGTAGCCGCGGGTGACCAGCGGCCCCGCGAGGTACAGCTCGCCGCGGGAACCGACCGGCACGGGGCGGAGGTCGGGGCCCAGGACGTAGGCCGAGGTGCCGTCGAGGGGCCGGCCGATGCTGGGGGTCCCGTACTCGTCGAAACCGCACCACGTGGTCTGGATCGTGACCTCGGTCGGACCGTAGCCGTTGGATCCCCTGACACCCAGCTCGCGCAGCCTGCGCCAGGTCGTGGCGTCGACCGCCTCGCCCCCGAAGTCCAGCTCCAGGCCCGTGCGTTGGAACATCTCCTCCACGCCGAAGGGGCGCATGGCGGCGAACATCGACGGCGAGGTGCTGAGCAGGCGCACGTCGTTGCGCTCGACCCACTGCACCAGCGCCTGCGGATCGCGGTACGTGGCCTGGTCGGCCACCACCAGGCAGCTGCCCCGGAAGAGGTAGAGGAGCTGCTGGAAGAAGACGTCGAAGGAGACGGCGGCGGTGACGCCGACCCGGGCGGCCCCGGCTCCCGCCGGCTGCGCGTCGACGAGGACGGCGAGACCTCGGTGCTCGACCATGACGCCCTTGGGGCGGCCGGTGGTGCCCGAGGTGTGCAGGACGTACGCCAGATCGTGGGGGCGGGCGTCTTCGGCGTGCGCGTTCTCGGCGTCCGGGGCCTCGGTGTGCGCGTTCTCCGCGTCCGGGGCCCCGGCGTGCGCGTCCTCGTCGACGATCGTGAGCGAGGCGTCGAGCCGGTGGCGTGACGCGGGGTCGCACAGCACGAGACGGGTGCCGGTGTCCGCCACGACGTAGGCGAGACGGGAGTCGGGCTGGGAGGGGTCGAGGGCGACGACGTGGGCCCGCACCCGCCACGCCGCCAGCACGGAGGCGACCAGGGCGACGCCCCGCTCGCGCAGGACGCCCACCGCGGTGCCCGGGCCCGCGCCGTGGCGGCGCAGGGCGGCGGCGAGCCGGGCGACCTCGCGGTCCAGGCCGGCGAAGGTGAGGAGGTCGTCGCCGCACCGCACCGCCGGCCGCCGGGGCTGTGTGCGCACCCAGGCGTCGAACCGGTCCATGAGGGGCTGTGCGTGCGCCGACGGATCGGCCGGCGCGACGATCAGGGACGGCGTCGCCGCGCTCGTCGAGCGGGGCAGCGGTGCCCCCGGGTCGCGGGCGAGGGCGAGCAGGACCCGGCGGTAGACGGCGAGCAGTTCGGCGGCGGCCGCGTGGGTCGTGCCGCCGCGCACCCGGCGCGTCACCGTCACCGAGGCGTCGTCCGCCCGTAAGCACAGGTCGAATTCGAGGTCGAAACGAGTGAGGCCGTTCGTCCCGCCGGGGTGCCCGGCCGGGGGAGCGGCTCCGGGAGCTTCGAGGGCTTCAGGGGCTCCGGGGGTTTCAGTCGCTTCAGTCGCTCCGGGCGCCTCCGGTGCGCCTGCGACGGGTGCCGCCGGCTCACGCACCGCTTCCGCCCCGGGTACGGTGCCCGCCGCCCACGCCGCTTCCATCGCACGGACGGTGAGCCCGCCGAGTGCCGGCCCCGGAAGGGGGTCCCGCAGCTGGAAACTGACGGTGAGTCCGGGCGCCGCGGCGTCGAAGAGGTCCGCGCTCTCGTGGATCGGCTCGTGCGCGTGGGACAGCGCCTCGGCGACGGTCCGCCGCACACCGTCGCAGAGCTCGGTGCCGGAGGCTCCCGAGGGCCACCGCTGGCGCAGCGGGACCATCCGCGCGAAGCAGCCGACCAGCGACACGGTGGCCGGTGTCCGGGAGGCGAACGGTGTGGCGACCATGACGTCGGGGGCGTTGCCCTGCGTGGCGAACGCCGCGTAGAGGGCGGCGAGTCCCATGAGGTACGGGGTGACGCGCAGGCGGCGGGCCGCCGCGCGCACCGCGTCGGCCTCGTCCGGGGGCAGCGGGAGCACCAGGACGTCGGCTTCGGCCGTCCGGGGGCCCGGGGTGCGCGGCAGGGCCTCCGGCCACTGGGCGTCCGCCAGTTCGAGGGGCCAGAAGCGGGAGGGCTCCGCCGGCGCGGGCGGGTCGGACACCGCGGGCGGTGCCGGTGACGGTGTGAAGGGGGGCCCGCCGCCGGTGCGCGCGTTGTACGCGGCACCGATGTCCGCCAGCACGTTCTCCAGCGACGCCCCGTCGCACGCGATGTGGTGCACCAGGAGGGAGAGCACATGGTGGTCCGGTCGGTGCCGGAACAGGTCGACGCGGACGGGGCAGTCTCGTCTCAGGTCGAACCGGTGGCGTCCGACGGGCGCCCAGGGCGTGGCGTCGACCGTCGTGGCCGTGTCCATCGCGGTCCATCGCGGCTGCGGCACGCCGGGAACCCAGGAGGGCACGCCGTCCTCGTCGACGAGCCGGCGGGCGAACACGGGGTGCCGGGCGACGGTCTCCTCGACGGCGCCCTTCAGGGCCTGCTCGTCGAGCTGCCCGCGCAGTTCCCAGACGCGGTGGATGTTGAAGGACTCCGGCTGGTCCCGACAGGTGAGCCAGATACCGAACTCCGGGGCCGAGAGCGGGAACGCGAATTCGGCATCCGGCGCCGGACCCGAATCCGAAACCAGGTCGCTCCTGTTCACTTCGGTTGCCCCTTCCGTACGTGCTGGCGGCACTCGGCCGGTGGTCCGAGCGCGGGGTGTCGAGAGGAAGAATGAAGCCGTGCGGCCATCCGGGCATGGGGCTCTGCAAACTCGAAGAGTTCGCCCGTGAGCGGGCGGATGCCGGCGACGGCGAATTGAGAGGGGAACCAGGGGCGCGTACGTGAAGGTGCGGTCGGCGCCCTCGGGGATCGGTGCCCCGGGTCGGACCTCCGGCACGCCGGGGTCCGTTCACGAAACGAGTCTGTATGTACCCTGGGAGTTTTTCAAGAACGAGCAAACGGAATGTCTCATTCTCGAAGGTGCAGGGAAGGCGACTTTCTGGACATAGGGCTATGCCCGCCTCTCCCGACACCGGATCCAGTGCTTCCGCCGACGCCCCTGCCGCCTCGGGGGCGGCGCAAGAGCGCACTTTGGGGCGAATCACACCGTTGGTTTGAGTGAAACCTGTGGACCTTGCGAAGATTGGTTAAAGGATGTTATATGGCTCGGTAAATGAGCTTCGGGCCTGGATTGGCGCACTTCTCGAAGGCTTGACCCCTGTGGTACGTTCCAGGCGAAGGTGTATCTGATCTGCTTCGTCGGCTGCGCACGGTGAGCGGAGACCCCTTATTTCGACAGGGTTCGAAAGGGTTCGACAGGAGTGGAAAATCCTGTGGATCGCGGACCTGAAGTCGGTATTCATATGGCTCCCGCCAATTCATCGACCGCCCGCCTGGCAGGCGGCCGTGCCCCGCAGGCAATATCTCGACAGGGAGGTCTCATGGGTCTGCAATTCGGCTTCTGTTTCGGTACCTCGTTGCGTCATGACGTGACGCGGGACCACTTGTGGAAATTGCTCGACGCGGTGGAGCAGCACGGATTCGATTCGTTCTGGTTCTACAACAACAACGGGGACGACATGCCCCCGCCGCTTGAGCTGGCACGGGAAGTGGCCCACCGGACATCCGCCCTGGTATTCGGTCCGCACGTCCTGGTCGCCGCCGGCCTGGAACCCTCCGCCGTGGTCCGCGAACTGACCGACCTGTACCGGCGGTCCAACGGCCGGTTCGTCGCCCAGCTCGGCATCGGAGGCCCCCGCGAGGCCCTCATCCGGGACCCCGCCGAAGCGGCCGCCGCCCTGGAGGACATCCTGCGCCGCCTGCGCCGCCTCGTCGGGGAGTCCGCCGGGGAATCCAGCGGCAGCGGCCCGACCGGGGTGCCGCCCGTGTGGCTGGGCGGAGGCAGGGAGGGGACCGTACGGCGCGTCGCCGCCCTCGCGGACGGCTGGGTCCCCGCGTTCATCACCCCTGCCGAGTACCGCCGGCGCCTGAAGGTCCTCGACGAGGAGCGGCAGCACCTCGGCCGCACCGAGCACATCACCCGCGCGGTGCAGCTCGTCTACGTGCCGCCCGCCATCGACACCCCCGAACTCCGGCGCGAGCTGGACGCCGAGGTCTCGGCCCACAAACAGGGCTGCACCAGCCGCGATGTCTATGCCGTCGGCGGCGACCGGGCGTTGCGCGAGCGCCTGGCCGAGTTCGCGGACGTCGGCGTCGAACACGTCATCCTGGTCCCCGCCCGCGCGGTCCCCGACTGGGAGGACGAGATCGCCCGGCTCCACCACACCGTCACCACGTCGTTCGGCTAGCACTCCCGCGGCTGCGTGGCTCCCGGTTCTCCTGGAGGACCCGCGCCCCTGCCGTTTCGGGAGCGCCAACGTGCGGCTCCTGGGCCGGAGATGAGCGACAGCACCCCTGTTATGGTGCGCTTATGTCATTGATCAAGAAGTTCCAAGTCACCTTCGACTGCGCGGAACCCCAGCGCGTCGCCCGCTTCTGGTGCGAGGTGCTGGGGTACGAATCGCCGCCGCCGAAGGGGTTCGCCACCTGGGACGAGTACGACCGCTCCCAGCCTGCTGAGGACCGGGGTTCGTGGTCCGCCTGCAGCGACCCCTCAGGCGAGGGCCCGCGACTGTTCTTCCAGCGCGTTCCCGAAGGCAAGGTCGTCAAGAACCGGGTGCACCTCGACGTGCGGGTCGGCACCGGGCTCGTGGGCGAAGAGCGCCTCGCCACGCTCGAAGCCGAGTGCACCCGGCTGGTCGCGCTCGGCGCGGTACGCGTGCAACTGCTCTACGACGGCCACGATTCGTGCATCGTGATGCAGGACGTCGAGGGCAACGAGTTCTGCGTCGACTGAGCCTCCCCCGAGCCGGCGAGGCGGGGAGCTCGTCGGGCCGAGCGCGACACCGACCTCGCCGGCCTCGACCCGGCGGGCCGGGCCGATGGGCGGCGGCGGTGGTACGGGGCTGGCGGAGTGGAATTCCAGGACGCGTGGTGGGAATGCGCGCGACCCTCCAGGCGGGGCGGCACGCTTCCTGGTGACCCACAGCAGGTCTGTGGCCGACCACCAGGAGGAACCCGTCCATGAGCAGTCACGGACACCCGGATGGGGTGCGAGGCACCTCTCCCGCGGCGAAGACGTCGGCGACCCGCCACGTCGTCGCGTTCTACCAGACCGGCACGACCACAGGTGACCCGGACAGCCACTACGTCTCCCCGGTGCCCCTGATCGGTCACGCGGACGTGGTGGAGGTGGCCGCGTTCCACCTCAACAACCCCACCCAGTACCCGATCCTCACCCTGAACGACGACCCGCCCTCCGCGCTCAAGTACGTTCAGATGTGGCGTGACATCGCCTCGGTGCAGGCGAAGGGCGTCAAGGTCACCGCACTCCTCGGCGGCGCCGCGCAGGGGACGTACGGGCTGCTCGACAAGGACTTCGGCATGTACTACCCGCCCGTCCGCGACGCCCTCAGGACGTACCGGCTGGACGGCATCGACCTCGACGTCGAGGAAGCGTTCCACGAGGCGACCGCCGAGAGGCTCATCCGCCAGCTGCGCTCCGACTTCGGGCCGGACTTCCTGATCACTCTCGCCCCAGGGCCCGGAGAGCTCACCCTGCCCGAGGGCGGCAACCTCCCCTTCCTCGACTACCGCACGCTCGAAAAGCAGGTCGGCCCCCTGATCCGCTGGTACAACACCCAGTTCTACTGCGGCAACGGCAGCCTCGCCGACACCGCCGACTACGACGCGGTCATCCAGAACCAGTTCCCCGCGTCCAAGGTCGTCGCCGCCGGCATCACCAACGACAACCTGGACTGCGGGGGCTACGTCGACATGCCGGTCCTCCAGCGGACCCTGCGCGCTCTCGCCGACAAGTACCCGGACTTCGCCGGTGCCGCGGGCTGGGAGTACGCACTCTCCCGCAACGTCGACGGCCCCGACTGCCCCACCGGCCCCGCCAGCTGGTACTGCGCCGTCCGTCAGGCGCTCGTCGCCCCGGCGGCCAGGGCCTGACGGTGTAGCTCCGCGGAGGACTCCGGCTTCGGGGAGTCCGATCACGGAGCCCCCGCGCCGGCCAGCAGAGCCGTCGTGCATTCCTCGGTGAGGTCTTCTGCGTGCGGTGGCAGTGGCTGCCCGGCGCGCAGATGGCGGCGGACCACCGACAGCGGCAGGTCGATCAGGGCCAGGGTGATGCGCTCGTGGTCCCGGGGGCCCGCCGCGCCGAGGGCTTCGGCGAGGGAGGCGATGGAGTCGAGCACGCGCCGGCTGCCGAGGTCCGCGCGCTCCTTGTGGTCCTCGGACCAGTCGGCGCGGCCGAACTCCTCGGCGCCGTAGAGGAGGAGCGAGGCTTCCTGCGGGTGGGCGCGGCTCCAGGAGATGACGTGCCGGGCGGCCGCGCGGGCGGCCGGGTGGGGGTCGGGCGCGCTGCCGAGTGCGGCGAAGTACCCCTCCTGGAAACGCTCCACGGTGCGCAGCCACATCTCGGCGAGCAGTGCCGTACGGCCGGGGAAGCGGTGGTACATGGACCCGCTCGGCGCGCCGATCGCCTGGGCGACGGCGGACATGGTCACGCCGGCCGGCCCGGCGGAGGCGGCCAGCCGGACGGCGGCGTCGAGGATCTGGTCGGTGTCGAAGCGGGGTGGTCTCGCCATGAATCAGAGGGTACCCTCCAGATTATTAGAGGATGGTCTCTAATAATCTGAAGGGGAGGACGCATGGGCGTCTACAACGTGCACGAGCGCCTGCTGGCCGCCAAGGCGAGCGAGGTGGGCGCGCTCGTCGACAACCTGTCAGGCGGCCCGGCGGACCGGCTCTGGCCGCACTCGGACTGGCCCGCGATGGAGTTCGACCGCCCACTGGCGGTCGGCGCGACCGGCGGCCACGGCCCGGTCCGCTACACGGTCACCGCCTACGTGCCCGGGGCCTGGGTCCGCTTCACCTTCAGCGGGCCGCGCGGATTCCACGGCTTCCACGAGTTCACGGTGCTGCCCGTCGACGAAGAACGCACCGTGCTGCGGCACACCCTCGCGATGAAGGCCGGCGGCCTGGCGCGCCTGACCTGGCCGGCGGCCTGGCGCCCGATGCACGACGCCTGCCTGGAGGACGGCCTGGACCGCGCCGAGCTCGCCTGCACGGGCACGGTGGCCCGCCCGGCCCGCTGGACCCCGTACGTACGCCTGCTCCGCGCGTTCGCCCACAGGTGAACAACGACGCGGGGCCGCCTACCAGCGGTTTCGGGCACGGCCGTCCGGCTGATGATCTCGTCTGATGCCGTTGTCCTCGTCCGGCAGGCGTACGTGCCCCGGAACAGTTGGTCAGCCGCTGTTGTCCGGGCGGTGGACGGTGAGGTTGCCGTAGGCCGGCAGAACGCCGGCCAGGTCGCCGGGTTTGCCTCGCAGAGTGGCGTCCAGGAAGGCGAGGGTGGCCGCGGCGACGACGCGCGGGCTCTCCGTGCGGCCCAGGGAGCCGACGATCGAGGGCACGGGCGGCAGATACAGGGGGCCGTCCATGAACGTGAGATGTGCGGCGCCGGGGATGGTGAGCCGGTAGCTCGTCGCGGTGCTGGACTTGAGCGCCTCGGTGAGGCGGGGCAGGTAGCGCGGGTCGGTTGCCGGGGTGATGGCCTGGGTGAGCGCGAGCGTCGGCTGGTCGAGGGAGGGGGAGGCGGGGCCGTGGGGGTAGCCGTCCAGATCGATGACGGCGTGGAAGCGGCGGTCCTGCCGGGCTGCCTGGAGGGCGGCGGCGCCGCCCATGGAGTGTCCGGCCACCGCGGCCCGGCCGGTGTCCAGGTGTCCGCTCAGCGGGTCGGCGGCCTCCCCCCGGTCCAGGCCGTCCAGTTGGGTGAGGACGAAGCCGAGGTCGGCGGCCCGAATCGCCGTCCAGTCGGCCGCCAGTTTCTCGTCCTGGTCCGGGTCGCCGGTGGAGGTGGTCTCGGTGGTGATCGTCCGGCCGTCGGAGAGGACGACGGCGGCGGAGTCGTACGGGTGGTCGAGGGCGGCGACCACGTAGCCGTGGCTGGCCAGTTCCTCCGCCCAGGCGGTGTTCTGGGTGCGCACTCCGCCCGACCCGGGTGAGAACAGGACGACGGGGAACCGCCCCCGCCCGCCGTCCACCGGGGCGTCGAAGACCGCATGGGTGTGGGCACGCGGAACACCGTCGACCAGGAAACCCGGCAGGCCGACCTGGCGGGCGAGGGCGTCGGAGACGGTGCGCGCCTCGTGCTCCGTACGTCCGAGGTACTGGGCCCGCTGCGCGCCGGTGGGGCTCTTCTGCGCGGGGTACCAGAGCTGGACCACGACCGTGCGCCGGTCGTCCGGATCGGCGGTGAAGGTCTCGGGGCGGTGCGGGTCGGTCCACTGGACCACGCGGGTGCCGACCGCGAAGTCGCCCGACGGTTGGGGGAACTCGGGTACGGGAAGGGCCCAGGCGGCCACCGGGCCCGTGGCGATCAGGCCGACGCAGGCCACCGATCCCGGCAACGCCAGCCACCATCGGGCCCGCCACGCCGGCCGGCCGGGACGGCGTCGAAGCGGTCGCAGCAGGGGGGAGAGGGCGAACGGCGACGCGAAGGCGGCGCCTGCCAGTACCGGCAGCATCTGCCAGTGGATCCCCGCCACGCTCAGCAGGATCGCGGACAGCACGAGAACCGCCCCCGCCGCGATCGTGACGCGTGGGCGGGCGGAGGGGGGAAGCCAGCGCGCCACCACCAGTGCGACGGCGCCCAGCAGGACAAGGATTTCCAGGGGGGACATGTACAGCCCCGTGATGATCTCGGTCACCAGGCCATGTTCGGCGCCGGGCACGCGCTGCCACATCGATCCCGGGTCGCCGTCGGGTGCCACCGGGGTCGCAATCCGCGGCAGGTCCCGGTGCGACCGGAGTGGCAATCGGGCACGCCGGATCGGCGGCCGCCCTACGACCACGGGAGGTAGCGGGACTCCTCCTGCGGTCGTACCCGGGCACGGCGCCATCAGACGGTGGACTCATGTGCTCCATGGGGCCCGCCGCCTACCGTGACAGGGCCGCGGTACGTGCCGGGCAGCGCGAGGCGTACGTTCCCGTACTCCACTCGGATCCGGCTGCACGCGGTGGCAGCCCCGGCCGGGGCCACCATGACGCTGAATCGACAGGGACGTGCGATGACCGAGGCGGCCGCGGAACCCGGCAATGCCCACCGGGGCCGGGGCCGGGGCCGGGGCAGGGTGTGGGTGCTGACGCGGGTGCGGTGGGCGGGGACGACCTCACGGCTGACGAGGTACGCCGACCTGGCCTCCGCACGAGCGGCGCGACTGGTGACAGCCGCCGGGCGCCGGTCCTCCCGGCTGCCGCCCATGGCGTGGGACTCGCTGCTGCCGACGCTTCTCCTGCTCAACATCATCACCACCCGGGCACCGCACGAGCTGCCGGTGGCCGTCGCCCTCACCGCCGCCCTCGCACTGCCCCTGGTGTGGCGGCGCAGGGCCCCGCTCGCGGTGTTCGGCGTCGTGGCAGCCGCGGCCTTCGTCCAGTGGCTGACGGACGTCCAACTTCCGGCGGACGTCTGCCTGTTGGTGGCCCTCTACACGGCAGCCGCGAACTCGGGCCGGCGCGGCACGCTCGTCACCGGTGCCGTCGTGGAGGCGGGGGCCCTGCTGGCCTGCCTGCGCTGGGCGACGGAAGGCGCGTTCCTGACCCCCTTCGTCGCGGTCACCGCGATGGTCGTCGCCGCCGCCGTCCTGGGTGTGAACGTGCGGACCACGCGCGCCTACCTCGCGGCCCTGGAGGAACGGGCCGCACGCCTGGAGCAGCAACAGGAACAGCAGGCGCGACTGGCCGTCGCCGAGGAGAGGACACGTATCACCCGGGAGATGCACGACATCGTCACCCACAACCTGTCCGTCATGGTCGCGCTCACCGACGCCGCCGTCTACGCGCAGCACCGGTCGCCCGACAAGGCGACCACCGCGATGCTCCAGATCTCCGAGACGGGCCGGCAGGCCCTGACCGACATGCGGCGCTCGTTGGGCATCCTGCGGACCGACGAACCGGACGCGGAACGCCACCCGTTGCCCGGCATCGCCCAACTGGAGGCCCTCGCCGACCAGATGTGCGCCGCCGGGCTGCCGACCCGCATCGAGGTCCAGGGCGGCCACACCCACATACCCGCCACCGCACAACTGACCGTCTACCGCCTGGTACAGGAAGCCTTGACCAACACCCTCAAGCACACACCCACCGGCACACGCGCGAAGGTCCGGCTACGGTGCTCGACCGGGACCGTCACCGTGGACGTCACCGACAGCGGCCCCCGCCCGCCGCTTCCCGGCGCCACACCGTCCGGCCACGGCATCCCCGGCATGCGCGAGCGCGCGGCCGCCTACGGGGGGACGTTGCGGGCCGGACCGCTTCCGGGTGGCGGCTGGGGAGTCCACACCCGTCTCCTCCTCGACAGCGGCGGAGCGGCGTCCGCATGACGATCCGCATCCTGATCGCCGACGACGAAGCACTGCTCCGGATGGCCTTCAGCACGGTCCTGGAGGGCCAGCCCGACATGACACCGGTCGGCGAAGCCGCGGACGGCGCCCAGGCCATCCGCCTCGCCCGGGAACTGCGCCCCGATGTCGTCCTCATGGACGTCCGGATGCCCGGGATCGACGGGATCGAGGCGACCCGGCAGGTCATCCGGGCCTCCCCGCACAGCAGAGTGCTGATCCTCACCACCTTCGACCTGGATGAATACGCCTTCGCCGGACTCAGCGCCGGAGCCTCGGGCTTCCTGCTGAAGAACACCAGGCCCGAGGAACTGCTCACCGCGATACGCAGCGTCGCCGCGGGCGACGCGGTGGTGTCCCCGCGGATCACCCGCCTCCTGCTGGAGCACCTGCGCCCGCACATCCCCGACGGCGGCAGCGCCGGCCCCGACCATCGGCTGAGCCGGCTCAGCGCCCGTGAACGCGAGGTGCTCGTCCAGGTGGGCTGCGGCCTGTCCAACACCGAGATCGCGGCCGCCCTGTTCCTCGCGGAGGCGACCGTGAAATCCCATCTGGGGCGAATCCTGCACAAGCTCGAACTCCGCGACCGGATACAAGCCGTGGTCTTCGCCTACGAGAGCCGCCTCATCCACCCGGCATGACGCCGCAGGAGCCGACGGCGATGTCCTCAGTCCGGGTCCGGGTCCGGGTCCGGGTTCGGTGTCGGGTCCGGGTCCAGGTCCGGATCCGGTGTCGGGTCCGGGTCGGGACGGGAACCGTGACGTCGTCGTCGGCGTCCCCGTTCAAACCAAGTCGTCTACGACCAGGGCTCGCGGTTCCCAGAGCTGCGAGCAGAAAGACAGTGATGACTCAGCAAGATCACCCGGCCCTGTCCGCACCCGGGCCGGACGCTCCCGGCCGGGCCCCGGGAACCCCGGCCGGAGGGGGCCCTTCGCGGTCGATACGGCCGTGGCTGCCGGCTCTGCTGTGCGCTCTGGGGTTCGTGGCGGTCTACCTGCTCGCCGTCTGGACCCCGTTCGGGCAGCGGGGGGAGAACTCCCTGATGAACGGGAACGGCGGCGAACCGGCGTGGATCTACGACTGGTCGGGGTCGGTCTACGACTCGGCGGCCATGCCGCCGCTGGAGTTCACGGCCCTTCCCACCCTGGTCGTGGGGATGGCCGTGATCGTGGTCGTCGCGCTGGTGCGGCGGTGCTGGTGGCAGGGCTGCGCGGCGATCGGGGTCGTCCTGGGCACGTTCGGGGGCACCGAGGTGTGCAGCAAGATGCTCCTGCCCCGCCCCGACCTGGTGAACGCGCCCGACATGCTCACCGAGGTGAGCTTCCCCAGCGGGCACGCGGCCGTCCCCATCGGGCTGGTCCTCGGCGCCGCCCTCGTCGCCTCCCCGCGCCTGCGCCCCTACGTCACCGCGGTCGGCATGCTGTGGCTCACCGTCACCGCCGGCGCCGTGCAGGCGCTCTACCACCACCGGCCCAGCGACGTGCTGGGGGCCGCGCTGCTGGGCTGCGCCTGTTACGGTCTCGCGCTCTGGCTGCTGCCGTCCTCCGCCGCACCGGGCGTCGCGCGCAGCCCTCGTGCGCTGGCGGCCGTCGCCCTCGTCCTGTCGGCGGTCGCCGCGCTCGCCGCCGGCGCGCGGGACGACTCCGTCACGGGACCGCTGGTCTTCGCGGCGGCGGCCTTCCTGTGCGCGGTCCTGGTCTGGTTCACCGTGGTGGAGGTGCCTGCCCGCGCCGCGCGTCGTACGCGGCCCGCGGTGGGCTGACCGCCCGGCGCGCCGTTCGGCGTCGGGCGGCCGAAAGGCCGAGGCCGTTGGCCTCGGCCTTCGCCATCGGCCGCCCCGTCTGCCTCGTGACCATCGGTGTGCCCCGCTGGCACGGAACGAGCACGGAACGAGCACGGAACAGGCCGACCCGCCGGTGGCGCCGGCGGGTCGGCCTGTTGCGGGAGTGTGCGTCGGGCTATCGCCGGCTGGTCCGCGCCCGTCGGCGGCGGGCCACGAGGGTGGCCGCGGCACGCAGGGCCAGGCCGATCACCGGTGCGAGGAGCAGGGTGCACCAGGTGCGGGTGGTGGCGTCGGCGGTGAGGCGGTCGGCGAGCAGGTAGGCGGCGAGGAAGGACGGCGCGAGCCAGGCCCCGTTGGTCGCGGCGAGGCGCAGCGGGCTCACCCGGCGCGCTGCCGGTTCCTCCGCCGACTCCGCCGACTCCGTGGATGTCACACGAACCTCCTGACCACGCCGATCACCTTGTCGACGATCCGCTGGGAGACGCCGCGGTCGAAGACGAAACCCGCGAGGCAGCCGGCGACGGCCCAGACGATGCGCTGCTTCCAGCCGCCGCTCCCGAACAGTACACCGGCGCAGGCGCCGCCGGCGCAGTTGCCGATGTGGAGCGCCCAGGGTGCCAGGAAGGGGATCCAGGCGGCCACGGCCGCGGTGACGGACAGTTGGACGGCACGGGCGACGGCGGCCTTGAGCGCGGCCTTCAGCCAGCCGGGCATCCGGCCGTTGAGGTCGGTGCAGTTGACCGGGTCGGCGTTGCAGTAGTCGTAGGCGTTGGCGCTCGCTCCCTGGACCGGGTCGGGGGAGAGGAAGCGGCCGGCGGCCGGGTTGTAGAGGCGCGCTCCCATGAGGGTGAGGGCGCTCGGGGTCTCGTCGGAGCGCTGCTTGTCGCCGAGCCAGGCGTAGCGGGTGCCGGGCTGGCCGGTGCGCGGCTGGCCGTACTCGTCGTAGTCGAGGACGGTGGGCGCGACGGCGGTGTCCAGCGGCAGCCGCAGGGTGATGTCGCCGTGCAGGTTGGCGAGTTGCAGGACGGTGCCGCCGGTCTTCGCGGTGGTGGCGGCGAGGGTGCCGGCGGGGCCGGTGACGTTGCGGGTCAGGGTGCCCGCGGAGTCCTCGGTGATCCAGCGGGGGCTGTCGGTGTCGGAGCCGTAGTGGTTGGTCCGCAGACCGGTCTGGGCCCAGGCGCCGGCGGTGTTGGTCTCGGTGGTCCAGGCGCGGAAGCGCTGGGCCGAGTCGAGGGTCCAGCTCTGCCGGTTGGTGCCGCTGGTCTGCTGCTGCACCAGGTCGGTGTTGTAGTACGCGACGGTGCTGCCGGGCAGTGCGGTGGTGCGGCCGAACGCGTCGTAGGTGTAGCCGGGGTTCACCAGGCGGTCGGCGGTGTCGTAGGTGCTGGTCTGGCCGGTGCCCCCGGTGGTGGTGCAGGTCTGGCCGCGGGCGGCGTCGGCGGTGGCCAGCGCGGTGCGGTTGGTGTTGCGGTCGAAGGTGTAGGTGCGGGTGGTGCAGACGGCGTCGGTCGAGGTGTCCTGGACCTGGAGGAGCCGGCCGGCCCGGTCGTAGGCGTAGGTCTGGGCCGCGGTGACGCCGGGGGTGCCGGTGTGGGTGGCCCGCTGGCCGTGGATGGTCTCGGTGATGCCGTCGGAGACCAGCACGAGGCCGTCGCTGTCGCGGGTGTAGGTGCGGCCGGTGGTGGTGCCGGCCGGGTCCTTGTCGTCGGTCCGGGTGTAGCCGCCGGGCAGGCCCTGGGTGAGCGGTGTGCCGTCGGCGTCGTAGCGGGCGGTGAGGGTGCCGGCGACGGAGTCCGTCACCGAGGTCGCCAGGCCGCGCGGGTCGACGGCGGTGTCGTAGGTGTAGGTGGTGGTGGAGGGGGAGGTGTCGGTGACCTTGGTGGGGCGGTTGAGGGCGTCGTACTCCGTGGTGGTGACGGCGCCGTCGGCGTCGGTGTAGGAGATCAGGCGGCCGAGTTCGTCGTAGCCCTTGGTGATGGTGCCGCCGGTGGCGGAGGTCTGGCGGGTGACGGCGCCGGTGCCCGGGTGGTACGTGGTGGTGGCGGCGGGGGCCGGGGTACCGAGGCCGTCGGTGACGGTGACGGTGGTGGGGCGCCCCGCCGTGTCGGTGTCGGTCACGGTGGTGCGGGTGACGCCGTTGGCCGTCTCGGTGGTGCGGGTGACCTGGCCGAACTGCCCGTACTGGGTTGTCCTGGTGGGCAGTTGTGCCGGGTTGGCGCCGCCGCCGGTGATGGCCGCGGCGGGCCCGGTCTGGCAGACGAGGTCGGCCCACTCGGGGCGGTTGCCACAGGTGCCGGTGCCGCCGGCGGTGTAGTAGGTGGTCCAGCCGGCCGCCGCGTCGGAGCCGGTGGAGGCCGGCTGCTGGGTCGAGACGACCCGGCCCTGGCCGTCGTAGCCGGTGGTGGTGGTCAGGGCGAGGCCGCCGCTGTCCTTGATCTGCGCGGTGGGCACGCCGAGCGCCCAGTTGTACGTGGTCCGGTCCTGGCGGGCGTCGACCAGCAGGTCGGGCCAGGCGCGGAGCCGGGCGCCGGTGGTGGTGAGGGTGATCTGGTTCTTGATCTTGGCGGTGCCGTCGGTCGGCCGGCCCTCGTCGTAGGTCTTCACGGTGTGCTGGCGGGCGGGCAGTTGGGTGCCGGCCTTCGCCAGGACCGTCGCACCGGAGGTGGCGTCGGCGGCGAGGGTGATGCGGTGGAGCGGGTCGTAGACGTCGGTCTCCTGCTGGCCGTCCGCGCTGTAGGCGCTGCTGCTCGACAGGAGCCGGGCGCGCTCGGCGGAGGGCAGGGTGTCGATGCCGAGGTCGGCCAGTTCGGCCTTGGCCGCGGGGGTGGCCCCGAGGGCGAGCTCGCGGTTGCCCGCGGTCAGGCTGCGGACCTGGCGGCCCTGGTTGTCGTACTCGGTGGTGGTGACGTGGTGGCCCGGGGTGGCCTGGTTGACCTGGCGGCCGGAGGCGTTCAGGTAGGTGACGCTCGCCCTGGTGTAGTCGCCGGCGCCGAGGTCGGTGCCGTTGTTGGAGGCGGGGGCCTGGTCCGGCGGGAACACCGCGGTGGCGTCGGTCGGCAGGTCGCTCTGGCCCCACGCGGAGGCGGCGGGCGCGGAGAGGTCCTCCGGTGCCTTCGCGCCGGAGAGCGGGACGCCGTAGACGACGGTGGTGGTGGCGGTGCCGTTCACGGTGCCCGTGGTGCCGGGGGCGAGGGTGTCGTGCCAGGTCTTCGTCAGCATGCCCGGGCCCGCGGCCGGGTTGGCGGTGACGGTGCCGTACGCCAGCGAGGTGGCGAGGGTGCCGCTGAGCTGGACGGAGGAGAGCAGGCCGTCGTCGGCGCCCTGGGTGTAGTAGGCGTACTGGTTCTGGCTGCTCTGGCCGAGCCGCGGGTCCCAGGTCTGGCGCAGCCGCCCGGCCGAGTCGTAGCGGTAGACGGCGACGTCGGTGGCGGTGGCCGCGGCGGCCCCGGGCGCGGTGCTCCAGAGCCTGATCGCGCTGACCTGCCCGGCGACGTCACCGAACTCGGTGCCGGTGGTGACGCCGGTGGCGGTGGTCGCGGTGGCGTAGACGAACTGCAGGACGCGGCAGCCCTTGGCGGCGACGTTCGCCGCGCACACCGCCGGGGTGGCCGCGGAGGTCGGCGCGATGACGAGCTTCGGCCGGGCCAGCGTCTTGCCGCCGACCACGGTCGTCTCCGACACCACGCTGGTGGTGGTGTTGGCCAGCCCGCCCTGGAGCGTGGAGGTCACCGTCCAGGTGGCGGCGGCCGGATCGGCCTTGGCGAAGGTGGTGACGGTGCCCTCGGTGCCGGAGAGCGTGAAGTCGGCGCCGAAGGAGCCGCTCAGGGTGAGGTCCTCGCTGCCCGGTTCGGGCGCCCAGCCGTTGCCGGCCGCGTTCGAGGTGAAGGAGACGGCGGAGCCGTCGGCGGCCATCACGCTGAGCGAGGTGCCGGAGGTCCTGCGGATCTCCGTGTACTCCGAGGCGGACAGGCTCGACGACACGCTGGACACCCAGTTGGGGCCGAAGACCGCGGCCTGGCCGTCCTGGCCGGCGGCGGCCCGCGGGTCACGCGAGGAGTGCGTGCGGCCGACCGTCATGCCGAACAGCGACACGTCGGTGGCCGGGACCCTGAGGTCGCCGGTGAGCAGGTTCAGCGCACCCGGGCCGACGTTCTCCGTCGCCGCGCCGTCGGCCTTGCGGTCGACGACGACCCGCACCGGCTCGGAGGAGACGGCCGCGGCGCCGGGCCCGGTGAAGTCCGCGCGGAGCTGGACGGTGCCGTCCGGGGTCACCGTGGAGGTGGCGTTCCAGGTGAGCGCCGGGCTCTTGCCCGCGGCGAGGGGCACGGGCCAGGCCGCCAGTGCGGCACCGCCGTTGGTGATGTCGCCGGCGGGGATCCGCGTCCAGGCGTCGGCGTCGGAGCGCCGCCAGGAGAAGGCCACCTGGTCGTACCGGGCGGCGTCGGCCTCGGCGGTGAGCGGCAGGCGCGCCGCAGTGCGCGTGCCGTCGTTCGGCGAGGTGACACCGCCCGCGCCGACCTGGAAGGTGTGGGTACGGGCCTCGGACTTGTTCTCCGCCCGGTCCACCGCCCGCACCTGAAGGGTGTTGGTGCCGGCCTTGGCCGGGGTCACGGTGAAGGTCACCGGCGCGGTGGAGCCGTTCGTCGCGACCTTGGTCCAGGTCGCGCCGTCGAGCGTCCACTCCAGGGCGTTCTGGTCACCGGCCGGCGGGGTCGCGGTGAAGGAACCGGCCTGGCCGGGGCCCTTGACCCACTGGCCCGACGGGTAGTCGGAGGAGGAGAGCGCGGCGGGCGCCGAGGGGGCGGAGGTGTCGACCGTGAAGGTGGCCCACGCCGACCAGTTGTTGTTGTAGTGCAGCCCGTCGTACGGGGAGGTGCGGAACTTGTACGTCCTGCCGTTGGCCAGCACACCGGCCGGGACCTTGACGGAGGCCGGGGCCCCGCTCGGCACGTACGGGGAGACCAGGACGTTGCCCACCTGGGTGTCGGTGGCGGCGTCGAAGATCTGGAAGGTGCCGTCGACCTTGTCGTTGTTCGGGTCGACGAAGGTGTCGCGCAGCGTCGGGGTGGTGGAGTTGACCCACCAGGTGCCGGCGGCGTCCTTGTAGAACGGGGAGCCGGCCTGCTGGTCCGTCCCGGTCCGGGGGCGGTAGTTGTACGTCACCGTCAGCTTCGGGACGTTGGTCGCGGCGTTGGCGGAGTTCACCTCCTTCCAGTACTTGGTGTTGGTCTCGTCCGGGGCGCGCAGCCCCATGCCCGAGGTGGTGTTCTTCGCCGACGTCCAGGTCTGCACCAGGTTGGTGACGTCCGCGGTGATCCAGCCGTCGCCGCCGCAGGCGTCCCGGCCCTTGGTCTCGGTGCCGGTGGCCTTCTTGGCATTCCAGGAGGGCTGCGCCGTCCAGCGTGAGGCGGTCGAGGCGAGGCCGGTGTCCCAGATGTCCCACGCGTAGGGCTGGCAGTCGCTGTTGCCGGAGTGGAAGTTGTACAGCGACAGGCTGGCGTTGGTGATCAGCGCGTCCGCGATCGGCGCGGTGTTCCAGTTGATGAACGACCGGGCCTGGCGGGAGGAGCCGTCCGCGTTCTTGGTGCCGGAGTTGCCCCAGTAGATCTCGGTGTCGGCCGACCAGTCGACCGTCTCGCCCTGCTGCACCCGGGTGTCGAAGACGTTGCCGAGGGCCGTGGTGGAGGGGTCGACCGTCACCGGGTACTGCGTCCTCGGGTCCGCGAGGAACGCGGCGTCCGGCGTGAACACCAGGTCGATGCCGTCGCCGCGCTGAACGACCTTCAGACCGACCTTCGCCTGCCGGGCGTGCTCGCCGGAGCCCTCGGCGGCGGCCGTCGCGTCCCACATCACCGGCGCCGGGAGCACGGCCCGCCGCTCGCCGGTGCGCTTGTCGGTGAACAGCACGCCGCCGTCCGGCTGGACCTCGGCCTTCAGGCCGTCGGCCTTCAGCGGCATCGTGTACGAGAACCCGGCGGCGCTCGGGCGCTGCTTGAGCACCGTGTACTGCTCGAAGCCGGTCCGGGTGGCCTCCACGACCAGGTCGGCCGCGCCGTCCGCGATCGCGTCCCGGTAGGTGGCCTTCGTGCCGTCCAGGGCGGGCTTGGGCAGGCCGCCGCGCCACTGGAGCTCGACCTGCTGGTCGCCCTGTCCGAGGGTCACCAGGGTGCGGGCGTCGTCCGCGGCCGCCGCCTGTGCGTGGAGCAGCGACTTCGCCCGGGTGCCGCCGGCACCGGCGAGCCGCAGCGCGTTCGGGTGGGCCTTCGGCGCCACCGACCCGTCCGCGCCCGCCTGGAGGCCGAGGTCGACGTCCACCCACTGGCCGTCGCGCCGGAAGCGGACCGGGCCCGCGAACAGCTCGGTGGTGAGCGAACCGTCCTTGTTCACCCACGTCGTCGACGTCTCCGTACGCTCGGAGAGCGCCTCCACCCGTTGCCCGGACAGCCGGGCGGCGACCCTCGCCGACGGCACGTCGGCGGCGGACGTGGCCCACTGCCCGGCTCCCTTGCCCGCCTTCGCCGCCGCGCTCGGTGACGCGGCGAGGGCCGTCTCGGACCCGGCCAGCAGCGACACCGCCACGGCGAGGGCCAGCGACCCGCTCACCGCCCGCATGCCAACGGGCCTGCCGGGTCTGCGTCGTGTGGTCATCCGTCTGTTCATATCGACTCCTTGAGACACCGTCGCTCGACGGCGCTCTCGGAGCATAGGAGTGGGCGGCAAGATCAAAGATGGGGTCAAATGACGCCAAAGGATCATCAAATAATGATCTTGTTTCGACAAGATTCACGTGATCGTGATCATGGCGTAGGCAACCGCGCCCGCGCCCCGCGCGTTACGTCAGCGGCGCCGGCCGCGCCGACCACTTACCGGCCGCCACCGCCGGTAGGGCGGGGCCGTTCCGTACCCCCGGCCTCCTGCGGGGGACGGGCTCAGCTGTCGTAGCGTCGCTCACCGGTGGCGAAATGGCGGGGTGAGACGGGTGTCGGCGAGGATCCGCTCGACGGTCTCGTCGAGGGTGCTGTGCTGCGGAACGACGCGTTCGAGGCCGCCGGGCAGGAGGTCGTGGGGCTGGTACCAGTCGGCCATGTCCTCGGGGGAGAACTCGGCGGCCTGGGGGCGGGTGGCGTGGCGGCGCACGGTCTCGTCGAAGTCGGCGTCGAGGTAGTACAGGTGGCTGCGGCCGCGGTGGTCGGCGGCGAGCCGGGCGAGCATCGGGCCGTAGCGCTCGGCGGCGAGGATGCCCTCGACGACGGTGTGGAAGCCGTGGTCGAGGGCGTGCCGGGCGACCAGGTCGATGAGGCCGATGTTCGCCCCGCCCGGGAGGTCGCGTTCGCGCAGGACGGTGCGCCGGAGCACGTCCTGGGCGACGACGGCCACGCCCCGTCCGTACGCGGCGCGCAGCCGCGCGGCGACGCTCGACTTGCCCGCCCCGCTCGGACCGCGCACCACCACCAGCACGGTGTCCTGAGTTCCCGTCACGCCGGTACCGTACCGGCCGCCGGGAGGCACCTGCCCGGCGCGCGCCGAGGGCCCTGACGGCGTCGGCCGCCACCGGACGGCTCACCGGCCGCGAGTGTCGGAGGTGCGCGGTACCGTCGCGGCATCCGACCGGAGGAGGACCGCATGGCGACCAGGTGGAGCTTGACGATCGACTGCGCGCACCCGGCGAAGCTGGCTGAGTTCTGGGCACTGGCGCTGGGCTATGCGGAGAAGCCCGCACCTGTGGGATTCGGGAGTTGGGAGGAATGGCTCTCCCACTACGGGATCCCGGAGGACGAGTGGGATGACGGCGCGTACCTCTGTGATCCCGAGGGGGTGGGCCCCACCATGTCCTTCCTGAAGGTGCCGGAGCCGAAGGCGGTGAAGAACCGGGTGCACGTGGACGTCCAGGTCGGTGGCGGCCGTGAGACACCGTGGGAGGTGCGATGGCCGCGCGTGGTCGAGGCGGTGGAGCGGTTGACCGCTGCGGGCGCGACCGTGGTCAGCGAGGAGGAGTTGGACGGCAGGCCCGATCATGTGGTGATGGCCGACCCGGAAGGAAACGAGTTCTGCCTGGTCTGACAGTCGAACTCCGCTCCGGGAGGCCGCCGTACCGCATGGTGGGCGTCGCCTCCCGCCGCCCCGGGGGCCGGGGCGGCGGGGGCCGGTGGTGGTGTCAGGAGCCGAAGGAGACCTGGTCGACCGTCCAGAAGGCGCTGTTGGTGCCCGTGTAGCGGAACTGCAGGCGCGCGGTGGTGGCGCCGGCCGGCACGGTGACGGGCAGGTGCTCGACGGTGTTCAGGTCGGCGCGGTAGGACTTCACCAGCTGCGGGGCGCCGTCGTCGAAGACCACGTACACGTCGCCGGTCTGCGGGCCGTCGACCTTGTAGTTCGTCGCGAAGGACAGCGTGGCCCGGCTGAGGCCGGCGACCGGGTAGGCCGGGCTGACCAGGGTGGAGTCGAACTGGCCGGCGCCGTGCGCCTTGTCGTCCCACTCGTCGGAGTCGGCGACCGCGAAGACGTTGCGGGCCCGTACGTTGGTCTCCCGGCCCTGTCCGAGCTGGGTGGCGCTCCAGAACTCGTCGGTGGCGAAGGCCCAGCCGCGCCACTCCGTCACCCCGCCGCTGGGCATCCGGGAGTTGTCGATGCTCCAGCCGCTGGGCGGCGTGTGCGTCCAGCCCCGGACCGCGGCCGGGATGCCCGTCTCGTCCGCCCGGCCCTGTAGGGCGGGGCGCAGCGCGTCGAAGGCGTCCGGGGCGATCTCGTCGATCGGCTGCCCGTCCAGGCGCCAGGCGGGGTCGATCGCCGCGCCCTCGTGCTTGAGGACGGTGGGCGCGATGTCCACGGGCTTGACGTCGTAGCGCCGGGAGCCGGCCGGGTAGCCGGCGCCGTCGGCGATCACGAAGGTCTGCCGCTCGTTGGCGCTGTTGCCGCCGTGCCCGCCGGCGTCGGTGTGTCCGTGGTCGGTGGTGACGACGATCAGCCAGTCCTCCGAGCCGTACGTGGGGCGGGACTTGACGGACTGCACGACCTGGCCGACGAGCGCGTCGACGGTGTGGATGGCGGCCGCGTACTGGGCGCTGGCGCCGCCGGAGGCGTGCCCGGCCTCGTCGATCCCGTCGAAGTGCAGGAAGGCGGCGTCCGGGTTGCCGTGGGCGAGGTAGTCGGCGGCGTCGGAGGCGGTCTTGGCGTCGTTCTCGTTCTCGGCGATCCGCAGGTCCGCCTTGCCGTTGAAGACGTTGCCGGTGATCGGGTTCCACGAGCCGATCACCAGCGTGGAGGCGGCCGGGTCGGCGGCCTCCAGGCGGCTGGCGAAGTCCGGGTACTGGTCGAACCGGGCGCCGGTGAACGCGTTGTCCTTGACCTGGTGCTTGTCGGGCCACACGCCGGTGGCGATGGTCGACCAGCCCGGCCCGGACAGGGTCGGCGCCAGCGGGTTGGCGTACAGGTTGCTGGTGGCGGTCATGCCGCCGGCCATCAGCGCCTTGAGGTTGGGCGCGTCGGCGGCCGCCAGCTTGTCGTAGCGGGTGCCGTCGACGCCGATGACCAGGGTCTTGGCCTGCTTGGTGCCGTCCGGCAGGCCCTTGTAGGCGGGGGCGGCTGCGACGGCGGAAGCGGCGGGGGCGGCGCCGGCGGGCGCCGACGGCAGCAGCACGGCGGCTACGGCGGTGGCCGCGGTGACGGTCCGGATGGAGCGGGGGATGCGCACGAGGGCTCCCAACTAGGGGGCGACGCGGTGCGGTTGCACCGGCACCGAGGATGGGGCGCCCGTACGAGGAGGAGCCCTCCCCGGATCCACGGTTGTATGAACAACCGCCGAAATTCAGTCCAGACCGGTTACCATTCCGTGACCTCGGGGGCGCCGAACCACCACTCGATGGCGCCGGACCGCCGCTCGATAAGGTGACGCGGTGAACCACGGCACCCCCCGGCCCCCCGTCGCCCCCGCCCGCTCCGGCGTCCCCGACCACGGCCGGGTGCCCAAGTACTACCTGGTCAAGGCCCAACTCGAAGACCTCATCGCCGAATTGGGTCCCGGCGGGCGCCTGCCCACCGAAGCCGACCTCGCCGAACGCCACCACGTCGCCCGCGCCACCGTCCGGCAGGCCCTGCGCGACCTCCTCCTCGAAGGCCGCCTGCGCCGCCAGGGCCGCGGCACCGTCGTCGCCGGCCCCAAGATCGAACAGCCGCTCTCCCTCGCCAGCTACACCGAAGGCGTCACCCGCCAGGGCCTGCGCCCCGGCCGCACCCTCATCACCCTCGACCGCCTCCCCGCCGACCCGCCCATGGCCCAGCGCCTCGCCGTCCCCGAAGGTGAACCGCTCTGGCACCTGGAACGTGTCCTGCGCGCCGACGAGGAACGCGTCGGCCTGGAGTCCACCTACGTCCCCGTTGCCCGAGTCCCGCACCTGGAGCGGGAGTTCGACCCCGAAGGCTCCTTCTACGGGTACCTGCGCGAGTGCGGCGTGCGGCTCGGCGGCGCCGACGAACGCATCGAGACGGTCCTCGCCACCCCCCGCGAAGCCCTGCTCATCGGCACCCCGCCCGCCCTGCCCATGCTGCTGCTCCACCGCCGCAGCCGCGACGCCGAGGGCCACCCCCTCGAACAGGTCCGCACCCTCTACCGCGGCGACCGCTTCAGCTTCACCCTCGCGCTGCACGCCCCCGACAGGGACTGAAGCCAGTCCTGCGTTCCTCGCGACAGGTACGCGTATCGGCGCCGTAGCGCCCGGACGGGGCGGGCCGGGGGTCACGCGGCGGCTTGTGGGGTGTCGGCGGGAGTGTCGGTGGTGATGCCGTGGTGTTCTTCCTCGGGGCGCCCCTGCTCGGGCAGCAGGAAGGTGATGGCGAGGAATGCGGCCAGCAGGCAGGCCTGGATGGTCAGGGCGTGGTGGAAGCCGGCGGTGAAGTCGCCGGTCCCGGCCTGGGCGAAGAAGACGGAGCCGAAGACGGCGACGCCGACGGAGCCGCCGATGGACTGGACGGCGGACAGGAACCCGGAGGCGGAGCCGATCTCGGCGTCGTCCACGGCGGCGAGGACGAAGCTGAACAGGGCGGCGATGACCATGCCCGCGCCGATGCCGGAGACGGCGATGCCGGGGGCGATGTCCCGGATCGAGAACGAGGCCGGTGTGAGGCCGTCGAGTTCGAACCAGAGGAGGGTCGCGCCGGCGAGTTGGACGAGCGGGCCGATCTGGAGGACCTTGCGGCCGATCCTGTCGGCGAGGAAGGCGCCGCTGACCGCGCCACCGATGGCCGTGCCCACGGCGAGCGGCAGGTTGCCCAATCCCGCGTCGCCGGCGGTGAAGTGCCGGCCGATCTGGAGGTAGAGGGTCAGGACGAGTTGGGTGCCGACGAGCCCGGCGAAGAACAGGGCGATGCCGCCGAGTCCGATGGTGAAGGCGGGCTTGCGCAGCAGGGCGGGGATGATCAGCGGCTCGCGGCCCGCCGCGACGGTGCGGCGCTGGTGCAGCGCGAACAGGGCGAACCCGGCGGCGGAGGCGGCCATGCACAGCCACGTCCACAGCGGCCAGCCGTCCTCCTGCCCCTGGTTCAGCGGCAGGACGAGGAGCGCGCAGGACACGGCGACCAGCGCCGCGCCGGCTTTGTCGACGTCCACGGTGCGATCCCCCGGCTTCTTCGGGACGTACTTCGCGGCGACGGCGAGGGCCGCGAGGCCGATGGGGAGGTTGACGAGGAACACCGAGCGCCAGCCCAGGCCGAAGAAGTCGCCCTCGATGAGGAATCCTCCGAGGACCGGGCCGATGATGCCGCCGAGGCCGAGGACGGGGCCGAAGATCCCGAAGACCTTGGTGAGCTCGGGGCCGGGGAAGTTCTCCCGCAGCAGGCCCAGGCCCTGGGGCAGGAGCATCGCCCCGGCGGCGCCCTGGAGCAGCCGGAAGGCGATCAGCGACCCGGTGTCCGGCGCCAGCGCGCACAGCAGCGATGCGGTGGTGAAGGCGGCCAGACCGATCAGGAACATCCGGCGCCGGCCGTACCGGTCGCCGAGCCGGCCGCCGAGCACGAGCCCGGCTCCCAGGGTGAGGGCGTAGCCCCCGATCACCCACTGCAGGCCGACGGAGCCGGCGCCGAGGGACTGCTCCAGATCCGGACCGGCGACGTTGACGATCGAGGCGTCCAGGAGATCCATGATCTCCGCGACGAGCATCACCACCAGGATCAGCCATCGCCGGCGGTAGGGCCCCGCGGTCTCGTCGGTGATGGGGGAAGAGCCGCGCACGCCAGATACCTCCATGGTGAAGTAGTTTTACGATAAAGGTAAATTGGTGGCGGTAGGTTGTCAAAGCAGGCCGCCGACGCGGACCGCACAGCAGCACGAAAAGGCGCGAGGCCATGGAGGAAGCGATGCTCGACGGCGTGGCGGCGCAGCGTGAGCGGTTGATGGAGTCGCTGAGGACCTACGGCGGCCACTACGCCGAGCTCAGCCGGCGCTTCGCCGCCTGGCTGGGCCTGCACTCCACCGACGCGACCGCGGTCCTGGAGATCGCCGCCGCCGAGGAGCGCGACACCCCCCTGTCGCCGGCGCGCCTCAGCGAGCGCATCCCCCTGTCCACGGGCGCCACCACTGCGCTCCTGAACCGCCTCGAAGCCGCAGGGCACATCACCCGCGTCCGCGAGCACCCCGACCGGCGCATCATCACCCTGCGCAGCGGCCGCCACATCCAGGAACGGGCGGACGAGTTCTTCGGCCCCCTCGCCCGACGCCTCGACACCGCGATGTCGCACTACCCGCCGCAGCTCCTGGAACAGTTCGAATCGTTCATGGCCGACCTGAACTCCACCATGGACACCCACCTCGCCGAGCCGAGCACGACCACGCCCCGCTCTCCCGAAACCCCGGATCACCGCACTCCCTAGGCGGCGCGCCGCGCCCAGGCCGCCCGCCGCGCCCGGGCCGCCCGCCGCTCGATCGCGGTGCCGCACGCCCGCTGGTCGGAGCGATGCCGGTGGACAGCTCGACGCGGGCTCCGCACCTGCGGCATCCCCGAGCGGTTGCCGCGCCCGCGCCCGGTTCTCGGCCCGTGCTGCGCGCGTCCGGTTCTCGTCCCATGCTGGAAGAGAGGGGGTACGGCGGCAGAGGAAGTGGTGGGGATGCAGACCGTTGTGGACCTCACGCGTTGCCAGGGCTACGCACAGTGCGTGTTCCTCGCGCCGAAAGTGTTCCAGCTGCACGGCGAGGAGGGACTGCTGTACGCCCCGGCTGTCCCCGACGACCAGGTCGAGCGCGTGCGCCAGGCCGCGGCGGCGTGCCCGGTCCAGGCCATCCTCCTCGGTGAGGAGGTGAGCGCTGATGGCCGGTGACCAGAGCGAGGGCCGGATCGTTGTCGTCGGCGCGTCGCTGGCCGGGTTGCGGGCCGCGGAGGCGCTGCGGGAGGAGGGCTTCACCGGCTCACTGACCGTGGTCGGCGACGAGCCTCATCCGCCCTACGACCGGCCGCCGCTGTCCAAGCAGGTGCTGCTGGGCCACGCTGCGGCGGACTCCACCGGGCTGCCGATGCGCCGGGATCCGGACGCCGAGTGGCGGCTGGGCGTACGCGCCACCGGCCTGGACCCCCTGGGGAAGCGGGTGATGCTGGCCGATGGCGAGTCGCTGCCGTACGACCGGTTGCTGATCGCCACCGGGACCCGGGCGCGTCCCTGGCCCGATCCGCAGGAGGCCGCCCTGGACGGGGTGTTCACCCTGCGTACCCGCGAGGACGCCGGCGGTTTGGCCGAGCGGTTGGCTGCCGGGCCACGGCGGGTGCTGGTGATCGGCGGCGGCTTCACCGGTTCGGAGATCGCCTCGGCCTGCCGGGAACGCGGACTGGACGTCACCGTCGCCGAACGCGGTCCCGCACCTCTGGTGGGCGCGCTCGGCGGCACCCTGGCGAAACTCGCGGCCGCCATGCAGCGCAACCACGGTGTGGACCTGCGCACCGGCGTGACGGTCACCGCCCTGCGCGGGGACGACGGCGGGCGCTTCACCGGCGCGGAGCTGTCCGACGGCAGCCGCGTCGAGGCGGACGTGTGCGTCGTGGCGCTGGGGGCGGTCCGCAACGTCGAGTGGTTGGCGGATTCCGGACTGGCGGCGGGCCCGCGCGGAATCGCCTGCGACGCCGGGTGCCGCGCCTTCAACATGTACGGAATCGTCACTGACGACGTCTTCGTCGCCGGCGACGTCTCCCGCTTCCCCCACCCGCTGTTCGGTTACCAGATGCTCTCCCTCGAACACTGGGGGAACGCGGTCGAACAGGCCGGGGTGGCGGCCCACAACATGGTCAGTCCAGGGCCCCTGCGGCGCCCGCACCTCGCCCTGCCGACGTTCTGGTCGACCCAGTTCGGGCTCAACATCAAGTCGGTGGGCGTGCCCACCTTCTCCGACCACGTGGTCATCGCCCAGGGTTCTCTGGAGGCGCGCCGTCTGGCGATGGTCTACGGCTACCAGGGGCGGGTCACCGCGGCGGTCACCGTCGACATGGCCAAGTCGCTCGACTACTACCGGCACCTGATCGAGACGGCTGCGCCGTTCCCGCCCCCGCCCGGCGCGGCGGACCGCGCGCTCGCGGCGGACATCCCGATTCCGTCCGACGTGCCGGATCCGAAGGGGCTGTCCCACGGCCCCACCGTGGCGCTCACCGGATACCTGCCCGACCGTCGACTGACCGTGGTGCAGCCCCGCGGCTGACCCACGTCCCGCCCAACGACGAGGAGCCACCATGGACTCCGACACCTTGCTGGCACGGATCACCGACTACGCGAACCGCCCCAACCCCTACCCGCTGTACGCGGAACTCCGCGAGGCCGGTCCCGTCGTGCGGCAGGCAGACGGCAGCTACCTGATCGGCACCTACCACGAGGTCGCCGCCCTGCTCCACGATCCACGGATGAGCGTCGATCCCCGCACCTGTGGCGAGACGACGCACAAGCCGCCGTTCCTGCGGCTCGACGACCCGGAGCACCACAGACTGCGCACCTTGGCCATGCGGCCTTTCGGCCCCCCGCACAGCCCGTGCCGGGTCGATGCCATGCGCGGCGAGATCGTCCGGCTCACCGGGGAACTGATGGAGCCGTTCCAGGCGGGCGGCCGGATCGACATCGTCGACGACCTCGCCTACCCGCTGCCCGTCACGGTGATCTGCCGCCTGCTCGGCGTGCCGCGCGAGGACGAGCCGCTCTTCAGGGCGTGGTCCGACGCGATCGTCGCGTCCGCCGACGTCCGGCCCGAAGAGGACTCCTCCGAGCGGGACGAGACGGGCGACCAGGCGGGCGAACAGGCGCGGGGCGAGATGGGCCGGTACCTGGCGGGCCTCGCCGAGAAGCGCCGTGGCAATCCGAGCGACGACATGCTCTCCGCCTTCGTCAACGAACCGGACCCGGCCCTGCGGCTCACCCAGGAGGAACTCGCGGAAACCGCCGTGCTGCTGCTCATCGCCGGACACGAGACCACGGTGAACCTGATCGCCAACGGGGTGCTCACCCTGCTGCGTCAGCCCGAGCAGCTGGACCAGCTGCGTCGCGAACCGGAACTGCTGCCGCGAGCGGTGGAGGAACTGCTGCGCTACGAACCCCCGGTCCACATGCGCGAGCGCATCCCCCTCGCCGACATCGACGTCGGCGGCACCACCGTCCCCCAAGGCGCCACCGTCGTGCTCGCGCTGGCCTCGGGCAACCGCGACCCCAAGCGGTTCCACGCGCCGGACCGGTTCGACCCCACCCGCCCGGACAACCAACACCTCGGCTTCGGCAGCGGTATTCACCTGTGCTACGGCGCACCACTCGCCCGCATCGAAGCCGAGGCCGCGCTCGGTGCGCTGATCCCCCGCCTCGGCCCGGCACGCCTGGTCCAGGACCCGCCCCCCTACCGGCAGAACGCCATGCTCCGCGGACCCCGCCACCTGCCCGTCCACCTCTGAAGCCAGCGGGCCTGGAGCCGGCGGGCCGGGTGTGGAGGATGCCGTTGGTCAGGACCCCTCAACCTGGACAACCTCGTCCAGATCGCCGCCGACCGCGGAGCGACGGTGCGCCTGCTCGGCGACTACCGCCAGCCTGCCGTCCTCACCTGACCCGGCTCAGAGGGCGGCTGAAGTCGACGGTCACGAACGTGCGGTGCCGTGCTCCGAACGTGCGGTGCCGTGCTCCGAACGTGCGGTGCCGTGCTCCGCCGGCACGACGACCACGGGAAGGTCGGCGTGGTGGACGACCTCGGTGCTCGTCGACCCGAGGGTGAGTCGGCCCCAGGCACCCGACCCTCGGGAGCCGACCACGAGCAGGCTGGCGTCCTTGCTCGCCTCGAGGAGGACCTGCGCAGGGCGGCCGCGTTCGCAGACGATCTCCACCTCCACGGATGGCCCACCGAGCTGTTGCTGCAGTTCCTCGACCGAGTCCGCCACGGCCTGCGTGACGAGATCGCGCTGCTGGGGGATCGGGCCGGAGTCGACCGTCCGTTCGAAGCCGGAGTGCTGGGTCGGGGTGTACTCGTACGCGCAGACGGCCCGCAGGCCTGTACCGCGCAGCTGGGCCTCGCGCAGGGCGAAGGTCACAGCGTGCCGGGCTGGGGTCGAGCCGTCCGTGCCGACCACGATCGGGCCGGCCGGGTGGGGGACAGGAGGATCGGTCACGGGGGACCTCCAAGGAGTCGGCGGGCTCGCAGACGCGTGGGGCCCTCTCCACGTGCCCGGTGGCGGGGCCTGCGCGAGCCGCCTCTCAAGCCTGCTCCTGTCCGCCGGTGGGCACCAGTGCACGGGTGAGCTGTACGCGGTCGGGTCCCATGGCCGCCCCGCCGCGGTGCGCGAGGAACGCCACGGTGGTCACGGCGATCTCCGGCAGGGGCCGTGGTCGCTGACCAGTCACGGCAAGGGCCGCAACCCACAACGGCGGCGGTCCTTTCAGCCACCCGCTGTTACCGGCGGAGAGTACCTACTTCTCGGTCATGTTCGTCCACGAGGACTGCTGGCTGTCGGACGACGAACTGCGCCGCGACCACCAACCTGGGCTTCACCACCGACCCGGACGGCACCCGACGCCTCCCGTCCGATATGACCGACGGGAACCTGGACACGTACTACTGGAGCGCACGCACCCCCGAGTTCAACGACTGGATCCAGATCGACCTCGGCAGCCAACGCGACATCACCAAGATCGACATCTATCTCGGCAAACCCGACGGCAGCTTCACCCTGCCCGACTGCAACCTGGAATCGTCAACAGACGGCACCAACTGGACCCATTACGCACCCGTCGTGGCATATCAATCGGAGTATCGCGGCACCACAGCCCGAACCACCCGCTACATGCGCCTGAGAATTCTGATCTCACGCAGCACCCGAATCGCCATCTGCTCCTTCCAGATCACCACCAAATCCCGCGGCGCCACCATCACCCCCGACGGCGCCACCTTCCACACGGGCAAGGTAGAAATCGTTGGAGACCTCGTCGTCACCGGCAACGTCACCGTGCTGGACGGCGGGAAGCTCAAGGTGAACGACGTCACCAGTCAGGTGGTCACAAACGTCATGCTCGGTCTCCGTTGACGCCGACATGATCACCACGGTCAGGAAAGAATCCAACAAGAAGCAGTTCATCAACGCCTGGTTCGGCGGAAATGAGCTGTTCAACATCGGCCTTGACGCCTGGGAAGTAGCGACCGTGCCCCTCAAGAAGGGATGGGTTTCTCAGAAGACCTCTCCGAACGGAGCAGCGGACTTGATTGTCTGGAGGTTCTACCTGGGAGCCGAGCCGTAGGCGCAGCCCCACGAGGTCAGCGGCTGGCCCTCCGTTGGCAACCTTCCCTGCGTGCGACCGTTGAGGTCCGCCCGCTGCGACGAGCGGGCCGCCACGTGGGGAAGGTGTACCGACCTGGCTGCCTGTGGCCGAGCCGACCGCGGGGCTCGGCCACAGGTCGCAGGATCAGACGGAGATGACTTTGCCCTTCGCGAAATCCGTGCCTTGCTGCCCGTAAATACTGATCCTGTACTGCGTGCTCGACACGTGCTCCCCCATGGCGAACAGCATCAGCTTGCTGCCGTTCGCATAGAAGAAAAGGGTGACACTCTGCTGCCCGTTACCCGAACTGGCGTGCAGGACCGGCTGATTGTTGAACTTGTGCGATCCGGTGGGCTTTCCCTGGCCGTCAAATGCCTGGTTCAGGGACTGCTTCAGGTTTGCGAGCCTGTTCCCCATGCCTGCCTCATTGAGGACGTTTTCCAGGTAGGACTGGGCTTGCGGCTGGCGCATGGGACTGGTCTGAGTCCCATCGCTCTTGATGACCACCATCTCGGAAATTGCGGCAGGTGACGCCATGCTCTTCCCCCTCGCGCTGTCGTGCAGGAAGTTCGGGATCTCCCGACCTTTCCTCAGCGTATCCCGGCAGGAAGGTCCGGGTGAGACTCTTTGGGTAATCAGCTGCGGCATTCTGAGCTTGGCTCTGTCGGTGATCTTGGTGTTCGGCCGCCTGGGATCGTGATGGTGCGTCAGTCTTGCGGGTGCAGGAGGTCCGTGAGACTGGCGAGGAGTGTGAAGGCCTCGACGACCCTGTGGTCGAACGTGTCCATCCGACGGCTGTGGAAGGCGGGGTGGAGATGGTGCTCAAGCAGAGATTCGAGGTGCCGGAGCGACGCGGGGCTGAGGTCGCGCTGGTGGGCCTTCCACTCCTCGACGTGGTCCCCGACCTGCATCGGGCTGTACTTCTGGATCCGTTCCGCCTTGCGCCGGCTTTGCGGAGCGTTCTTCCGGGCCTGGTAGACCTCGGCGAGCCGGGCCTTGGCCTTGTCCTGCGTGGTGAACCCGGACTCCTCCGCCTGCCTTCCGGCCGCGTTGCGGTACCGGATCTTGTACTCGCGCGGGCACCGGGGCCACCGGGACCCGGGGTGCTCGCACTCCTTGAAGAAGGAACCCATGCCGCGGATGAGGCTGGTGGTTGCCATGATCGATCTCGCTCCCCGGGCGTCCTGCTGACGTTTTGCTGACCCCGGATGGTCGATCAAGCCCCTGAGCTGGGACGAACCGCCGAAAGCGTGCTATGTGGTGGGGATGTGCTGATGGCCTCTCAGCTCGGGTCCGCCCCTTGGAGCATCGCGGGCCGGGGCGGCGTCGTCCTATGCGGGGCCGATCGCGTCCGCCGCGGTGGGCTCAGAAGCTGCCGCCGGCGTGCGGAGGACCCGGCGGACGGTGTCGCGGAGCCAGCGGTGGGCCCCGTCGGCCGTGTGCCGGGGGTGCCAGGCCATGCCGATGGTCAGGGGCGGCAGGGCCAGGGGGATGTCGAGGAGGTGCAGTCCGAGGGCGCCGGCGTCGTGGGTGAGGGGCGAGGGAGCGGCGCCGGGGAGTGCGGCGGGTACGAGGCAGACGAGGTCGCTGCGGGTGGCGAGGGTCATCGCGGCCAGGTGGCTGGGGAGGACGACGCTGACCCGCCGGTGGAGGTCCTGCTCGGCCAGGGCGGCGTCGAGGGGGCCGGTGAACCGGCCGCGGCGGCTGACCGCGGCGTGGTGGGCGGCAGCGAGCCGGGCCGGGGTCAGCGGTCCTTCGGTGAGCGGATGGCCGGGCCGGACGGCCGCGACCATGCGGAGGCTGACCAGTTCTTCGACCTGGGTTTCGGGGTCCACGTGGTCGATGGATCCGACCTCCAGGTCGATCCGGCCGTCGCGCAGGGCGGGCCCGGCCTCCAGGTCTTCGGCCCGGATCCGGAACGAGACCCCCGGCGCCTCCCGCTGGGCCAGTCGCAGCAGCCCGGGCGCCAGCGCCGCGCCGACCAGGTCGGCGGCCTGGAGGGTGAAGGTGTTGCGGAGGCCGGCGGGGTCGACGCTCGTGCCGGGACTGAGCAGCGCGCCGAGGCTGCGCACCACTGTGGCGGCTTCCTCGCGCAGGGCCTGGGCGCGCGGGGTGGGAACCATGGTCTGTCCGGCCCGGACCAGGAGGGGGTCCTGGAGGATGCGGCGCAGCCGGGCCAGGGTGCGGCTCATGGCGGCGGGCGAGGTGTGCAGTCGTGCGGCGGCGCGGGTCACGCTGTGCTCGGCCAGCAAGGCATCCAGAGCGATGGCGAGATTGGCGTCGATGACCGGGTCCGGGCTGCTCACCAGCATCATTCCATTTCAGTCAATGATTCCGTGCTGAAGTTCCCATTGTGGCAGCACGGCGGACCTCAGCAGGATGAGGGCGTACCGAAACCAGCACCAGCTACGAGGTTTTCATGATCGTCATCACTGGTTCCACCGGGAACATCGGCCGCCACCTGCTCGCCCGGCTCCTGGAGTCCGCCCCCGCCGCGGGCGAGGAACTGCGCGTGATCGTGCGCGATCCCGCCCGGCTTCCGGACGCGGCGCGCGGACGCGTCGAGGTCGTCACCGGCTCGCACGCGGACGCCGAGGTCCTCGACCGGGCCTTCGAGGGCGCGGACGCGGTCTTCTGGCTCGTCCCCCCGGACGCCTCCCTGACCCCGTACGACGCCTACAGCGGTTTCACCCGCCCCGCCACCGAGGCGCTCGTCGCCCACGGCGTCGGCCACGTCGTCGGCGTCTCCGCGCTCGGCCGCGGCACCCCGCTCGCCGACCAGGCGGGCCTCGTCACCGCCTCCCTCGCCATGGACGACCTCATCGCCGGCACCGGCGTCGCCTACCGGGCCCTGGCCAACCCGTCCTTCTTCGAGAACCTCCTGGAGGAAGCCGACTCGATCCGCGAGAAAGGCGTCTTCACCGACTCCGTCGACGCCGACCGCAAGGCCCCGTTCGTGGCCGTCGCCGACATCGCGGCGGCCGCAGCCGGCCTGTTGCTGGACCGCTCGTGGACCGGCACCGGCAGCGTCCCGGTCCTGGGGCCGCGGGACCTGTCCCCGAACGACCTGGCCCGCATCATGACCGAGCAGTTCGGCCGCCCCGTCCGCTACGAACGCCAGTCGTTCGACGAGCTGTACGCCACCCTCGTCGGCTACGGCCTCAACGAGGCGTTCGCCCAGGGCGTGGTCGACATGAAGCGGGCCAAGGACGAGGGCCTCGACGCCGGCGTCGCCCGCACCCCGGACACCGCCTCCTCCACCGGCTTCGAGCAGTGGTGCGCCCGGACCCTCAAGCCCGCGGTCCTCTCCTGAAGTCCAGCACCCGGCGCCGGGGCAGCACGGAGCCCGGCGAACCAAGACCACTACCCACCTGCCGCTTTTGGAGGCACCCCGATGTCCGCTGAAATGTCCGAACCGCCGGTCACGGCGTTCATGCTGGTCAAGACCACACCCGAGTGGCTCGCGCTGACCGTCAAGGAACGCGTGGACGCCTTCACCACCCAGGTCCTGCCGGCCATCAAGGCCAAGACCACCGGCGTCCGGTCACGCTTCTACGACACGGAGTTCTACTCCGCTCGTGTCACCGACGTCTGGGTGTGGGAGGCCGACGACCACCACGCCTACCAGCTCCTCGTCGACGCACTGCGCGAAACCCCCTTCTGGGACCGCTACTTCGAGGTCGTCGACCTCCTCGTCGGCACCGAGAACGGCTACGCCCGAACCTACGGCCTCGAACCCGTCGCCACCATCGCCACCTGACACACCGCCCGCCCACCCACCCACCTGCGCACGAGCGCCGATGCCCCCTGACCGGTCGGCGGTTTCTAGGGGTCGTTGCAACACGTGGTCGGTTTGATCAGGCCGCGATGAGTTTATGCAGGCGCTCGGCTGGGGTTTCCCAGCCGAGCGTTTTGCATGGGCGGCCGTTGAGTTCGGCGGCGACCGCGAGTCCGGTGGCGTCCTTGAGCCGCACCGCGACCCGGACACCCTCGCCCTGGCGCGGGCCACCATCGGCACGGGCGGAGAACAGGGTGCCGCGGCGTGCCGCGGAGAGCGCGAGCAAGGGCTCGAAGCCGCCCTCGGACGGGAACGGGCCCGGGGCGAGCCCGGTCCGGTCCACCAGCAGGCCTCCTGAAGTTCGCAGGAGGCCCGAAGAACCTGTTCGGTTTTCTTGGGCGAGGACCGAATGGAACTCGATCATCGCAGGTCGGGGGCGTGGGGCTTCGGCCCCGTTGCTTCAGGTGTTGAGCAGGCGGTTGAAGAACGAGCGGTAGCGCCGGAGCGCGACGCGCAGTTCTTCGGTCGGCACCTCGTCGCCGCGGTGCCACTGGCCTTCGAGGTCCTGCTTGTGCGCGGAGAAGGTGGTGGCGAGTGCCTGCATCGCTTCGGCGACCAGATTATCGGCCGCGGACACGGCATTGCGCGGGTCGTCGACGAATTCGCCCTGGATCTTCTGCCACCGGGAGCGGAACTCCTCCTGCTGTCCGCCCAGCAGGGGTTCGTTCTCGGCGGCTTCCGGGTCCTCGGTGCGCTCGGATGGCTCGGATGCCTGGGTGTAGCCCCTTTCCTGCTCCTCTTCCTGTCCGCGTTCCTGCCCGTAGTCCTGCTCGCGGTCGCGGCCTTCGAGCGTGAACTCCTGCTCACCGCTCCGCTGTTCGGTGGTGGCTTCCCCGGGGAACGCCGGTGGCGAATCCGCCCCGGAGGTATCGCTCTGTTCGTCGGTGTCCTGTCGGGCGCCGGCCAGATCCTCCGTGGACAGGCCGCCCTCGCGCGGTTCGGATGTTGCTCGGCTGTGCATCTCTTCACTTCCCTCTCGGCAGTTCCGGTCGGCGGCCGTCGCCGGGTGCGTCCCGTCAGCTCAACTCGCCGGTCCGGGGCTCACGCACGGCTGCCCTGCGGACGGTCACCGTTGTGGAGCAGTTCCTCGAACAGGGTGCGGTAGTGCACCATGGCGCCCCGCAGTTCTTCCGTGGTCGCCTGGTGGCGGCTGCTGCGGTCGTTGACCTCGTGAGCGGACCGGAAGTGCGTCAGCACGCTCCCGTGTTCGACGGAGAGGTCCTTGAGCTGCTGCTCGTACCCCTCGGTCGGGTATCCGCGCTCGCTCATGAGCGTGGTGACGAGCCGGTCCGCCTCGTGCACCGTGTCGTCGGGCCGGTCGACGAACTGTTCCTGCACCCGTGCCCAGTCCTTGGCGTACCGGTCACGGGCACCCGGTGACAGCGGTTTGATGTTCAGCGAGTCGTGGCGCGACTCGCGTTTGCGCAGCTCCCGGTCGGCGGCGAAACGGCCGTCCTTCGCCTCCGCGGTCCGGTCGTACTCCGGGCCGAACCGCTCCTGCAGATGGCGGCGGCGGATGACGAACGTCGCCACCAGCGCGCACACGACCAGAAGGACGACGACGATGGCGATGACTGCGATGAGGGTCCCTGTTGACATTTGGGTCCTCCGCTTGTAGCTCCAGACCTCCCTGAACGGCGCGTGCCCTGCTGCCCGGAGCCAAAACACGGACGAACCGAAGAAGTCGAACGATGTGCCACGCGGACGTGCCCGAGACGCAGCGTCGGCTTCTGGTTCGCACACACCTCGCGGGTGGGCGGGCTCCTCCAGGGGGCGATCGACGGCGTGCCCGGAGATGCTGACGGGGCTGCCCGTGGAGTGACCCGGGCGGACCCGAGGGGGCAAGGGCGGCGGAGGACGGGCGGGTTCCGGGGTTGGTGGGGCGGCGGGCGTCGCCGGTGTGGATCTTCGCGTTGCGGACGACGACGTCGGCGGCGTCCTCGAGGGCGTCCTCGGCGGCGCGGGGGACCAGCCCACCGACGGGTATTGCAGGCACCTCGACGGCCTCCTGTCACGGGATCGACCTGCCGCCCGGGTGCGGGCGGCGGGCGGAGGCTTCCGGGCGGGCCGGGGTCACAGCCGCGCCCCGTTCGGGCTCCTGACGAGACGTCAGACGCAGGGGTGGTGCCGGACTTGGCCCACAGCACACTGGCCCGGGTCCGCGAGCGCGCCAGCCGCCCGCAGCGGCGATCGTTCGGGGGTGGTCAGGGGGTGGTCGACGGCGAGGGCCGAAGAGGTCCGTGGTGCCGAAAGGGGAAGGTGCCCGGCTGTCGGACACCTTTCCCCGCTGGTCGCCGAGGTGCTCGCCGAGGTAGCTCTCGTCGGCGACGGCGTTGTCGAGTTCCCGCCGCCCGGCCCGGCCCGGCCCCGCCGCCCAGCCCGGCCCCGCCGCGCGGGCTACAGTGCGGCCCGCTGGGGCCGGGTGGGAACGACGATGACGGTGGGGGTGCCGGCGGTCAGGGCCGCGGTGAACTCCCGCTCCAGGTCCTCGGTGGTCTCCACGTCGACGGCGCGGCAGCCGAAGCCGCGGGCCACCGAGGCGATGTCCAGCCCGGGCAGGTCGAGCCCGGGCACCCCGGGGGTGTCCTCCAGCAGGGCGAACGACTTGAGGATCGAGTACTCGTGGTTGCGCATCACCACGTAGACGATCGGGAGGCGGTGCCGGGCCGCCGTGTAGAGGGCCTGCACGGAGTACTGGAAGGAGCCGTCGCCGATCAGGCCGACCACCGGGCGCAGCACTCCCCGGTCCCGGTCGCCCAGCGCGACGCCGACCGTGGCCGGGACGGCCCAGCCGATGCCCCCGCTGGCCGTGGCGAAGAACGAGCCCGCTCGGGTGGTGGGCAGCCATTCGAGCTGCTGCGCCATGGTCGAGGTCGACTCGTTGACGAAGACCGCGTCCGGCGGGCGGACCCTGCTCAGGGCGGCGTACACCTCGGGCGGGGTGAGCGGCCGGTCCGGGGCGGACGGCAGCACGCGGGGCCGCGGCATCGGCTCCGGAGCGGTCCGCGTCGAACCCTCCTCGACCAGGTCCAGCAGCAGCTCGATCGCCCGCCGGGGATCGCCGAGCAGACTGTCGCCGACCCTCGCGGCCGCGGCCGCCTCCGGGTCGCCGGTGATCTGGAGCAGCCCGGTGCCCGGGGGGAGGTAGTCGCCGGGCACGTACGGGTAGTAGCGGAACACCTCCGCGCCGATCACCACCACCAGGTCGTGCCCGGCCAGCCGGTCGCTGATGGTCTTCACCGACATGCCCAGCGGGCCGGCGAAGAGCGGGTGGTCCTCGGGGAAGGAGACGCGGTCCCCCAGCGGGGCGCCGTAGACGGCGGCGCGCAGTCTCTCCGCCAGGGCGACGGCCGCGTCCCAGCCGCCACTGCGGTCGACCTCGGGCCCGAAGACGAGTGCGGGCCGGCGGCTGGCGGTGATGCGCTCGGCGAAGGCGCGCAGCCGCCCGGGGTCGGGGGCCACCCGCTCGCTCACCGTCCGCACCCGGGTGAAGCCGGACAGCGGCCGCTTCCAGTCGTCCATCGGGATCGACAGGTAGACCGGGCCGGCGGGCGGCTGGAGCGCCTGCGCGTAGGCACGCATGAAGGCCTCGGGGACGTCCTCGGCGCAGGCCGGCTCGTAGGACCATTTCACCCAGGGTTTCGGCAGCTGGGTGGCCTCGCGGTTGCCGAGGTACGGCTCGCCGATCACCAGCTCCCGGTGCTGCTGGCCGGCGGTGACGATCAGGGGCGTGTTCCCGTGGTGGGCCGCCACCAGGTTGCCCAGCGCGTTGCCGGTGCCGGCCGAGGAGTGCAGGTTGACCAGCGCGGGGCGGCCGGTGACCTGGGCGAAGGCGTCGGCCATCGCGAGGGCGGACGCCTCCTGGAGCGCCAGGACATAGCTGAAGTCCGCGGGGAAGTCCTGGAGGAACGGCTCCTCGGTGGAGCCCGGATTCCCGAAGACCGTGGTGAGTCCGAGCGTGCGCAGCAGGTCGTACGTCACGGTGCGGACGGTGGGGTGCTCAGCCATGGGTGCCAACGCTTTCACCCGGGGCACCAGGGCCTCAGGGCTCGCAGGGACGGGTCTCGGTCCAGCCGACCAGAAGCCTCCTGGGGCGGGACGGCGACGGGGGACGGCACATCGGTTCCGATCGTCACGCCGGCCGGCTCTTGCAGGAGAGCATCGGCACCGAGGGCCCCGCAACCGGACGAACGGGTGCCGGGCCCTGGGGCAGGGCGGGTCGGCCGCCGCCTCGGCCAGTGCGCGGGCTAGGTTCGGGTCCGTGACCGGCAACGACGCGGTCCTGGCGCTGATGGTCGCCACGGCGCTGGGCTTCGACTTCACCAACGGCTTCCACGACACCGGCAACGCGATGGCGACCTCGATCGTCACCGGCGCCCTGCCGCCGCGCGTCGCGGTCGCGGTGTCGGCGGTGCTGAACCTGGTGGGCGCGTTCCTGTCGACCGCCGTGGCGGCGACCATCGCCAACGGCCTGGTCGCCACGGGAGAGGTGACCTTGACGGTCGTCTGCGCCGGTCTGGTCGGCAGCATCCTGTGGAACCTGGCCACCTGGTTCCTCGGGATCCCCTCCAGTTCCTCGCACGCGCTGATCGGCGGGGTGGTCGGGGCGACGGTGGCAGCCGCCGGGGCCTCGGCCGTCAAGTGGCAGGGGCTGGTCTCCAAGGTGATCGTGCCCGCGGCGCTGTCGCCGTTCATCGCCGGTGGGGTGGCCGTGGTGGGCACCCTCCTGGTCTACCGCCTCACCCGCGACGTGCCCGAAGGCCCGCGCGGGCGCGGCTTCCGGCTCGGCCAGATCGGCTCGGCCTCCATGGTCTCGCTCGCCCACGGCACCAACGACGCGCAGAAGACCATGGGCGCCATCACCCTCGCCCTGATCGCCAACGGCACCCTGCCCGCCGGGGCGAAGGCACCGGCCTGGGTGATCCTCTCCTGCGCGCTGGCGATCGCCCTGGGCACCTACATCGGCGGCTGGCGGGTGATCCGGGCCCTGGGCAAGGGGCTGGTGGAGATCGAACCGGCGCAGGGGATGGCCGCCGAGTCGGCCTCGGCCGCCGTGATCCTCTGCTCCACCGACTTCGGCTACTCGCTCTCCACCACGCACGTGGCCACCGGGTCGATCCTGGGCTCGGGGATCGGTAGGAGCGGCGCCGTGGTGCGCTGGCAGCTCGCCCGCCGGATGGTGACGGCCTGGCTGCTCACCCTGCCGGCTTCCGCCCTGGCCGGCGCGCTGGCCTACTGGGCCGCGAACGGGATCGGCGGGACGGCCGGTGTGGTGGTGATCGTCGGCGCGCTGGTGGCGGCGTCGGTCGCCTTCTTCGCCGCCTCCCGCCATCCGGCCGTGACGCCGGAGAACGTCAACGCCGCGTGGACCGGTTCGGCGGCCCCGGAGCCCGCCAAGGCCAAGGACGAGGTGAGCCCGTGAACTCCTGGATCAACCTGGACGCGGTGTGGAAGATCGTCGTGGTGGGCCTGCTCACCGGCGCCGGACTGCCCGCGCTGTTCGCCCTCGGCCTGCGCCTGCTCAACCCGTCCGGCGCGGCCGGCGAGCCGGCCGCGCTCCGGCCCGCCGCCGGGCCGGTCGGCTCCACCCTGGCGGGACTGATCTTCGCGGTGGTGCTCGCGGCGATCGGCTGGGGCATCTCCGTCATCGTCAGCCACCACTGACCGCCCGGCGCCCGGCACCCGAGAACCCGGCACCCGAGCACCCGAGCACCCGAGAACCCGAGAACCCGAGCCTTCATGACCGATCGCCCACGGCGTCGGCTCCGCCCCGGCCGTGCAAGGCCTCGGGTGCCGTATCCGGTCCTGAGCGGGTGTCAGTGGTCGCGGCGAGGTGGGTGCCGAAGAAGTCGGTCAGCCTCGCGACGGCGGGGGTGACGTACTCGTCCTTGTCGTAGAGGTCGACGTGCGCGGCGCCGTCGATCCAGTGCAGTTCCTTCGGCCCGGTCGAGCGCTGGAAGGCCCGCACGCTCATCCAGGCGGTCACCGCCTCGCGCCCGACGACCATGAGCAGCGGGCGCGGGGCGAGCAGGGGCAGGGAGGCGAAGGCGTCGGAGGTCGCGATGCGGTCGATGCTGGACCAGGTCAGGGCCTTGGCCGCCCGGGGGTGTTCGGCGCGGGGCGTGCAGTAGTACTCCCAGCCGTCGTGGACGTGCGGGCCGCCGCGGCGGGCCTCCTCCTCGGTCGCGGGGAAGATCGGGAAGGTCCGGACGCCCTCGCCCCGGCCCTCGGCGGTGCGGGCCGCGGCGGCGCCTTCGAGCATGGCCCGGAAGACGGCCGGGTCCTGGGTGCCGTCGGCGCCGTCGCGGAACTGACGGGCCATGTCGGTGGCGCTGACGGTGGCGACGGCCCTGATCCGGTGGTCGGTCGAGCCGGCGGCCAGGGCGTAGCCGCCGGAGGCGCAGATGCCCAGCGCCCCGGTCCGGCCCGGGTCGGCCTCGGCGCGGGTGGTGAGGAACGAGACGGCGGCCTTGAGGTCCTCGATCCGGTGCGCCGGGTCCTCCAGGCCGCGCGGCTCGCCCTCGCTCGCGCCTTGGAATGCGGAGTCGAAGGCGAGGGTGACGAAGCCGCGCTCGGCCAGGCGCCGGGCGTACAGGCCGGCGGCCTGCTCCTTCACCCCGCCGCCGGGGTGGCCGACGACGATCGCCGGGCGGGGGCCGCCCGTGCCGCCGTCGTCGGGGGTGTACAGGTGGCCGGCGAGGTTCAGGCCGGCGCTGGGGAAGGTCACATCGGTGATCACGGTGCTGCTCCGGTCGTCGTGCGACGGGCGGGTCGGCGCGGGGCCGACTCCGGCGGCTCTCTTCGGTGGCCGTTCCTCCACCGTGGCGCCGGAGCGTGCGGGGGTGCCAGGGAGGAAGCTGCCTATGCACGCCGGTACCAGGCACGAGGCCGCTCCCGTGCCGGACACTGGAACCATGACCGTCCGCGACCGGCCCTCCCGCGACAACGAGCTGGGGGACTTCCTGCGTGCCCGCCGCGCCGCCCTCGACCCCCACGGGGCCGGATTCCCCGACGACGGACGGCTGCGGCGGGTGCCGGGCCTGCGCCGCGAGGAACTGGCGCAGCTCGCCCACGTGAGCGTCGACTACGTCGTCCGCCTGGAGCAGGGACGCACCCGAACGGTCTCCCGGTCGGTCCTCGACGCGCTCGCCGACGCGCTGCGCCTGGCGCCGGACGAACGCGCCTACCTGTTCGCGCTGGCCGACGCGGCCCCGGCACCCGCTGCCCCACCGTCCGGCCGCCCACCCGTGGACCCGCAACTGCGGCAGCTCCTGGCGACCATGCACGACGTCCCCGCCATGGTCCTCAACCGGCGCCTGGACGTCCTGGCCTGGAACCACGCGGCCACTGCCCTGCTCACCGACTTCGGCGCACTCGCCCCCGGGGAGCGCAACCTGATCCGCCTCACCTTCCTCGACGACGCCTACCGCGCGCTGTACGCGGACTGGCCCCGCGCCGCGCGCGACTGCGTCGCCACGCTGCGCATGGAAGCCGGGCGCCATCCGGAGGACCGTGAACTTGCCTCCCTGATCGCGGAGTTGACTGCCCGAGACGCGAACTTCCGGGCCTGGTGGGCCGACCACCGGGTGCGCGGCCCCCGGCAGCTCACCAAGACCTACGTCCACCCGCTGGCTGGCCCCCTGACCCTCGACGTCCAGCAGTTCACCGTCGACACCCGGCCCGACCAGCAACTCATCGCCTACACCGCCCCTCCCGGCTCCCCGGCCCACGAGGGGCTGCGATTCCTCCTCCAGTGGGCACCTGCTCCGCGCGGATGACGCTCGCGCGCGGAGCCCGCGCGGAACCGTCGTTGGGCGCGGGTGCAGTCCTACAGCTGCACCCGCGCCCGCCCGCGGCGGCGGATCGGGCCTGGGGCGGATTCTCGGAGAGGCCGGGAAGCCGAGCAGCGTCCTCGTTCAGCGCGAGGTTCAGTGCGAGCCGGCACAACCAGGTGCGGTACCGGCCGACTTGTCGGTATTCGACCTGCTCTGACGGGAGCCGCACGGCCGTCCACCCATCCCCCTGCGAGGCCGGGCCGAGGGAGGCGTAGTGTGCGCGGTGTGAAAGAACTGATCTTCCGGGGGAAAGACAGATTCCGCCCGGACTGGTCCGATCTCGGGCCGGTGCTCATCGTCGTCACGGTCGAACTCGTCGCCGGCCACCTGAAGTTCCACCTCGGCCTCGGCCCCATGGTCCTCCTCGTCGGCGGGACCGTGGTGCTGGCCGCCGCGAGCCGCCTCCTCTCCATGCGGTACTGGAGCAGGGTCGGTACCGACGGAGTCACCATCTGCTGGGGGTTCGGCCGTGGCCGCACCTACTCCTGGCAACAGATCTCCTGGATCGACGTGTCGGAGATCCAAGGCCGCGGCGCGCCCACACGCGTGGCCCGGATCCACACCACCGACGGTCGGCGCCACTGGATGTCCACCGTGATGGCCAGCGACCTCCACCCGTCGGAGGACTTCGACGCCGACTTCCGGCGGGTCGTCGACTGGTGGAAGCACAGCACCAGTCCGAGCCTGCGCGTCCTGCCGGAGAAGAAGTTCCGGGACCGGCTGACGCCCGTGAGAACCGCGGTGCTGTGTACCGTCGTCCTCGCCGTCGTCCTCTTCGCCTTCACCGTGGTGCTGGCCCAGTAGCCACCTGAACGCGTCGGCTCGGCTCTCCTGACGGGCGGTGGGCCGTGGCGCCGGGTTGTGGAGATCAGTCGGCCCTTGTCAGCGAGCCGGTGGGGTGAGGACTGCGCGGTCGAACGGGCCACCGTGTGAGGTGGCGTACGTGACGGCGTCGTTGACGGCACTGATGCCGAAGGATCGGACCCGTTCGGGGGCGAGGTCGAGGGTGCCCGAGGCGAGGAGCCGGATGATGCCGACGTTCGCGGTACGCGGGTACTCCAGCCGTGCGGACACGGTGCGGTACTGCTCGGTGAGGTAGGGGCCCATACCACTCGCCCGGACCTCGTCGGCGGTGGTCCGCTCGGTGGTGTAGCCGCGCAGGACGCCACGCAGCCGGGCGTCGACCCGTCCGGCGGCGACAGCTCCCTCAACGACGAGACCGGCGTCGTCGGCCTCGGCCTCGACTACCAGGACCACCTGTACGTCGTCGCCGACGAGTCCGACACCCTCGGCGCCAACGACTGGGGCCTCACCGCCTGCCGGCTCGCGCTGCAGCTGCGCGCGGACGCGATCGTGGTCGAGGCGAACTACGGCGGCAACATGGCCCGGCAGATCCTCACCCAGGCGTGGGACCAACTCGCCCGCGAAGGGGAGACACACGGCCAGCTGATGCCGCTGATCGTCGAGGTCAACGCCAAGGTCGGCAAGCGGCTGCACGCGGAGCCGGTGACGCAGCTGTACGAGCCGGGCCGGGTCCACCACGTCGGGCACTACCCGGAGCTGGAAGGACAGATGGTGACCTGGGTCGCCGGGATGGACAGCCCCGACAGGATGGACGCTGCGGTGCACGGCCTGACCGAGCTGGCCGGCGGATCCTGCCGAGCGCCGCGGTCATCGACTCCCAGTCCGTGAAGGCCTCACCGAACGCCCCGGCCGACAGCCAGGGCTACGACGGCGGGAAACGGGTCAAGGGCCGCAAGCGCCACATCGCCACCGACACCCTTGGCCTGATCCTGGTCCTGATCGTCACCGCCGCGGGCGTACAGGACTCCGCGGGCGGTAAGCAGGTCCTGGACGCCCTCGCCGCCCAGTGGCCCACCGTGACCAAAGTGTGGGTGGACGCCGGCTACAACAACGCCGTCGTCAGGCACGGTGCCGACCTGTCCATCGACGTCGAGGTGGTCGCCCGCGACAAGGAGCAGAAGGGCTTCGTCGTCCAGCCGATCCGCTGGCGGGTCGAGCAGGCATTCGGGATCATGTCCCGGTACCGGCGGCTCCACCGCGACTACGAGGAACTGCCGGACCGGTCACGCTCGATGATCCACTGGGCCATGGTCAACTCCATGACCAACCGCCTGACCGCCAGCCCCGACAAAATCGGGCAATACCTCCGCCCGAAACCTCTCGCGGCAGCCTAAATCGGTATCGAACACCCTCTGAGAGGTCCGTGCCGGGGCGGTAGGGCCCTGGTGGAATGCGTCAGATCGGGAGGCTACTGCCCGCTTGTCCAGGAGTTGCGTTCCTTTTCACGCTGGTTGTCCTTGGCCTCGCTGGCGTAGCCGGCGTTCCGCGTAGCCTCGACGACCAGATCTGAGCCCCTGGGGTAGACGGTTACCTCGCTGCCGTATGTCGGCCGGTACAGCGTGACCCCGTAGTCGTCATCGCCACCATCACCCCGCCAAACCTTCTTGATGACTCCGTCTTGATACTGACCGCCAGTGGACTGTTCCAGCTTGGTGTTGATGATCCGCACCTCTCCGGTGGGATAGGGCTCCTTGAGCTTGTTGACCCTGAGGGTGGAAGCCTCCCGTGCGGCCCACTCGCGCTCCGCCACGGCCATGGCGTCCTCCCGGTCGAGGAAGCCGGAGTTGTCCGAGTCGAGGTCATCGAAGAGCTTGGCGGCTTCCTGCTCGTTCCACAGTCCGTCGCGGAACCTGCCCTGGTCACTCCGGGCGTAGGCGAGCCACTCCTCCTTGCTGACCCTGCCGTCCGCGAACGGGAGGCCGTCCTCGGGCGAGTCGGCCATGAGAAGCCACCGTTCGAACTGCTTCAGCGTGACAGTACTTACATCCATGGTTATCTCATCTCTCTGCGGCTTCTTGTCGCCCGGAGCACTGCCCACCGTGATCGTCCGGAACACCTCAATCACTCGAACGAGTGAACTAGAACTACCCCTCCTGCTGGTCGAGTAGATCCGAGGTATCCCATGCCCCGCAGACCCCGCCCCCCGTGCAGCGTTCCCGGGTGCCCCGAGCTGACCGACCGTGGTGGTCGTTGTCCGCAGCACCAGCGCGAGGCGGAACAGCAGAGAGGTAGTGCGGCAGAGCGCGGCTACGACTCCCGGCGCTGGGCCTGGATCCGACGGGCCTACCTGTACGCGCATCCCTGGTGCGTGCTTTGCGCTCGCGCCGCTGTGGTGGTCGACCACTTCCCCGAGTCGCGTCGCTCGCTGGTTGCCCGCGGCGTCGCAGACCCGGACGTGTGGCACAGGCTTCGGCCGTTGTGCACGCAGTGTCACGGCCGGGAGACGGCCGCCCACCAACCGGGCGGATGGGCTGCCGAGCGGGTCAAGCCGGTGACAGGGCTCTGACCTGCGGGTTTACCCAGGGGGGTGACCCCCTCCCGTTCCCACCCTGACCGGCAGGGAGGTGTCTTTCTCTGATGGCTAATTTGATCGTTTTTGGCGGGGCGAGAATATGCCCGAGTGGGCTGCTTTTAGTGACCGAATATCGCGGCGCCGGAGTCCGAGGGTGACTCGGACATCTGGGAATGACCTTCCCAGAATCAAGTAACAGCAATTCCTGCAAAACTAGGAGATTTTAATTATGGCCCTTACCCTCGCCGAATCCGCGAAGCTCTCCACGGAAGACCTTCAGCGTGGCGTGATCGAAACGTTCGTCCAGGAGTCGCCCATTCTGGACCGCCTCCCTCTCATCTCGACCGAGGGTACGGCGTACCGGTACAACGAGGAATTCGAGCTTCCCGGAGTTTCCTTCCGTGCCGTGAACGAGGCGTACCCCGAGAGTGTGGGTGCGGTGAGTTCACGCATCGAAACCCTTGCCATTCTCGGCGGCGACTCCGATGTGGACAAGTTTCTCGTGCAGACGCGCGGCAATATCAACGATCAGCGGGCAATTCAGGAGACGCTGAAGATCAAGGCCGCTTCGCTGCATTTTTCGGATCAGTTCTTCAATGGTGACACCGCTGTGAATCCGAAGGGGCTTGACGGTCTTCGGAAGCGGCTGATCGGCCGACAGGTGCTCGATGCAAAGGGAGCCGGCCCGGTTGCCAACGGATACGACTTCTTCGATGCACTTGACGCGCTGACCGGGCAGGTTCGCGGTATCAGCGGGCAGAACGGCGCGCTGTACATGAATGCGGCGATCCTGGCGAAGATCCGTTCCGGGTTCCGCCGGCTCGGTGGCGCGGAGCTACTGACGTCCGAGATCAACGGCAAGAAGGCCACCATGTGGAACGGCATTCCGATGCTCGACCCCGGCCAGAAGCTCGATGGTACGGACATTCTCCCGCTCACGGCCGGTACCGGCGGTAAGGAGACTGGCGACATTTACGCGGTTCGGTTCGGCTCCACCGAGGCGGACGCCGGTGTCACGGGTCTGACCAATGGTGGAATCCAGGTGACCGACTTGGGCGAAGCGCACGACAAGCCGGTTTATCGAACTCGCATCGAGTTCTATTGCGGTATCGCACTTTTCGGCGGTAAGGCCTCAGCGCGTCTGATGAACGTTCTCGCTGGCTGATCCGCTGGAATGGTGAAGGCCCCCGCCCTACTTCCCTATCGGGTTGTGGGGACGGGGGCCTCTTTTGCGTTGGCGGGTCAGGTCGTGCCGAACGCACCGGAGCAGACCCCGGCGACGAAGCCCGCCCACCCGGCAGGGCTGAACTCCAACTCCGGGCCGTGGGAACCCTTCTGTCTTCTGAGTCGATCTACGGCGTGTACTCGTAGCCGATGGTGAACTGGGCGGGCAGGCAAGCCTCCGTGTACTCGATCAACCCTTCGTCATCCGACCAACGGTGGACGAGCGCCAGGATGGCACTGCCGACCGACACCGCCAGGGCGGCGGCTTCGCGCTGGTCAGCCGTTCGCGCGTGCATGTCGTCGCGTGCCGCCGTGATGGTTCGGCCCGTGGCTTCGAGGACCCGCGCCGTGATCCCATCGTTGCGCCCCGGCGCCGTGTTGAGCAGGTCTGGCACTAGTGCAGCGAAGTGCGCGGGATACCAGGACACCGCAAAGAGGGTGCGTGACTTGCCGCGTCCAGCGATGTACTCGCGACGTACAAGTTGTGCGCCGTGTTCCAGGTCGAAGAGATCTGCTACGTAGAGCGGCGGGATGACGAGTTCGGCAGCCGTCACACGGCTGGTTTCGCCGTCCATGAGACTGGACTTCACCCTCTGCACCCGGGCAAGACGATCCCGGCTGCTGGCACTCACGCGTGGGTCGTCCGCGACGAACGTTCCACGTGGTGACGTGCGCAGATAGCCCTCTACTTGGAGGTGCTGGAGTGCACGGCTGACCGTGGCCACGGCAACGTTCCAGCGGCCAGCGATCTCTTTGTTGCTGGGCAGTTTTGCGCCCGGTTCCAGCTCTCCCGAGAGGATTCGCTGGCGGTAGTGATCCGCGATCACAGACCACGTCTTCGGTGTCTTGCTCGGCACGTTCGCTCGCTTCCACTCGGCGGACGATCCCCCCGCTTGAGCAGACTAGTTCACTCGGAACCGTAGCGGCTGAACTAGGCCACTCTTCATGCTGGACTAGTTCGCTGACTGGCCGTCGGTTGATCGGTGACCAGCCCTGTTCCGAGGGAGCACACATGCAAGACGCGGAGGAGAGGTGCCCGTGCGGTGAGCTGATTCGCCCCTGAGCCGCCGGATCCGGAGGGCTTCACCACCTGGGCGTGTGTCTGCCGCAGGTTTGGCTACCTGCTGCCGCCGGACTACGTGGCGACGCACCCGGACGACGCGCGTGTTCAGGTCTGCGGCCGGAAGCGGTTTCAGCGGACCACGCCCGTTCCGACGGTCGCCGTATGAAGACTCGTTCCCAGGGGCGACTGTGGCTCCACCGGGCCATACATCCGGTGGTCACGGCTCAGATACTCTGGGGCTTGAGCCTTCAATTCGCTTGGCCCGTAACGATGTTCAGCCCGAGGCGACGACAGATCATCCGCGACGAACGCGCACAGCCGCTGAAGCCCTGGCATGTGGAGCTTCGAGCGGAGCTTGACCGGCGCCGGCTGGGACTGCCGTCGACTCCCGACCACTACGAAGACCCCTGAGGAACGAACGCAGATGGTGACCCCGACGCCGCGTGAAGTGAACGTGGAGATCGTGCCCGCCGACGGCTACGAGCTGGAGATCGAGGGGGCACTGTCCATCCCGTTCGTCTCGTCGGAAGACGTCGACAAGCACCATGATGCCGTCGTTGCGGAGTGTGTCCGCGCGGAACTGTTCATCCCCGACGACGTGCCGCTCGTACTCGTCATCACGGACCCCGACGGGGAACTCCGCCGTGTCGAGCAGCCGCCCTCCAGGTAACCCCTTCAGACCCCCGTCCCGAGCGCGCTGTCATGGCAGACGCCTGCTGGGGATGGGTTCCAACTCCCGTACCCCGCACCGGGGAAGTCGGTAAGTGGGCGGAGACACCGGTACGGGAAAACGGTCCCGCCTGTCCGCGCGTCCCCCGTCGTGGGCGGGCGGGGCCACCCCTGAACGCCCGGGGTTGCTCCCCGGGTTGCACGCCGGTCCCCCTGGGCGTTCTGACATACAACCGGGGGACCGGCCCCATCGACTCCCGCCCCGGGAAATCTCTCTCCGTTCTCCCCCGGGGCGGGCCCACTATGCCCACCCTTGGACGGTAACCCCCTTGAATGACACGGACATTCGACGGCCTGAGCGTCGGCTCAGTGCCGAGATTCTGATCATGAACGCGGATCAGCGGATCCTGCTGATGGAGCCCACGGATCGGCCGGGTCTGCGGCTGCCGGGGGGCTACGTTCGTCCGGGCGAGCAAGTGGCGGACGGCGCTGCGCGTGAGCTTGTCGAGCAGACCGGCATGCGCCGGGTCATCACGCATCACCTGGGGGTTGACCAGATCCCGGCCAACCCCAGCACGGGGGCCGTCGAAGGGTTCACCGTGGTCTGCGACGGCGGGGAGGCCTCCCGTCTGGAGATGAAGCTGTTGGCCGAACGGGGTGTCCCGGTAGGAACCTTCCGGGCGTTCAGTGGGCACCGGTGGGCGGGGCTCGAAGAGCTGCATGAACTCGTCGCCCCCTACATGTTGACGCGAATCCGGGTATCCGTCGGCATCCTCGAAAGTGGACTTCGTCAGCCCCTCTTGTTCATCGGGCAGCCGGCGGCCGAACGTCGTGACGCATGATGGGGGAGACGTCCGGGGGCGGCTTCAACCCCGAAGGCAAGGCATGGCAGGCGGAGTACTGGTTTCGGGGTCAGCCCGGTGTCCCCGGAGTCACCTCCGGCGGCTTAGACGTCCACGGGTTCGCTGCCGTGCACTGTTTCGAACGGCTTGCCGCGCACCTGATTTCAGAAGCCGCTCGACGGTGGTGGACGCTGGATGTCCCGCCCGCCATGGCGGACTTCGGCGAGATCCTGCTCCGCCACGCGAAGCAGGTTGCCGAAGCGCACGGCAGGTGGACGTACGAGCCCAACGGTCGGCAGGAGTGGGCGGACGTCACCGTGACGTACGCGCCGGTTGGCCGGATTGAACCGGCCTAGTGTGATGCGCCACAAATCATGAGGGTAAGTTGATACCCTTTTATGGTGTCGCATCCTGGGCCTTCTGCCGTGGTGATCTCGCTGTCTGAGGACGAGCGTGCCGAGTTGCTGCGTCGGGCGGGGTCCTGGGACCGAAGAGCCGCTGAACGGGCCCGGATCATTCTGGCGTGTGCTGACGGTATGTCGAATTCCGCTGCTGCAAAGCTCGTTGGCGTTCAAGACAAGACGGTGCGCAAGTGGCGCGGCAAGTTCGCGGCCGAGGGGCTGGCCGGCCTGCAGGATGCGGGCCGCATCGGCAGGCCGAAGGCCGACCTGGTCCTCAGTGAGGCCGAGTGGGACCAGTTGACGCGTTGGGCGAGGCGGGCGAAGACCGCGCAGTTTCTCGCGCTGCGGGCCAGGATCGTGCTGCGGTGCGCTGAGGGCGGGACGAACCGGCAGGCCGCGATGGATCTGGGCGTCGACGAGTCGACCGTGGAGCGCTGGCGGGCGCGGTTCATCGACAAGCGGCTGGACGGCCTGCAGGACGAGCCGCGTCCGGGCAGGCCGCCCTCGATCCTGCTCGACCAGGTCGAGGACGTGCTGGTGGCGACCCTGGAGTCCACTCCCGGGCGGGACACGCACTGGTCGCGGTCCTCGATGGCCGCCCGGTCGGGCCTGTCGAAGTCGACCGTCGGGCGGATCTGGAGGAAGTTCGACCTCAAGCCGCACCTGCAGGACAGCTTCAAGCTGTCCACCGACCCGCAGTTCGTGGACAAGGTCGTGGACGTCGTCGGGCTCTACCACGACCCGCCCGAGAAGGCCGTCGTGCTCTGCGTCGACGAGAAGAGCCAGATTCAGGCGCTGGACCGGTCCCAGCCGGTCCTGCCGATGATGCCGGGCATGCCCGAACGGCGCACCCATGACTACCTGCGGCACGGCATCACCAGCCTGTTCGCCGCCTTCAACATCGCCGACGGCACCGTCATCAGCGAACTGCACCGGCGCCACCGGGCCCTGGAGTTCAAGAAGTTCCTGGTCACGATAGACAAAGCGGTCCCCGCTGAACTCGACGTGCACCTGGTGTGCGATAACTACGCCACGCACAACACCGCCGAGATCCGGACCTGGCTCGGCCGGCATCCGCGCTTCCACGTCCACTTCACCCCGACCGGCTCGTCCTGGATCAACCAGGTCGAGCGCTGGTTCGGACTGCTGACCGACAAGCTCATCCGTCGCGGCGTCCACACCTCCGTCAAAGCCCTCGAAGACGACATCAAGGTCTGGATCGACACCTGGAACCAGGACCCGAGACCGTTCACCTGGACCAAGACCGCCGACGAGATCCTCAAGTCCCTCGCCGACTACCTCGCCAAGATCAACCCAGTCGTCCAGGCATCACGGTAATTACTACCCCCATGATTTGTGGCGCATCACACTAGTCACCGATCGGTCGGCCGTGTTGCCGAGGAGGCATCGAGACTTGCTCCACCGCGTACTGTTGTTGTTCCGCAGGCACCACACGGCTCGGCGCGCTGTCGGTCGCTCCGGAGGTACGGGACGCGCGCCACTCGCGCGGGGACACCCCGTAGGCGGCGCGGAAGGCCCGGCTGAAGTGTGCCGGGTTGACGAACCCCCACCGCTGGGCGACCGCCGAGACCGTCGGCACGGTACCGCCGCGCCGGGCCAACTCCCGGGCGCACGCCTCCAGTCGGCACCGCTGGACGAGCCGGCCCACCGTGACCCCTTCGCCTTCGAAGACCCGGTGCAGGTAGCGCACCGAGATGTGGTGCGCCTGGGCGATGCTCTCCGGCGACAGCTCCGGATCGCCCAGGTGGCGGTTGATGTGCTCCCGCACCCGCTGGACGAGATGGCCGCTCCAGGTGCGGGAGTCGGTGGCCGCCGGTTCGGTGAGCTGGCCGACGAGCATGATGAGCAGATCGGCGACACTGCCGGCCAACCGGTCGCCCACGGAGGCGGGGTAGGAGTGCGCGGAGGCCGCCAGTGTGTCCAGGAAGGGGAGCAGGACGGCCCCGAACCCCTCGGTGGAGGTGATGGCCGTCCCCGCCGCCTGCCGGATGTCGCACTCCGGTAGCCCAAGCAGCCTGCGCGGCACCTGGAAGACGTGGGAGCGGAAGCGCTCCGGGTAGTCGAAGGAGTACGGCCGCGCGGTGTCGTACAGCACGAGGCCGCCCTCCGCCACCTCCGCCCGACGCCCGTCCTGCCGCAACACGGCGCGGCCGGACGCCTGTACACCCACCCCCACCTGCGGCTCCGCCTGCGGGGACCGGGCGATCAGGCCGGCCGTGCGCGACACCCGCGTCGCGTCCGCCTCCATCGTGGACACCCGCAGGTATCCCAGCCGGTGCGACACCAGGCGGCCCTCGAACGGCCGGTCGGCCAGCGGCACCACCTCCACCGGCACCAGTGTCCGCGACACCGCCTCTCCCCAGAACTCCGCCTTCTTGTCCTCCTGGATGGAGGCGGTGGTCACCGTCACATTCACCTGACTGCCCCTCTCGGCCGACGCCCTGCGCAGTCAGCCTGGTCCGCGGGTCGGCGGCGGCGCTAAGTCATTTGACTGCCGGTTCGCGGGGCGGGGGCGATCGTGCGCTCTCGGCACAGGCGCAGTGCACGGGCAGAACAGGAAGCGGCCCGAGAGGTGATGCCGAGCTTGGGAAAGATCTTGTAGAGGTGCGCCGCGACGGTCCGGGGCGACAGGCGGAGCGCGTGGCCGATCTCCTTGTTGCTCAGGCCGGTCGCGGCGAGCCGGGCGACGCGCAGCTCCTGGCCGGTCAGCTCCGCTGCCGGGGCGGCCGGGGCGGCCGGGGCGGCCGGGGTGGCCGAGGTGGCCGAGGTGGCCGAGGCTGCAGCAGCGGCCAGGTGGCCTGGTGCAGGGCGCCGAAGGCGAACTCCGTCTCCGCTTCGACGCCGACCGCCCGCAGGACGGCGAAGCCGAGCAGCGGGCGCCCTGAAGGGCATCTCCCCGCAGAATCCGCTGCCACCGCGCCGACTGACAGGCCACCGAGCCGACCGACTGACGGGCTGCAACAACTGGACGGAAGCCGGGCCGTAGTCGGAACACAGAGCCCTGGCGGCGCCCTGACGAGGAAGCAGCCGCCTGCCGCGCAGTGCACAGAGCCTGTCCCAGGGCGCACGGGCCGGGATGTCGCGGGTTGCCTGTCACGGGCGACGCCTACGCTCGTGAACGGTCACTCCCCGCAACAATGACGAGGCGCAGAGGTGTGTATTCGTGGAGCGATGGACCAGGCGCGAGGACGGGCGGCTGCTCACCGGCCAAGGCCGCTACGTCGCCGATATCGCGGTGCCGGGTTGTCTGGACGCGGTCTTCGTCAGAAGCAGGGTGGGCCACGGCACTTTGCGCGAGGTGGACTGTGCCGCCGCCCGTGCGGTGCCCGGTGTGGTGGGTGCCTGGTCTGCCGCGGAGCTGTCGGAGTTGCCCGCGGTGCCGTACACGGTGCTGGCCGGGCTGTCCCACGAGGAGTCGGTGGCCGGTCGGGAGTGGCCGGCGCTGGTGAAGGACCGGGTGCGGTACGCGGGCGAGGCGGTCGCGGTGGTCCTGGGGGAGGACCGTTACCGGGCCGAGGACGGGGCGGCGGAGGTCTCCTGCCGGGTCGATCCGCTGCCCGCGATGGTGACGCCGTCCGCCGCGGCGGACGATTCGGTGCGGCTCTTCGACGGGCTGAGCAACATCGCGTTCCGAGGCGAGGCCGGGAAGCCGGTCGAGGAGTCGGTGTGGCGGGAGGCGGCGGCCGTGGTGGAGGGCCGGTACCGCCAGCAACTGCTGATGCCCACGCCGATGGAGTGCCGCACGATCCTCGCCGTGCCCGAGGGGGACCGGCTGACGGTGTGGTCGGGGCACCAGATGCCGCATCGGCTGCGTCGTGAACTGGCGGCGTTGCTGGGGTGGTCGGTGGACCGGGTGCGGGTGGTGGTGCCGGATACCGGTGGGGCGTTCGGGTCGAAGAGCGCGGCGTTCCCGGAGTTCGTCGTGGTCGCCTTCCTGGCGGTGAGGCTGGGTCGGCCCGTGCGGTGGATCGAGGACCGGCTGGAGTCCATGCTGGTCGCGACCCGGGGTCGGGGGCAGGACCAGCGGGTGCGGCTCGCGGCTGACGCCGATGGGCGGTTGCTCGGCTACGAGTTGGAGATCGAGGCCGACGTGGGCGCCTATCCGCACCTCGGGGTGGGGCTGCCGATGCAGACCGCCTGGCTGGCGACGGGCCCGTACACCACTCCCCAGGTGCATGCGAGTGTTCGCTCGGTGCTGACGAACACGATGCTGACGTATCCCTACCGCGGTGCCGGCCGGCCGGAGGCGACGATCGCGCTGGAGCGGGCGATGGACGTGATGGCGCGTCGGCTGGGTCTGGATCCGGCGGAGCTGCGGCGGCGCAACTTCGTCCCGCCCGGGAGCTTCCCGTACCTGACGCCCACCGGGCGGTGCTATGACAGCGGGAACTACGCCGCCGCGCTGGACCTGGCGCTGGGAACCCTGGGGTACGACGAGTGGCGGGCCGAGCAGGCCCGGCGCCGCACGGATCCGGGCGCCCTGCCGCTGGGCATCGGCCTGTCCTGTTACGTGGAGCGTTCCGGTGGCGAGGCGGGCGGGCTGCACGAGTTCGGCAGTGTCGAGGTCGGCGAGGACGGCACGGTCACCGCTCGGTGCGGTGCGGCGCCCAGCGGTCAGGGACACGAGACGGTCTTCGCCGCGCTGGTCGCCGGGACGCTGGGGGTGGCCGAGGAGCGGGTCCGGTTGGTCGAGGGGGACACCGACGAGCAGCCCGAGGGCCTGGGCTCGTTCGCCAGCCGTTCCGCGCAGGTGGTGGGCGCGTTGCTTCAGCATGTCTCGCGGTCGCTGATCGAGAAGGCCAGGGAGCGGGCAGCGCGGTTGTGGGATCTGCCGGTTGACGAGGTGGAGTGGTCCAACGGCATCGTGCATGCCGCTAAGGACGGCCCGGCGGCCATCGGCGTGGCGGACCTGGTGAAGGTCACCGGGCCGTTGCGGGTGGACGACCGGTTCGAGTCGGGGATGGCCTTTCCGTTCGGCTCCCACGCGGTGGTGGCCGAGGTCGATCCGGAGCTGGGCACCGTCCGGCTGCTGCGGGTGGTGACCGTGGACGACTGCGGAGTGGTGCTCGATCCCATGATCGTGCGCGGGCAGGCCTTCGGGTCGGCCGTCCAGGGCATCGGCCAGGCGCTGTACGAGGGAATGACCTACGACGACGACGGCGTGCCGGTGCTGGCCTCGGGTCTGCTGGACTATCTGCTGCCGACGTTCACCGAGGTCCCGCCGATCGAGGTCAAGGACACCTGCACCCCGAGCCCGGCGACGCCGCTGGGCGCGAAGGGCGCGGGCGAGTCGGGGTGCATCGGTACTCCGGCCGCGATCGTCAACGCGGTGGCCGACGCGCTGCGGATCGCCGACCCGGACCTGTTGCAGATGCCGCTCACCCCGGACGTGGTCTGGCGAGCGGCCCGCGCCCCGAAACACGAGGAGGAGGTCCGGTGAAGCCCGCCGCTTTCGACTACGTCGTGCCGCGCACGGTACCCGAAGCCGTGGAGGCACTCGGTGACCTCGGGCGGAAGGCCCAGGTGCTCGCCGGCGGGCAGAGCCTGATTCTCGACATGCACCTGCAGCGCATCCGCCCCGAGCTGGTGGTCGACATCAACCGCATCGCCGGGCTCGACCGGTTGAGCGTGGACGGCGACACGCTGCGGGTGGGCGCCCTGGTCCGCCACGGCGCCTTCGAGTCGGCGCAGGCCGTGCCGGGCCCGCTCGGCGCGCTGTTCGCGCATGCCGCGGTGAACATCGCGCATCCGCCGATCCGCTCCCGCGGCACGATGGTGGGCAGCTTCGCCTGGGCGCACCCCGCCTCGGAGTGGTGCGCCATCGGCACCGCCCTGGGCGCCGACATCGAGGTGCGCGGCCTGGAGGGCAGACGCACGGTCGCGGCCCGCGACTGGTTCCACGGTCCGCACCGGACCGCGCGCCGACCGCAGGAACTCATCACCGCCGTGCGGTTCCCGCTGCTCGGCGACGACACAGGGGTCGGCTTCGTCGAGCACCGGCGCACGCACTTCTGCTTCGCCCAGGTGGCCGTCGCCGCCGCGCTGACCGTGTGCGACGGGGTGATCAGCGAGGCGCGGATCGGCCTGGTCAACTGCGCCGACCGGCCGCTGCGGGCCCACGCAGCCGAGCAGTCGCTGATCGGCACCGAGGTCGGCGCGCCCGTGGACGGCTACCGGCTGCCCGACGGCCATCCGTTCACCCACGCGGGCCGGATCGCGGCGACCCAGGACGCCGCACCCCTGCCCGAGCCGTTCGCCGATGTCGAGTACAAGCGGCACGCCATCGCGGTCCTGGTCGGCAGGACACTGTGCCAGGCGGCGAACGACCAGCGGTCGCGCCTCGCCCAGCCCAAGGGAGACCACACGTGAAGATCACTCTTACGGTGAACGGGGAGGCGTATCCGCTCGACGTGGAGCCGCGCCGCATCCTCGCCGACGTGCTGCGGGAGGACTGCCGGCTCACCGGCACTCACCTGGGCTGCGAGCACGGGATCTGCGGGGCGTGCACGGTGCTGGTGGACGGCGAGGCCGTCCGGTCGTGCCTGATGTTCGCGGTGCAGTGCGACGGCAGTTCGGTGCGCACCGTGGAAGGGCTCGCCGGGCCCGAGGGTGAGCCCCACCCGCTCCAGCGTGCGTTCTCCGCCGAACACGCCCTGCAGTGCGGCTTCTGCACCCCGGGATTCCTGATGGTGGCCGCCGGGGCGCTGGAGGCCGATCCCGCCATCGGCGACTCCCCGGAGCGCGTCGACGGCCTGGTCGGTTCCAACATCTGCCGGTGCACCGGCTACGAACCCATCCGCCGCGCGATCCTGCGGGCCGCGCGCGAGCAGACCGGAGGAGAGCGGGACGCCGGTAACCGGTGACATCCCCGCGGGGATCATCGACGGCCACGCGCACTGGCTGCCACGCGACCTGCTCGCACACCGACCACGCGGCGATCGCCAGGGCCGCGGGTGCGCGGGGCATCCGGGTGGAGCAGCCGGCGGAGGTGCGCGAGGCCCTCCGGCACCCGGGCCCGGCCCTCGTCGACGTCGTCACCGACCCCAACGCGCTCTCCATCCCGCCCAGGATCACCTCCGAGCAGCTCATCGGGTTCGCCCTGTCCGCCGGCCGCACCGTCGTGAACGGCGGCGTCGGACGCATGGTGCAGCCGGCCCGCGCCAACCTGCGCAACATTCCCGGAATTTGATGCAGCGTCATGCAAGGGCGGCGGACGGCGGATGGGGTCTGCCGCCCGCCGCCTTACCTGTGCGCTGTCTTGGCGGGTCAGTTGGCGATGGTGGCGTGCATCTCCCAGGCCAGGATCTCCGCGGGTTCGACCGCGGTGACCCTCTGCCCGCCGATCGCGGTGAAGCGTACGGCGTCGCCGGCGGCCAGTGGGCCGATGCCTTCCAGGGCGACATTGCCGCGCGGGACGAAGAGGTGCACGAAGGGGGCGTCGGGCAGTTCGGCGCTCTGGCCGGGTTGCAGCCGGGCCACGTGCAGCGCCGCGTAGCGGTTCCTGATGCGGATGGCGGCGGCGCCGTCGTGCTTGTCCATCCCGGAGGCGACCGGGATCAGGCCGCCGGACAGCAGCGCGTCGTCGATTTCGAGCTGCTCATAGCCGGGTGTGATGCCACCCTCGTCGGGGACGACCCACATCTGCACGAAGTGGACGGGATCGGTGTGGGCGTTGGCGCCGCTGAGGCGCCAGGAGTCGTTCTTCTCCGAGTGCAGGATGCCGGTGCCGGCGCTCATGCGCTGGGCGAGTCCGGGGTAGATCACGCCGGAGTGGCCGGTGGAGTCCTGGTGGACCAGCGAGCCCTGTAGGACCCAGGTGACGATCTCCATGTCGCGGTGCGGGTGGGTCTCGAAGCCGCTTCCCGGGCGGACGGTGTCGTCGTTGTTGACGAGCAGCAGCCCGTGGTGGGTGTTGGCGGCGTCGTAGTGTCCGCCGAAGGAGAAGGAGTGCTTGGAGTCCAGCCAGTCGATCTTCGTGGCGAGGCGCTCGCCGGCGCGGCGGACGTCGACGCGGGGGTGGTTCGCGGTGGTGTTCACCGTGTTCTCCTTTCGGGCGGTCCGGGAGCTCTCGCGAGGGCCCGGTGGCGCCTTTGTGGCACCCTGCACAAGAGAACATAGTTCATTGTTCAACTATTCCGTCCGGGGGCGCCTCGCGGGGGCGGTGTCAGGGCCCGTACTGCTCCAGCAGGCGCAGCCAGATCTCACTCATGGCGGGGAACGCCGGGACGGCGTGCCACAGACGCTCCAGCGGGACCTCGCCGACGATGGCGACGGTCGCCGCGTGGATCAGTTCGCCGACACCGGGGCCGACCAGGGTGCAGCCGACCACGACGGATCGCTGCTCGTCCGCGACCAGCTTGGCGTGCCCGCGGTAGCCGTCGGCGAGCAGCGAGGCTCCGGCGACGTCGCCGATCGGGTACTCCACCGCCCGGACCGGGAGCCCGGCCCGGCGGGCCTGCTCCTCGGTCAGGCCGACGGCGGCGGCCTCCGGCCTGGTGAAGACCACCTGCGGTACGGCGTGGTGGTCGGCGGTGGCCGCCCAGGCGGCCCAGGGGGTGGGGTTCGCGTGGCGTCCGGCGGCGCGTGCCGCGATCGCCGCCGCGCAGGCCCGGGCCTGGTACTTGCCCATGTGGGTGAGCGGCGAGCGTTGGTTGATGTCGCCGGCCGCGTAGAGCCAGCCGGCGGCGACCTCCGTGACCCGGCAGCTGCCGTCCACGAGCAGCCGGCCGCCGGGCGCCAGGCCGACCGTCTCCAGGCCGAGCCCGGCGGTACGCGGACTGCGGCCGGTGGCCACCAGGAACTCCTCGGACTCCACCGTGGAGCCGTCGGCCAGGTACGGCGTGACCACGCCGGTCGAGCCGTCCCGGGTCAGGCGCTCGACCTCGGCCCCGGTGCGTATCCCGACGCCCTCGCCGCGCAGCCCGTCGGCGACCCGCACCGCGGCGAACGGCCCCCAGGCGGGCAGCAGCCCCCTCGCCGCGCACCATGGCGAACTGCCGGCGGGACAGTTCCACCGTCGCGGACGACGCCATGGTGACTCCTGTCAGCGCTGCGAGGCGGGGTGCGGGTGGAGCGGGTGGGTCACAGCCGCACCAGTGGGGTGTCCACCAGGTGCTCGGCCAGGAACCACACCTGCGCCTCGCCGGTCCGCGCGACCTGGGAGACCAGCAGGTCGTTGGTGCCGTCGTCGCCGAGCGCCGCGACCCGGCCAGCGGCATCACGGGCGTCGACGAGGATCGCCTCGTGCGCCGCCAGCAGCCGCGACAGCATCGCCGGCACCTCCTCGACGCCGTCCGGCGGACGCGGGATCGAGGTGATCTCCGCGACGTGCCGCGGGTCGCCGACCGCCACTCCGCCGAGGGACTGGACCCGCTCGGCGAGCACGTCCACCAGCGCCAGTTGCTCGTCCGCGTGCTTGTCCAGCAGCAGGTGCAACTGGTAGAAGGTCGCCCCCCGCATCAGCCAGTGGTGCTTCTTGTGGAGCGTGTAGAGGATCCGGGTGTCCGCGAGTACCCGGTTGAGCCGCTGGCAGGCGTACAGGCGTACAGGCGCGCATCGTGGGAGAGGCCGAGCGGAACCTGGGTGACGGTTCCGAACTCCTGGATCTCCTGGCCCTTCTGGTGCAGCAGTGGCTGGCTGCTGCCGCCGATGGTGGGGTGGTCGGAACTGCTCATGGGAACTCCCTCGGCCGTCGCGGTCCGGTGACCCCCCGGTCGCGGTCCAGTGACTCGGGCAAAGCTATGGGCGCGCGAAGTGCGGGATTGTTCCGAAGCGCACCGATCATTGCCCCTGCGCGCCCGGCTCGGGCGCACGCCGTCACCGAGCCGGGGTGAGCGGGTGATCGTCGCCCCCTGCCCGGGCGCGCCATTCGCGGGGCGTGACGCCGTAGGCGGCGCGGAAGACGCGGCTGAAATGGGTCGGGCTGACGAATCCCCAGCGCCGGGCCACGGCTGAGACGGTCGGTGTGGCGAAGGCGCGCCGGGACAGGTCGTGTGCGCACATGTCGAGCCGGCGGCGTTGGATCCAGCGGGTCACCGTGGTCTCCTCGCCCTGGAAGAGCTTGTGGAGGTAGCGGACCGAGACGTGGTGTGCGGTGGCGATCCGCTCGGGCGAGAGTGACGGGTCGCCGAGACGGCACATCATGTAGTCCTTGATCCGCGCGAGCATGGCCGGCGCCATCTCCGGTGCCGTCGGGTCCAGATGGCCGCTGTGCTCCTGGATGAGCAGGGCCAGCAGATCGACGGCCGTGTCGGCGAGCCGGATCCCTGCGCAGGGGTCGAGCTTCGCCGCCTCGGAGGCCAGCTTCCGCAGGTACGTGGTGACCAGCCCGACGGATCCGGACGCGGATGCGAACGGCGCGGCGGTGGCCGCCCCGAGGTCTCGGTCGGACACGTGCAGGACGTGCCGAGGCAGCCGGAACGCGGTGAACCCGAAGGCGCCCGGGAACTCCTTGGCGAACGGGCGACTGGAGTCGCAGAGCGCCAACCCGCCCGGGCCGCAGATGATTTCCCGGCCGTCCTGGGAGATCCTCGCGTGGCCCTGGTGTTGAATCGTGAACGCGACCCAGCCCTCGCCGCCGGCCTCGATCGTTCGGCGGCTGCGGGTGACCACCTGCGGTCCGGCTGCCACTCCGGAGATCTGCACGACTCCCAGCCGGTCACTGCTGAGGGTCCCGGGGGAGGGCTCCCGTTCGAGGAGCCGGAGCTCCAGCGGAATGAACGCCCGCGCGACGGCCTCGTGCCAGAACTCGGCACGCTCGCCGGGGGACAGGGATTCGGTGGATACGGTGGTTGGCACAGGGCTCCCCTCGTCGTCAGCCGTGGGCGTTGGGCATGGAGTCACCACCGCTGACCTGGCACTATCTTGCAGGCGTCGCACAGGGCGGCGCTTCTGCCAGATGACCGGTCTCGGCGGTGGAACGCATGGAGCAGCCGCGGGCAAGGACCAACAGCAGGGGTGGGCATGGAGAGCTTCGGCGGCTCGGAGATCGTCGGCAGGGAGCGTGAGCTGGCGCGGATCGCGGGGGTGCTCGACGCGGTGGACAGCCGTGCCGGCGTCCGCGCCCAGGTGCTCGTGCTGACCGCCGAACCCGGCGCGGGCAAGAGCACGCTGGTCGACTGGGCCGCGGCCCGGGCGGCGGGCCGCGGCTTCCAGGTGCTGCGGGCTCGCGCCGGTGAGGGTGAGGAAGGTTTCGGATTCGCCGGGTTGCACCAGCTGCTGCGGCCGCTGCTGGGGGAGGCCGACCGGTTGTCCGCTCCGCAGCGGGAAGCGCTGCTGGTCGCCTTCGGTCAGCAGGCGGCTGTCGGCGACCGGCAGCCCGATCCGCTGCTGATCCGTTACGCGGTCCTGAGTCTGCTGTCCGACGCGGCCACCGGCCGGCGACTGCTCCTGCTCGTCGACGACGCCCAGTGGCTGGACCAGGGCAGCGTGGAGGTGCTCGCCTTCCTCGCCCGTCGGCTGGACGGCGAGGCGATAGGCGTCCTGCTGGCCGCGCGGGAGGAAGGCCTTCCCGGGCAATTCGACCGGGAGTTCGCCGTCCTGGCCGTCACACCGCTGGACCGCGCGGCCGCGGGCCTGCTTCTCGACCGCCAGCCGCAGCCGCCGCGCGGCCGGGCCCGGCTGCGGATCTTCGAGCAGGCTAGCGGCAACCCGCTGGCGCTGACCGAGCTGGCCCGAGCCGTCGCCCGGGAGCCCGGCGGAGCGAAGGGGGCGGACGCCGCCGAATCGCTTCCGCTCACCGCCCGTCTGGAACGCATCTTCGCGGCGGATCTCGCCGGCCTCCCGCAGCGGACCCGGCAGGTGCTGCTGCTGGCCGCCGCGGCCGGCCCCGCGCAGTTCTCCGAGGTGCTGCGGGCCACCCCGGACGCGGGGGACCCGCAGGTGTGGCTACCCGCCGAGCGGGCGGGCCTGGTGCGACTGGAGTCCGGGCAGGCCCGGCTGCGCCATCCGCTGGTGCGCTCCGCCGTCTATCAGGCGGCCTCCTTCGAGGAGCGGCGCGCCGCCCACCAGGCGCTGGCCGAGGCACTGGTGGACGACCCCGACCGGCACGCGTGGCACCTTGCCGCAGCCACGCTCGGACCGGACGAGGAGGTGGCCGGGGCACTGGCCGCCGGCGCGGAGCGGGCACGCCGACGCGGCGGATACGCCGCCGCCGCGGCCACCCTCGAACGTGCGGCCGCACTGACCCCGGACGCGAACCTGCGGGCGAGGCGGCTGCTCGAAGCCGCCACCATGGCGATGCTCGGCGGCTGCCCCCAGTGGGTGGGCGAGCTGGCGGTCAGGGTCTGTGCGATCGCGGAGGACCCGGAACTGCTCGCCGAGGCGTCCATGCGCGCCGGCTGGTCCCTGGCGGTGACCACCCGGCACGAGGAATCGCTGGGATTTCTGGTGCCCGTCGCGCAGTCCATGGTCGAGCGGGCACCCCAGCTCGCCCTGGGCGCGTTGGGCACGGCAGCCACCCCGGCGTACAACGCGGGCTCCCTCTTCTACCGCGCGGAGCTGCGCCGGATCGCCGAGCTGGTGCCGGAACAGCCGGACGAGGTGGACCGGATCTGGCTGCGGGCCGGCACCGAACCCTTCACGGACCGCGAGTGGGCGCTGCCCGAGCTCCGCCGCTGCGTGGCCGAGGCGCCCGAGGACTCACTCGCGCATCTGGCCGAACTCGGCGCCGCCGCCTGGATTCTCGACGAGACGCAGCTGGCCGTTCGGCTGCTCGGCCAGGCGATGGACCATCTGCACCGGGCTCCGACGGCCGGCGGCAACGCGGTCGTCGCGCAGGCGCTCGCGCTCGCACTCTTCGACAGCGGCGCCTGGTCCGCGGCGCGGTCCACCGCGCAGGAGGCGTACCGGGTGGCCGTCGAGGTCGGCTCGGACAACGCCGCGGTGGGATCGCCCATCCTCCAGGGCACCCTGCTCGCGCTGCACGGCGACGCGAGCGGGGCGCGCGAGCTCATCGGGACGGCCGTCGCCGGGGTGGACCTGTCCTGCTCGCCCAGCCTGTTCGTACGGTCCTGCCACGCGCTCGCTCTGGCAGCCCTCGCCGAGGGTGACCACCTCGCGGCGTACCGGCAGCTGCGAGCCGTCTTCTCCCGCGACTTCCACCCCGCCCCGGTGCACTACCACGCGTCGTACTACTACCTCGGCGACCTCGCCGCCGCGGCTGTCCGCGCCGGTCACGAGGACGACGCGCGGGCCGTGCTGGAGGTTGCCGTGCGCTCGCTCGGCTGGCTGCGCTCCGCGCGCCTGGAGGTGGTGGTGAACCGGGCCTGCGCGCTGCTGAGCGGGCTGGACCAGGCGGAGCAGCACTTCCGCGCCGCCCTCGCGGACCCGGCCGGTGACCTGTGGCCCTTCGAACGGGCGCTGGTGCGGCTGGAGTTCGGGGAGTGGCTGCGTCGCCACCGCCGGGTCACCGAGGCGCGCACCGAGCTGAGCGCCGCCCTCGGCGTCTTCGAACGGCTCGACGCCCGTCCCTGGACCGAGCGGGCCGCCTCGGAGCTGCGGGCCGCCGGTGTGCCGACCACCCGTACGGAGACCGCCGGCCGCACGGCCGACCTGACTCCGCAACAGCTGGAGATCGCCCGCGCGGCCGCCGCCGGTCTGACCAACCGGGAGATCGGCGCCAAGCTCCTGCTCTCCCCGCGCACCGTCGGCTTCCACCTGCACAAGATATTTCCCAAGCTCGGCATCACCACCCGGACCCAACTGCACGACGCGCTGGGGGACGCGCAGCGTGCGGGCTGACCGCCGGTCCGCATGGCGACGCCGGCCGGCCGCTACAGCTCGTCGTGGCCGGGCTTGAACGAGGTACCCACGACCGGCGGCAGCAGGGTGCGCGCGTAGCGCAGGACGTCATGGGCGTTGTTGACGGTGGTGCCACCGATGCGCAGGGGCGCGGGGCGCGGATTGGGGCCGACCCCCATCTCGTTCCAGTAGAAGTTGGACAGTGCGTCCCAGTTGTTCTCCAGCTGCTGCACCCAGGAGGGAATGCCGCTGCCCGAGCTTCCCCTGTCGTTCAGGACATTACGGAAGACGCCCTCGACGTCGTTGAACCGGACGGCCTCGGAGGTGAACTGGAGGAGCAGCATCAGCGCGCGGGCGGTCGTGCGCGGATCCTGATCGGCGGAGCGCTGGTTGGCCAGGTCGACGACGGCTCGCCGCACGCTGTCGAAGGAGACCGGCGTGGTGGACCGGTCCCGCTGGGCGGTGCGGGCGAGGGAGACGTAGTTGCCGCCGAACGGGAGCCTGCGGACTCCCGGAATCGGGGCACTGGCGAAGATGTCGTTGAAGACGTACGAGACGCCCGGGGCGGCCTGGGGGGAGAACCCCACCACGTAGAGATTGTCGGGATTGATCCAGAGGTCCACCCCCCGGCCGGTGCCGCCGTCGTCGTCGGCCGTCAGCGAGACCCTGACGACGCCCTCGTCGTGCTTTGTCAACGTCAACTGCGCTGTTCGCAGCCATGGTTGACAGTAGATCGGACGAGTTGACGAGCTGTGTCCCGGCCTTGCCCCAGGGCGTACAAGCGCTGCCTGATTGCGTGCCCAACTGCCCAACTGCCTGCCTGCCTGCCTGCCTGACGGGCCGGCCGGCAGTGGCACCCGGGTCGGCTGGGGACTGCGCGCAGAGACCAGAGGTCGGGCGCCGTCGGACAACGCGGCCTGGCCGGGCGGTTCTACGGTAGCGGCCACGCCTCGGGACTCGGGCGCCGGCCGGGCGACGCCGCGGCCGGCACCTGCCGGGCGGACCACCCCGCACCATGAGGAGACGGAAATATGGCCAAGGACCGCGGCGACGTGCCGCTCCGGCACCAGGTGCTCTTCTACCCGGTGACCGACGCCGCCTTCGACACCAACTCGTACCACCAGTTCGCGACCGGCTACTTCCTGCGCCGCGACGGCATGGAGTGGTTCTGGGACCAGTACACGACCGACCCTGCCCAGCGCGCCGAGATCACCGCCTCCCCGCTGCGCGCCACCACCGAGCAGCTGACCGGTCTGCCCGCCGCGCTGGTGATCACCGGCGAGGCCGACGTGCTGCGCGACGAGGGCGAGGCATACGCGAACAAGCTCCGGGCGGCCGGCGTCCCGGTCACCGCCGTGCGCTACCAGGGCATCATCCACGACTTCGTGATGCTCAACGCCCTGCGCGAGACGCACGCGGCCCAGGCCGCCATCACCCTGGCGACCCAGACCCTGCGTGCGGCGCTGCACGCCGTCTGACGTCCGCTCCGCACCGTCGAGGACCCGGTGCCACCGTGCTGTGCACCGGCGGTGCCGGGTCCTTGTTCGCGCGCCCGGCTGAGCAGGCGCTCCGGGCCGCAGTGGTGCACGTCGCCGTGTGCCGTGTGTCGTGCGCCGCTGCCGTGACCGATCCGGCGGCGATCCAGCCGAGTGTCCCGGCCGGTTACGACCGCGAGCCGCCGTCATGGATCTCGGCGATGTAGCCGCCGGGGAACTGCACCATCGCGCTGTCGCGCCGGGGGGAGGCGTACGGCCCCCACAGCACAGTCGCGCCGGCGGCCCGGGCCTTGGCGAGGGTCGCGGCGAGGTCGCTCACGGCGTAGCCGGTGCTCTCGCGTCCGAAGGGGTAGGGCAGATGCCCGTCGGTGACCGCGACGGAGGTGTCGCCGAACGGTGAGCTGATCCGGATCCGCCGGTAGGAGGTGCCGGGCAGGCCGAGTTCGGCGCCCGGTGCGTGGTTGTCGTCGGAGACCACCGTGCCGCCGGTGAAGCCCAGGTACGAGTGCAGGAAGGATCGGATCGCGCCGCTCGGCAGGTAGAGCCGGTTCTCCGGTACGGACGCGAGCGCCGGGTACGAGGGTGCCTTGGTGTGCCAGTACAGCTGCGCGTAGATGCCGCCGGGGAACTGGACGATCGCGTCGCGGCCGATCGGGTCGGCGAACGGCGCGACGACCGTGTTCGCCCCGTCCGCCTCGGCCTTGCGCACGCCGCGGTCCAGGTCCGTGACGAGCCAGCCGGTGCGCTCGGCGCCGAACGGGTAGGGGACGGGCGTCTGGTAGTCGAAGACGGAGAGCGTGCCGACGGGGGAGAGGACGAGCTCGGACTTGGTCAGGCTCGGGGTCGGTGTGACGTCGGCGAGGACCTGCGGCGTGTTGGTGCCGCCGAAGGTCGCCTCCCAGCTGCTGACGAAGGAGTCCATCGCGCCGGGCGTCACGTACACGTGCGTCGTGTCGTACTGGGGGCCGACGGCGAGGCCGGGGCGTCCGGCGGTGGGCGCCGCGGGGGCCGACGGTGCGGTGACGAAGGCCAGCGCGGTGGTGGCGGTGACCGCCGCCAGCAGGCGCAGGGAGAGGCGCATGGGCATGTGAAGTGTCCTTCCGGGAGACAGAGTTGGCCGAGGGGGTGGCGGCGGGGCGGACGCCTCAGTCGCGCTCGCGGTAGCCGACCGCGATCGCGGCGACCAGGACCGTGCCGGCCAGCAACGCCCAGCCGAGGTGTCCGTGGATGACGAGCGCGGCTCCGGGAGCGGCGCCCGCGAGCATCGCCAGGACCGCGTAGAGGCGCCGGCCCAGGCGGGGGTTGGCGCCGCCGGCCAGCGAGGAGTCCGCGGCGAGGCCGGTCAGGGTGAGGGTGAGCACCGTCGTGGTCAGGTCCGGCACGCCCAACTTGCGGACCGTGCCGTTGCGCAGGCCCATGGCCACGGCCAGCAGCGCGATCAGTGCCTCCTGCTGCGCCCGCCCGCTCGCGGTGAACGTGATGGCGGTCGCCGCGGCTTGCAGCGCGGTCTCGGCCAGCAGCGCGGTGCGCAGCCAGCGCTCCCGGCGGCCGTCGCGCTGTCGCAGCGCCAGCCGGCCGGCCAGGACCGAGCCCAGCAGGAAGGCGGCGAGCGAGGTGAGCGAGCCCGCGATCGAGAAGCCGGGCGTGCCCACCATGGCGAAGGCGACCACGACGACGTTCCCGGTCATGTTCGCGGTGAACACGTGGCCGAGCCCCAGGTAGCTCACCGCGTCGATCAGGCCGCTGACCGCGGTCAGCGCGAACAGGGCCAGGGCCAGCGGGTGGCGGTCCCGGACCTGCGCGGCGGCCACGGTGCTGTCGGACTGGGTGGTCGTCATCGGGGCGTCCTTCAGGGCTGTCCAGCGCGGTGCGCCACCGGGAGTGCGGGGCCCGGCGGCGCACGGCGGATACGGAATACGGGAGGCGGAATGCGGGATAACGGGATGCGGGATGTGGGTCAGAGGAAGCAGGGGTCGTCGAGGGCCGGCCCGCCCGGGCCGGGGACGAGAAGTCCGCGCGCCTGCCGCCACTCGCGCTGCTCGTCGGAGGCGGCGGCTGCCTCGGCCACCTGCGCGGCCTGCCGGACGCCGGTGAGGCTGGGCGCGGTGGTGGCCTGGTAGCCGCCGAAGCGCGCCACGGGGCTCCACAGCGGGACCACGGCCGGCAGCTCGGGGGCGAGACCCTCGTGCTCCTGGACACTGTGCACGATGCGGCCGCCGACCACGGTGAGGACGGACTCGATGTGGGGGATGTCGGCCTCGTCCACCGTCAGGTAGTCGGCACTGAGCACCGCGAAGTCGGCGTAACAGCCCACCCGCAGCCGGCCCTTGACCTCCTGCTCGCCGGTGAGCCGGGCGCCGCCCAGGGTGTAGAGCTCCAGCGCCTCCTCGCGGCTGAGCCGGTTGGCCGCCGGGCGGAGCGTACGTCCGCCGACGGCGCGCCCGGAGACCAGCCAGTGCAGCGCCACCCACGGGTTGTAGGAGGAGACCCGGGTGGCGTCCGTGCCCGCGCCGACCGTCAGCCCGCGTTCCAGCATCGCCCGCACCGGCGGCGCCTCGGCAGCCGCGGCGGCGCCGTAGCGGCGCACGAACGCCTCACCCTGGAAGGACAGCCGGTTCTGCACCGAGACGGCCCCGCCGAGCGCGGCGATCCGGTCCAGACTCGCGGAGGAGACCGTCTCGGCGTGGTCGAAGAGCCACCGGTTCCCGCCCGGGAAGAGGCCCTCGGCGGCGAGCCTCTCGAAGACCGCCAGGTCGCGGTGGATCGTCTCGTCGTAGCTGGCGTGCAGCCGAAAACCCCAGCCGTGCTCCATCAGCAGCCGGACGGCCTGCTCGAACCCGGCCTCGTACGGGCCGAGTTCGGGGCGCGGCTCGGTGAAGTTCTCGAAGTCCGCAGCCGCCCAGGTGAGATTCTCCCCGGCACCGTTCAGCCGCAGCCACTCGTCCCCGTCACCCGGTCGGACGGTGGCCACCCAGCGCGCCAGGTCGTCCAGCTCCTGTCCGGCGGTCTGCGGGAAGAGGTGGTAGGCGATCCGCAGCGTCAGCTCGCCGTTCTGCGCGAGCTGCATGACGGTGCCGTAGTTCTCCGGGAAGCTCTGGAAGCCGCCGGCCGCGTCGATGGCCGAGGTCAGCCCGAAGCGGTTGAGCTCGCGCAGGAAGTGCCGGGTGGAGGCGGCCTTCTCGGCCTCGTCCAGCGTCGGCGCCTTGGCGAGCGTGGAGTACAGCAGCAGGGCGCCGGGGGCGGCCAGCAGCAGGCCGGTCGGCTGTCCGTCGTGGCCGCGCACGATCTGGCCGCCCACCGGGTCCGGGGTGTCGCGGTCGAACCCCGCGGCCCGCAGCGCCGCCCGGTTCATCAGCGCCGACTGGTACAGGTGCAGGACGAAGACGGGGGTGTCGGGCGCCGCGGCGTTCAGCTCGGCCACCGTGGGCAGCCGGCGCTCGGCGAACTGGTCCGCGGACCAGCCGCCGACCACCCGGACCCACTGGCCGGGCGGGGTGCGTTCGGCCTGGGTGCGGAGCATGGCCAGCGCCTGGCGCAGTGTCGGTACGCCGTCCCAGCGCAGCTCCAGCACGTAGTTGAGACCGCCCCGGACGACGTGCAGGTGCGAGTCGTTGAGGCCCGGGACGGCACGTCGTCCGAGCGCGTCGACGACCCGGGTCCGCGGGCCGATCTGCGGGATGACGTCCGCGTCGTCGCCGACGGCGATGATCAGACCGTCGCGGATCGCGACCGCGCTCGCCCGCGGGTGCGACGGGTCGCCGGTGTACACCTTGGCGTTGCGCACGACCAGGTCGGCGGCTCGGCCGGCTTCGCCGGGGTGACCGGCGCGGATCCCGGCGACAGGCATGCTCGACATGATGGTGACCGTCCTTGTCGTTCGGGCCGGACAGCGCGAGCGGCACGGCCCGTTGAGCTCTGGCACGAGTCAACCTAGGGCGGCATCGAGCTGCGACTTTGCTCTGCACGCACCGGCTCTGTCCTGTGCGGGCAGCGACCCCCGCGGGCAGCGCCGGGACCGACGGCGCACGGGAGCTCCGTGCAGTGTGGGAACAGTCCTGGGCGCGGGGGGAGAAGAGATGTCCGGGCGCCGCCGGATAGCGTCCTTGCTGTGCCGGAGAGCCTGCGGCACCGCTCGTGTCTCCGAGCCTTCGATGCCTTGCGACGTCCCCGCCGAGGTCTGCGCCGACGTCCCCGCTGATGTCCGCGCCGACGCCCCCGTGACACCCCATCAGCCGAAAGAGAGAACCGCCATGGTCGACTTCGACTCCGTGCACGCCGCCCCCAGCTCCGATCTACTGACGCCGGACAACTCGATGATGCTCTTCGTCGACCACCAGCCGCAGATGTTCTTCGGCACGGGCAGCGGCGACCGCACGGCGATCATCAACGCCACCGTCGGCCTGGCCAAGGCTGCCCGGGTCTTCGACGTCCCGGTGGTGCTGTCCACGGTGGCCGCCGATTCCTTCTCCGGCCCGATCCTGCCCCAGCTGAAGGCGGTCTTCCCGAAGCACGGGGTGGTCGACCGCACCTCGATGAACGCCTGGGAGGACGCGGCCCTGGTCGAGGCGGTCAAGGCGACCGGGCGCAGCAAGATCATCCTTTCCGGCCTGTGGACCGAGGTCTGCCTGGTGCTGCCCGCCCTGTCGGCGCTGGACCAGGGCTACGAGGTCTACGTGGTCACGGACGCTTCCGGCGGCGTCAGCCCGCTGGCCCATGAGCACGCCATCCAGCGGATGACGGCGGCCGGCGCGGTGCCGGTGACGTGGGTCCAGGTGCTGCTGGAGCTGCAGCGCGACTGGGCTCGCACCGAGACCTACCTGCCGGTCATGGACGTGGTCAAGGAGCACGCCGGCGCCTACGGCCTGGGTGTGGTCTACGCGCAGAGCATGATCAACGAGCACGCGGCCGGCTGACCGGAAACCAGGTACCACAGAAAGAGAGTTCACCAGTGAACGCAGGTCTCCTGCTGCTCCGGCTGGTCGCCGGCCTGCTGGTCGCGGGGCACGGGATCCAGAAGGTCAGCTTCCACCTCGGCGGCCGGGGGCTGGCCGGCGGCACCGAGGAGTTCCGCGGCGACGGCTTCCGCGGCGGCGTGTTCACCGCGCTCACCGCGGGAGGCACCCAGATCGGGGCCGGACTGCTCCTTGCGGCGGGTCTGCTCACGCCGCTGGCCGCCGCGGGAACGATGGGTGTGATGACGGTGGCGCTGACCGTCAAGCGGCCGCACGGGCTGTGGGTGCAGAACGACGGGTTCGAGTACCCGCTGGTGCTGGTCACGATCGGCGCGGCGCTGTCCGCCACCGGACCCGGCCGCTGGTCACTCGACGCACCGCTCGGACTGCTGCCCTGGCCCGCCTGGTGGCTGCCGGTGGCCGTACTGGCCGGCGTGGGCGGCGGCCTCGCCACCCGCCTCCTCCTGCACCGGCGCTGAACCACGCTGCCGGCACGGAGCGACCCGTGCCGACACAGCGTTCACGCTCCCTTCGACCGAACGGTGAGGCCGGCATGCCCGTGAGCAATCCCCACGACACAGCGACCGACGGGAGGTCCGACGAGTTGTGGTGCCCCTTCCCCTCCCTGCTGAACCGGCATGCCGAGCAGGCCGACCGGGAGAGCTTCGCCTGGATGGCACAGCACCGGTTGCTCGACGGGCTGCCCGAGCGTGCGGAACGGCTACGGCGTCAGCGAAGCGGTGCCCTCGCCGCTCGGACCAATCCCGAGGCGGGCGCGGAGATGCTGCGGCTGCTGGCGGACTGGTACGTCTGGCTCTTCGCCTTCGACGACGGGTACGGCGAGGACCCTGAGCGCGGCGGGCCACCGGGCCCACTGGCCCGGACAACCGCCCTGCTGGCGCGGGTACTCGACGCCGACCTGCCCCTGACCGAGCTCACGGGAACCGCACGTGCCTACGCGGTGGCCCTGCGGGAGATCCGGGACCGGATCCGCGTGCACGCTTCGCCCCCGCAGCTCGTCCGGTGGGAGCGCACGGTCTGCGACTACCTGTCCGCGCAGGTCTGGGAGGCCGCGAACCGGGAGGCGTCGGCCGTCCCCGGGCTCGCCGAGTACGTGGCCATGCGCCGCCACGCGGGGGCGACGTACACCTGCCTGGCACTCATCGACATCGTGGGCGGTTACGAACTCCCGCCCGCGCAGGCGGACGGCCCGACGCTGCGCAGGCTCGCGGACATCACCGCGAACCTGGTCAGCTGGGACAACGACCTGTACTCCCATGCCAAGGAGCGCGCCGGCGGCCAGGGACGCCACAACCTCGTCGAGGTCCTCGCCCGTCACCATCGCTGCTCCCCGTCCGCAGCCCGGGACCGGGCCCTCGCCATGCGCGACCGGGAGATGAACCACTTCATCGAGGCGTGCGAAGCCGTCAGCGCCGACGCCACCGCACCGACCGCGGTGTACGCGCGCAGCCTCGGGCTGTGGCTAAGGGGGCACATCGACTGGTCCCGTGGAAGTTCGCGATTCGACACACCGTCACCCGCAGCGAGCCGGCCATGACCCGTGACCGCAGTACGGCCGGCGGCGAGGCGCCCTGCGCCGGGGGCCGGCTGCCCGGGATCGGGCACCTGATTCCGCTGATGACCCGCCCGGTGCCCTTCCTGCAGTCGCTGGCGGACCTGGGCCCCGTCGTGCGGATCCAGCTGTGGCGGCGGCCGGTCCATGTGCTCACCGCGCCCGAACTCGTGCACAGGCTACTCGTCCAGGACGCCGCGAAGACCGAGAAGGGCTTCGTCTTCGACAAGGCCCGCAGGCTGCTGGGGAACGGGCTGTTCATCTCCGAGGGCGCCTTCCACCTCCGCCAGCGACGCCTTCTCCAGCCGGCCTTCCACCGCGACAGCATCCGCACGTACACCGCCGTGATGACCCGCGAGGCAGCCCGGGCGGTGTCCCGCTGGGAGCCGGAGTCACCGCTGACGATCAGCGAGCGGATGCACGAACTCACCCTGGACGTTCTGCTGGAGGCGCTGTTCGCCACCCGCCTCGGCGCCGGCCACAAAGCCCGGATCCACCAGGCCGTGCCGGTGGTCCTCACGGGGTTCATCCAGCGGGCCCTGTACCCCTCGCCGCTCCTGGAGAAGCTGCCCGTTCCCGCCAACCGGCGCTTCGACGCGGCAGTCGAGGACCTGCGCGCGGTGGTGGACGACATCGTCGCGCAGGTCGACCGGCGTGACAGGCCGGACAGCACGCTGCTGTCACTGCTGCTCGCCGCCAGGGACGAACAGACGGGTCGGCCGATGGCCCCTCTCCAGGTTCGGGACGAGGTGGTATCGCTGCTGCTGGCGGGCACCGAGACGGCTGCCACCACACTCAGTTGGCTGTGCTACGAGCTCGCCTGCCATCCCGATCTGCAGGACGAACTGAGCGAGGAGGTACGAGCCGTCGCCAGTGACGGCACCGTCGGCTGGAGCGACCTGCCGCGCCTTGAGCGCACCGGGCACGCGCTTAGCGAAACCCTCCGGCTCCACACCCCCAACTGGATCCTGATGCGCCGCGCGGTGGCCCCCCTCCAGTGCGCCGACACCCGGCTCGCCCCGGGCTCGGAGATCCTCTTCAGCCTTACCGCGCTGCACCGTGACCCGCTCCGCTACCCCGACCCCCACCGGTTCGACCCCGGCCGATGGCGCCAGCGCGGGGACCACGCTTCGCGCAAGCTCTTCATGCCCTTCGCCGCAGGACCGCACAAGTGCGTCGGTGAGACCTTCGCCTGGACCGAGCTGCTGATCATCGCCGCGGCCGTCCTGGCCCGCTGGCGGATCGGCCTGGCCACGCCCGGCCGCGTCCACGAGACCGCCACCTCGGCCACCCTCCGTCCCCGGGGTCCGCAACTCAGGATCCACCGCCGGACAAGTCACCCAGCGGCTCCAGGGGGAGCATGACGTTCCGTCAACCGGAGACGAACGGGAACGACTACGGTCAGCTCGCCGCATGGTGAGTTGACCGGCGGAAGGAAGGAAGCACCCCGTGGACCACGGCGACCACCACACCTACGACCAGATCTTCAGCCTCTCGGCAGAGGAAGAACGAGACCGGCTGAGGCACCTCACCTCCGTCTACGACCCCATCACCGAGCACGTCATCGGTTCCCTGCTCTCCCCCGCCGGACGCAACTGCCTGGAGGTCGGCGCGGGCAGCGGGTCGATCGCCGGGTGGCTCGCCGACCAGGGTGCCCAGGTCACCGCCCTCGACCGCGACGACCGCTTCCTGCCCGCCCACCCCCGCCTGACGACCGCCACCGGCGATGCCCTCTCCGAAGACTTCGACCCGGGCCCCGTCTTCGATCTCGTCCACACCCGCTTCGTCCTCATCCACGTTCCCCGACGAGACGAACTCCTCGAACGTCTCGTCTCCTGGCTGCGCCCCGGTGGGTGGCTCGTCGTCGAGGAGACCGCCGACACCACCTCCGGGACCTCCCCGCGCCCGCACCACCGCAACGCCATGGCCGCCATGTGGCGTGTCATGTACGAAACCGCCGGCACCGACATCACGTGGACACGCCACCTCCCGACCCCGCTCGCGGACCACGGCCTCACTGACATCGGGGCCCATGTCAGCACCCTCCCTTTCCATGGCCAGGACGACATGGCGCGCATGCTGCACCTCAGCATGAAGCCGCTGTCCCGGAGGATGGTGGACACCGGTCTGGTCACCGAGGCGGAACTGGCCGACGTCTACGCGGACTTCCGGAATCCCTGTGTGTGGGACCTGGCGTTCTCCATGGTCTCGGCCTGGGGTCGGCGCGGCAGCTGACCGTTCGGGCGCGCGGGCAACGGGGTCTGCAACCGGTCATCGGGCTTCCGCAGTGCGGCAGGCGAGGTTCAGGTGCATCGAGTCAGCGTCAGTGGCCAACCGTCAACCAGAGCCTTGGTAGCGCACCGTCCGCAGCCGACCCGGCTCCCAGGCCGAAGCGCCGGGCACCAGGACCGGGCGGCGACGGAGTCCCAGCCGGGCATGCACTCCTGGCGGCCGACGCCGATGCCGAGCCGGCGGATCTCGGCGAGGGCGTCGTTGTCGCGGATGACGGTACAGACCCCCGACTCGCCGACGGCCGCGCGGTCAGCGACATCTTCGATGAAGGCTGGGCACCGATCCTCGCCTCCATCCACCGCCAGATCGACCACTGGCAGACGGCCGACGAAACCCTCGGACCGGAAACCGTCCTGCGGCCGCTCACCCTGCACGGCTTCCGTACCGAGTCCGTCGGCGGATGGTGGGGGTCCGGCTGGTATGAGAGCACGGCCCGCCGCGCCGTCGCTCGCGCCGCGGGCAACGGCGGCCTCCCGACCGCCTTCCCCGACACCGAGCGGCTCGCGGACACCGCCGCCTGTCATCCCGATCTGCTGGACGACGACACGTTCTCCTGGCTCACCGAGGCCGTCTTCGAGGAGGAGTCCCTTCGGCGTGATGCCCTGCTGCCGGTCCCCGCAGCGGTCACCCTTCCGGACTGGGCAGCACAGGACTTGCCCGACCTCCTCCAGCCGGACATCGACGAAGAGGAACCCGACCGCACTCACACCAGCGGCTCGGAAGCGGCCGATGAGCAGCTAGGTATGAAGGCCTGACGCCGGACCGCTCACGCTGCCTCGCCGAAGCGGCGACCGGCAGAGCAACCGGCCTGGCCGGCCACCTCGGCGTCCGCCCGGTCGGGCGCGGAGGCGAGTGCCTTGACGGCTTCGTCGGCGGAGTCCTTGAGGAGGTGGCCGTAGAGATCGACGGTGATGGCGAGGTTGGAGTGGCGAAGGGTCTTGGAGACGACGGCGAGCGGGATACCGGCGGCGATCATGATGCTGGTCGTAGTGTGGTGCAGGTCGTGCAGGCCGATCTTCGGCAGGTCGAGTTCTGCGGTGCGTTTGCGGAGCTGGCCGAGGACCCGCTGGGGGCGCAGGTCGGGGAGACGGTAGTGACCGAAGGCGGGGAATCAGGTCCCGCTCGACGCAGTCCACGTAGCCGGCGTAGATGTTGGGCGCGAGCACCTCCTTCTTCGCCGCCAGCCACTCCCGCAGGAAGCTCGCCACGGTGGTGCGGCGGTCCTCGTAGACCCCGCGCAGCTCACCGTCCAGCATCGCCTTCATCTCCCGGGCCGCCTCGGCCCGGGTGGCGAAACCGCCCCGACGGCGGGTCCGGCGCTTCCCGTCCTCCCGGGCGAGGTCGATGCAGTACGTCCACCTCCCGTGATCCGCCTCCTCCAACAACCGCACACACCACGGACCCAACTGCTTCCCCCGCCCGTCCGAGCAGCCACACCGCCGGCAGACCCGGCCACGCTGCGCACGCTGTCCCATGAACTTCCTCCCTTTCGAGTGGGGGTGATCCCGGGTGCGCGAGGCACGTCAGAACCAATCGGTCAGGACACGCTCAAGACGACACACCGCCTGGAAGATCACCATCCGTAGTCGATGGGTAGGCGACCTTGATTCGCCCTCCGTGAACCCGCCGGCCGACGTCGCTGCTGGTGGATCGCGGGGCGCTTCAACCCGCGGTTGTTGAAGGCCCGCCAGATTGGTGTCACTCGCCGTGACCGGAGCCCTGGGGACCACTTTGGGACCACGCGCGATGAGTGCCAATGAGCGCCCATGGGCGGTAACGGACGCATGTGCACGAAGTGAACGCTGACGGCATCTCACTCCGCACGATCCCCTTCGATCGGTCGAGCATGTCCGATGAGAGCAAGATGGTTGAGAAGCAAAGAAGCCAGGACCTTGAGGTCCCGGCTGGCGCTGGCGGTTCAGGCGGCGGTTGGGGTGAGATCGGCGCGGCCGAAGAGCAGCGCCCAGCCGTTGGGCAGTTGGTGAAGGATGCGGTCGGTGAGGTGGTCGCCGGCGAGGTCGGTGAGGGCGGCCAGGACAGTGGAGGTGTCCCAGCGGGCTGCGGCGAGGGTGGTGCCGAGGGCGTCGGCGACGGCTTCGACGAAGGCGGGGGCCGAGACCGGTTGGGGCAGGGGGATCTGGGAGGCGAATACGGCGCGCGCCCGCTCGGGGAGTGTGGCGGCGAGGTCGCAGCGTTCGTCGCCGGTGAGCTGGGAGCCGAGCAGCGCCAGGACGGCGGCGAGGGCGCGTTCGGCTTCGTCGTCGCTCGGGTAGCGGCCGAGGATGCGGACCTGCTGGATCAGGTGGCGGTGCCGGGTCATGGCGGTGGCCTTCCGGGCGTTGGCCGGCGGCGGGGCGGCCGTGATGGGGGTCAGGGGCGTTGGCCGGCGGCGGGGCGGCCGAAGAGCACGTCGTAGCCGGGCGGCAGTTGGAGCAGGACCTGCTCCATGAGCTGGTCGCCGGCGGCGTCGGCGACGGTGGACAGGACGGCGCCGATGTTCCACAGGGCGGTGGTTTCGGCGGCGCCTTCGATCCAAGCGGCGGTGGCGCGCACGAACCGTTCGGGGCTGAGCGGTTCGGTGGCCTGCAGTGGGTTGAGCAGGACCAGGGCGAGCGTCGCGGGCAGGCGGGCCGCGAGGTCCGAGCGCACTGCGCCGACCAGGTGCGCGCCGAGCAGGGCCAGGACGACGCGCGCGCAGCGTTCGGCTTCCTGGGGTGTGTCGTATTCGCCGCGTTCCCGGACCTGGTCCAGGAACGCCTCCCAGTGCAGTGTCATTGCGGGTTCCTCCCTCCGGTCGGCGGCGGATGCCGGGTCTGGGGCGTGTGGCCGTGCGGGCGGGGTGCTGGGGCCAGCCAGGTCGTCAGGCCGGTCAGTTTGAGGAGCCGGGCCACCGGGCGGGTGATGCCGCGCAGGGCCAGGCGCGCCCCGTTTCGGTCGGCCTGGTTGCGGGCCTCCAGCAGGACGTTCAGGCCCGAGCAGTCCATGAACGTCACCTGTGACAGGTCGAGCACCACCTGCCGGTGGTCCGCCAGCGCGCGGGACAGCTCGCGACGAAGGTCCGGGGCGGAGTCGAGGTCGATCTCGCCGCATACCCTCACCGTGAACGGTGGCGCCGGGGTAGTCATGGGGCGGCTCGCTGTCCGTTGGGCCCGCGGGTCGCGGGCGTGTCCGGAAGGTCAGGCCGGGGCCGGGGTGTCCCGTGCCGCGCCGCCGGGGGGATTGCGGGCGGCACGGGACGGCTCGGGGAGAGGTCAGGCCTGGATCTGCTTGCGCCCGTCGCCATGGGCGATGGCGATCTTGCGGGGCTTGGCCTTCTCGGCGACCGGGATTTTCAGGGTCAGCACGCCGGCGTCGTAGTCGGCGGTGATCCCCTCCGGGTCGAGGGTGTCGGAGAGCATGACCTGCCGGGAGAACACACCGAGCGGGCGCTCGGCCAGCTCCCACTTCACGTCGTCTCCCTGCCGGTGCGGACGGCGCTCGGCCTTGACGGTCACCATGTTCCGCTCGACGTCGATGTCGATCGCGTCCGGGGCCACCCCTGGCAGGTCGAAGCAGATCACGTACTCGTCACCGGCGCGGTAGGCGTCCAGTGGCATCGGGGTCGGCCGCGACCAGGTACCGGTCGTGTTGAGGAACTGCTGGGTCAGCCGGTCGAGCTCGCGGAAGGGGTCAGTGCGCAGCAGCATCGCGAAACACCTCCATTGATCGTTGGGTGCCAGTGCGCTTCACCTGACATCGTTGTAGCACGTCATCCATCCAATGACAAACTCCTAGTGTCGTCCGTAGAATGACTGCATGAGCGCGAAGCCCCCGAAGCCCGCAGCCAGACCCGAGCCGGTCTCCTTCCTCGCCGCCGCCGCCGCAGCGCTAGCCGCCATCGACGACGCCGTGCGCACGGCCCGGGGACCTGGCCGTCCCGCAGGCCAAGACGCACGGGAAGGCGGTGCCGAGCGGGCGCTGGCCGCCCTCGTGCTGCTGCGGGAGCTGCGTACCCAGCTCGCCGACTGGGAGGCTCCGATGGTCGAGGCCGCCCGCGCCGCAGGCGCCACCTGGGCCGACCTCGCCCAGCCCATGGGCGTCGCCAGCCGCCAGGCCGCCGAGAACCGCTACCTGCGCCTGCGCCCCGCCGGCACCACCGGCACCACTGGCACCACTGCTACCGGCGCGGAGCGGGTCAAGGCCGTGCGCGACCGCCGCGCCGCCGACCGCGCCGTCGACGCCTGGGCCCGCGACCACGCCGCCGACCTGCGCGTCCTGGCCGCCCGGATCACCGCCGCCCCCGGCCACACCCCCGAAGCCGGGCCCGCCCTGGACGCACTCACCACTGCCCTCGGCGCCACCGACGCGGCCGACCTCATCGCGCCCCTGACCGGTATGCGCCTCCATCTCGGCGACGCCCATCCCGACCTCGCCGCCCGCCTCGACGACCTCGACGACCGCACCGACCGCCTCCGCCATGACAGTGATCAACGACGCGCCTGACCCTCCTGCCCAGGACCGATGGCAGCACATCGAGGACCGCCTCGCCGCCATCGAGCTGCGGATCCGCGAGCAGAGCACTGCGGCCCTCACCGTCCTTGACACCCACCTGGCCCGCCTCGACGCCCTGCGTCGCCAGCTCGCCACCCAGCCATGGCCCCCGCAGGGCCCCGACACCCCCGGCAGCCCGGCCCGCCACCCGTGCCCGTCCGCGGGAGAGGCTCGTTGAACCGGGCGCCTGCCCGCGGTCATCAGGCCGGCGGTACGCGGCGCCGATTCCCCGGCCCGCGTACCGCCTCGCGCCGCCGTCCGGCCTCACAGGCGGTCCCCTCGGGACGGCCCGCGCCTCGTCAGCCGTGCCGCGAGCATAAAATCCCCAAAACCGGGCAAAGATGGACGATCGGACAGTGGGATTCGCGCACTACCGGATGGACGGAGCAACCGATGGGTGACCTGTCGAACAAGGCGCAGAACGTGACCGGCAAGGCCAAGGAGAAGGTCGGGGACCTGACTGGTGACCAGGAGCTGAAGGGCGAGGGGCAGGCCGACCAGGCGGAGTCGAAGCTCAAGCAGGCCGCCGCGGACGTCAAGGACGGCGTGCGCGACGTCGCCGACCGTGTGAAGGGCGTCTTGAAGCGCGACAAGTGAGAAAGGCGGAGCCGCGATGGCACTGTTTCTGTTCATCGTCCTGATCGCTGTGGTGTTCGGTTTCGTCGGCGCCCTCGTGAAGGGCCTGCTGTGGCTGCTCGTGATCGGGATCGTCCTGTTCCTCGCAGCCCTGGTACTCGGCGGCATGCGTCTGGGCAGCCGACGCTCCGGGCGCAGGTAGGGAAAGCGGGCCATTCGCCGTGACGCAGCCCTCGGCCCTTCGAAGGCCAGGGCTGTATTCGGCGGGGCGGGGCCGTGTGGCCGGGGCTACTCCTGTAGACCCCGGCCGCACGGCGGCCGACGAGCGGCACGGCAGCGGCCCACGGGTGTGCCTACCCGCGGGCCGACGTTCAGGGCGGCGGGATGGCGTGCAGGCACGTGTGCCTGTCCGTGCCGCGGGCGTGGCCGGGCCATCACCTCCGTGATCTCCACCCGGAACGTGCCGTTCTCGTCCGCGAATGAACTACCAGCCCATATCCTGGGCAACCTCGCTCTGAGCAGCAGCGATGTCCTCGGCGGTCACCCCGGTCACGTCGGAGTCCGCGGCCCGCTCCAACCGCGACAGCAGATCGGCCAGGGCCTGTTTCTGGGCCGGATGGGTCACCGGCACCGAGCCGAGATCCGTCGTCATCAGCCAGTCGAACAACACGATGGTGTCCGCCTGCCACAGGCGCACCGACACGGTCGGGAGATCGTCTTCCATCCGCCCACCATGCCGGGCCGACCAAGCCGCACGACCGAACCGCACGACCCGAGGGGGTCAATTCTGCGGGACTGATGGGTTTTCAGTTCTGCGGAAGCGTTGACAATCTCCGCCTGACCTCGGCGGCGCGGCTTGGACGCTCGTTCCCAGTCCCCTGCTGCGCCGACCGGCCGCCGCGCCCTGCCGGGTTTCGCTCGCCGATACTGGCAAGCACCCTGGGCGCGAGCGGACTCGTTCGCATGGGCCCTGACCCTCCCCCCTTCTGGTCCGGGCCTGTACGGCGGGGTGTCCGGCGTGGTCCACCGCCGGCCGCCCTCGCCCGGGTGCGGTCGCGTGCGCGGCCTCGGGCGCGCGCGGTTGAACCATGGGGATCGTGGTTCTGTTGGAGCTGGTTGAGCCGTTGGATGCGCGCATCCTGGGGGTGGGCGGTGATCCGGTCGACGTCCTGTTGGTGCGCCGGGTCCACGCCGCCCTCTCCGATCCGGACGCCCCCGGCGGCCCCGGGCCGTCGACCCGCGTGCGGAATGGACGCCAGCGCGATGGTGGTCGAGCGGTGGAGCCCGGAGCGTCCGAGGCAGGGGTGGTATCCGCCGCGTTGGGCCGGATACGTCTGCCTCACCTGTGATGCCGCTGCCCGCGCTTTCTGATCCGGGAGCGCGGCGGGCCGACTGGGCCTATCGGGCCCCCGGCGGGTTGTCATCACCGTGGGGGGTGTCGATGGCCTCGCGCAGGGCAGGCAGGTCCGTGATGGCGGCCTGTTCGGCGAAGCGGGCCAGAAGCCGGCGGAGGCCCCGCTCGTCCCGGTCGCGCACTGCTTCGCCTATGGCCGCCGCCAGCGACGCCTGGGTATGGGGGTCGGGGGTGCGCACCTGCCGCGCGGCCTGCGGCCCTTCCACCACTTGTCTCCCGTTCACTCGTGGTCCTGGCCGCGGGACGCGGCGTCCTCCGCCCTGGGTGCGGCTGCGGCGACAGGCCGCCCCACCCCGTGAGGGGCGAAGACTACCTCCCCAGCCGGCGCCGAAAAATCTATGCCCGCTGGAGTAGACATTGCCACGCGCCGTGGTTAGTGTTTCTCTCGTAGACGAGAGAAGCGGTACCTGCCAGACACGAACTGGCGGGTAGCAGTACAGGAGTTCGTAGGTCGGTACGGTTGCAGGGTCTTGAAGCCAGGGATGGTGCAGTAAGGCGACAGGACCGGCGGCCGGGCCGGGCGGCCCGCAGGTATCAGGGGTCGCCACCGAGCGGTACCGCAGTTCGGTAAGTGCAGTACCAGCAGTGTGAAGTTGAGTTGGGAAGTACCAGCAGTCGAAAGTACGCGGTATCCCGGTGAAGGCGCCCAGACTGCGGGCGCGCGCACTGGGAGTCCGGCAGTGGGGTTCCAAGCCGAGTGGTTAAGCAGGACGGGCGACGGGGCTGGCTACCGGACCCGGTGGACCGCAAGGACCGCCACAGCAGTACCGAGTGGTTGGCACTACCACGCAGTTCGAAGTACCAGCAGTTCCGCAGTACCAGGTCAGTGCAGAGGATGAACGGAGGGGACAGAGCGCCATCAGGATCGCCCGGCCCGTGAGGAAGTCGCCCGGGCGGAATCCGAAGACCCCAAGGCAAGGACGGTGGTTTCCGGTCACGCATACGCGATCCCCGCATGCCCCCTCCCCCGGGGCAGTGCGGATATAAGGAAGCCGGCCACAAGGCCTGCAGATGGTGTAAAACCCTTCGGGGCCCCGGGAGCCACAATGGCCCCCGGGGCCCCTCAGTACGTCCCCAGGCACAACAACAAGAAGAGGTGCAGTGACCACGGCAACCATCCGACCGCATACCCCCGGCGCCGTCAGCTCGTTCGACGATGACGACTACCCCGCCTACACCATGGGCCGCGCCGCCGAAATGACCGGCACCACCCCCGGTTTCCTACGCTCCCTCGGCGAACAGGGCCTCATCACCCCCCTGCGCTCCGAAGGCGGCCACCGCCGCTACTCCCGCTACCAGCTGCGCATCGCCATGCGCGCCCGCGACCTCGTCGACCAGGGCACCGCCATCGAGGCCGCCTGCCGCATCGTCATCCTCGAAGACCAACTCGAAGAAGCCCTGCGCATCAACGAAGAGCTCCGCCGTTCCCCGCGCGGCCAGGAGTCCGCCGCCGACACCTGACCAGCCTGCCAGGCCGACGAGACCGGTCCGCGGTGAGCGACGGGCGCTCACCGCAGGCCGCCCCGGACACGATTACCCCTCAGTCCCCGATCGCTGGCCGACCGTTCCCCGCGCGGCCAGGAGTCCGGCACCCTGCCTCACCGGCGCGGACCGGTTCCGGGCCGCGCTCATGCACAACTGTGTTTCCTTGACCGGTCCTTGGCCGCGCCAGCCGCTGACGGTTCGCCTGCGCTGAGCGGGCGGTCCGCTCGGTCGCCCGGCCGCTACGGTGAGGATTGCGCCGCCGCCTGCGGGCCGTCAGGCAAGTCGCCCGCTTTGCGGGCGCCCCCGGCCCGCCCGAGACCGGGGCCGCGAGGAGTTACTCGGTGGCCGTCCCCGCGGAATCCGACCCCCTGCCCTCGACATCCGCCTGCGACCGGGAACCGGCGCCCTGATGCTCGACGCGATGGCCGACCCCGACCAGGACAGCGGCCCAATGCTGAACGCCGCCGTGGACAGCTCCCTGGAGACGCGGCTGCCGGCGCGTCGGCGCCGGCAGCGCGGGCCTAGAAGCTGAGCAGGCCGATGGCGTGGCCGTCGGGGTCGACCACCGGCCACGTGGTCAGGCCGCGGGCGCGCATGGCGGAGGCTGCGGTGGTGGCGGGCATGTCGGCGGTGGCGAACGGGGCCTGGTCGAGGACGATGTCGCGCACCGGGGTGCGCTCGGTGGACCAGGTGCGGGTCTGGAACGGTGCGAGGTGCAGGCGGGTCAGCAGCCCGGCGCAGCGGCCGTCGTCATCGCGGACCAGGAGGTGGTCGGCGCCGGAGCCGTGCAGGATGTCGATCGCCATGTCGACCATGACGTCGTCGCTGATCTGCAGCTCGGGGTGTCTCATGAGGTCGCCGACCGTGGCGGTGGTCGCGGGGTGTTCGAGGGTGAGGGTCATGGGCGGACTCCTTGGTGTCGGTTCCGCCGGGGCCGGCGGTGGTCGGGGCACCGCGGTGGGAGGGCCGGCGGGGTCCGCCGGAGCGGGCCGGGACTCCTGCTTCGCGCTGGTGAGTCGTGGGGGGGGGGGGGGGGGGGGGGGGGGGGGGGGGGGGGCCCGCCCCCCCCCCCCCCCCCCCCCCCCCCCCCCCCGCTCCCCCGTCCGGTCGGCGTGAACGCCGAACGACCAACCTTGACCCACACCTGCCGGACGGGTCCAATATCCGGTTCCATAACCTTGGGGCATGGATGTCGACACCCGCCTGCTGCGCAGCTTCGCCGCGGTCTGCGAGGAGGGTCAGCTGACCGCCGCCGCGGCCCGGCTGTTCGTCTCCCAGCCGACGCTCACCAAGCAGATCCGCCAGCTGGAATCGCTGCTCGGGGTCGCGCTGTTCGAGCGCTCGCGGCGCGGCATGGCGCCCACCCCGGCCGGGCGGGCGCTGGCGGACTACGCCGGGGCGATGCTGGCCGGCTGGGAGGACGCGCTGCGTGCCACCCGGGCGGCCGCCGCCGAGCAGGGCTCGGTGCTGCGCGTGGGGTTCGAGGGCGGCATCATCAACCTGATGACCCGCAGCACCGTCGCCGACTTCGCCCGGCGGATGCCCGGCTGGCAGGTGGAGCTGCGGCAGAACAACTGGTTCGACCCGACCTCGGGCCTGGCCACCGGCGAGATCGACCTGACGCTCTGGCACGGCCCGGCGTGGCTGGTCGAGCACTACAACGTCGCCGTGCTCGGCGAGGAGGCGCGGGTCGTGGCGCTGCCGACCGGGCACCGGCTGGCGGACCGGGCCGAGCTGTCCGTCGAGGACCTGCTGGACGAGCCGTTCGTGGCGATACCGCACGAGGCCGGGCACTGGCGCGAGTACTGGCTGGCGGGCCGGGAGCGGGGCGGGCGTCCGGTGCGGATCGGCGCAGTGGCGCACAACACCGACGAGTGGCTGGCCGCGGTGGTGTGCGGTCAGGGCGTCGGCTTCGCACCGGAGACGATGAGCCGGCTGGCCGTACGGGATGACGTCGCGTACCGGCCGGTGCGGGGGCTCAGCCCGAGCCTGGTCGGGCTGTACTGGCCGAAGGACCGCGAACTCACGCCGGCGATGGCCGCGTTCGTGCGCAGCTGCCGGGTCACGGTCCCCTTCGGCCGGCTGGGATCGTCGGGTGGGACGGAGCCCCGGGTGGGAACGTCGGGTGGAACGGAGCCCCGGGTGGGAACGTCGGGTGGAACGGAGCCCCGGGTGGGAACGTCGGGTGGGACGGAGCCCCGGGTGGGAACGCGGTCGGTGGAGCCGACCTGACGGTCTACACCGCCACGAAGGCCTCGGGGTAGCGGCAGAGCCCGCGCGGAGCGCCGTCGTACCCGGGCAGCGGCAGCGCCTGGAAGTAGGCGTCCGGCACCTCGAACGGCCCGCTGACCTCGTGCCGACCGGCCGCGCTGAAGCCGAACCGCCCGTAGTACTCCGGGTCGCCGAGGACGACCACGAGCTTCTCCCCCGCCTCCTCGGCCGCCGACAGCGCGGCCCGGACGACGAGTTCGCCGACGCCCTTGCGCTGCCACTCGGGCGCGACGGCGACCGGCGCGAGCGCGAGGCCCGCGCCGTCCTCGCCGACCCGCAGCCGGGTCAGCAGCGCGTGCCCGATCACCAGCCCGGTCTCGTCGACCGCGACCAGCGACAGCCCGGGCAGCCAGGCCGGATCGCGGCGCAGCGCATCGACCAGGTCCGCCTCGTCGGGGCCGGGGAACGCGGCCATGTGGACGCGTCTGGTCGCCGGGGCGTCATCCGGACACTCGACCCTTGTGATCACCTGCATGAGTCAACCCTCCTTGTGTCACACGTCATTGTGGACCGGCCCCGGACGGTGGGTGGACCGTCCGGGGCCGTTGAAGGTTAGCGGATCCGGTGTCAGGCCTCGGACTTCGCGGCGTCCTCGCGCAGCTTCGGCTTGGCGTCCACGCCGGCCTCCCGGCGCTGGGCCGGGGTGATCGGGGTCGGGGCGCCGGTCAGCGGGTCACCGCCGGTGGACGTCTTCGGGAAGGCGATGACGTCGCGGATGGTGTCGTACCCGCCGAGCAGGGTGACGATGCGGTCGAGGCCGAAGGCGACGCCACCGTGCGGCGGCGGGCCGTAGTTGAAGGCGTCCAGCAGGAAGCCGAACTGCGAGGCCGCCTCCTCCTCGGAGAGGCCGATCGCGTCGAACGCCCGCTTCTGCACGTCGCGCTGGTGGATACGGATCGAACCGCCGCCCAGCTCCGAGCCGTTGAGGACCAGGTCGTAGGCGTTGGACAGGGCCGAGCCCGGGTCGGTGTCGAAGGTGGCGAGCGACTCGGCGGTCGGGGCGGTGAACGGGTGGTGCACCGCGTGCCAGCCCTGGAACTCGCCCTTGTCGTCCTCGATCGGCTCGAACATCGGGAAGTCGACGACCCAGAGGAAGGCCCACTGCGACGCGTCGATCAGCTCGCAGCGGCGGCCGATCTCCAGGCGGGCGGCGCCCAGCAGCTCCTGCGAGGGGCGCTGCTTGCCGGCCGCGAAGAAGATCGCGTCGCCGTTCCTGGCACCCGCGGCGGCGGCCAGGCCGGCCAGGTGCTCCTCGGACAGGTTCTTGGCGACCGGGCCGCGCAGCTCGCCGGTCTCGGCGTCGATGACGACGTAGGCCAGGCCGCGGGCGCCGCGCGCCTTGGCCCAGTCCTGCCAGGCGTCGAGCGCCTTGCGGGGCTGCGAGGCGCCGCCGGGCATCACCACGGCGCCGACGTACGGGGCCTGGAAGACGCGGAACTCGGTGCCCTTGAAGTACTCGGTGAGGTCGGTGAGTTCCTGTCCGAAGCGGACGTCCGGCTTGTCGGAGCCGTAGCGGGCCATGGCGTCCGCGTAGGTCATCCGGGGCAGCGGGTTGGGGAGCTCGTAGCCGTGCACCTCGCGCCAGATCGAGCCGACGATCTTCTCGCCGAGGGCCAGGATGTCCTCCTGGTCGACGAACGAGGCCTCGATGTCGAGCTGGGTGAACTCCGGCTGCCGGTCGGCGCGGAAGTCCTCGTCGCGGAAGCAGCGGGCGATCTGGTAGTAGCGCTCCATGCCGGCCACCATCAGCAGCTGCTTGAACAGCTGGGGCGACTGCGGCAGCGCGTACCAGTGGCCGGGCTGCAGGCGGACCGGGACGAGGAAGTCGCGGGCGCCCTCGGGGGTGGAGCGGGTGAGGTACGGCGTCTCGATGTCGAGGTAGTCGTTCTCCTCCATCACCCGGCGGATGATGTTGTTGACCTTCGAGCGCAGCCGCAGGCCCTTGGCCGGGCCCTCGCGGCGCAGGTCCAGGTAGCGGTAGCGCAGCCGGACCTCCTCGTTGACCGTGCCCGGCTCGTACTCGGCGACCGGGAAGGGCAGCGGGGCGGCCTCGGAGAGGACCTCGATCTCGCTGACGACGACCTCGACCGCGCCGGTCGGGATGTCCGGGTTCTCGTTGCCGTCGGGGCGCACCCGGACGTCGCCGACGACCTTGACGCAGTACTCGGCGCGAAGGCCGTGCACCGAGTCGAGGTCGCGGACCACGATCTGCACGGTGCCGGAGGCGTCGCGCAGATCGATGAAGGCGACACCGCCGTGGTCGCGGCGGCGGGCGACCCAGCCGGCCAGGGTGACGGTGGTGCCTGCGTGCTCCGGGCGGAGCGTGCCCGCGTCGTGCGTGCGGATCACAGCTGCTTCTCCTTCAGGGTGGTGACGAGTGCGTCGAGGGCGACGGGGTTCTGCTCGCCGGTGGTCAGGTCCTTGAGCTGGACGACGCCGTCGGCGAGGTCCCGGTCCCCGGCCACGAGGGCGAAGCGGGCGCCGGACCGGTCGGCGGACTTCATGGCGTTCTTGATGCTCTTGACGCCGAAGGCGAGGTCGGTGGCGACGCCGGCCCGGCGCAGCTCGACCACCTTGGCGAACAGGACGTTCTTGGCCTCCTCGCCGAGCGCGACGGCGTACACGGAGGTCGCGGCGGGCAGGTCGAGGACGATGCCCTCGGCCTCCATCGCCAGGAAGGTGCGGTCCACGCCGAGGGCCCAGCCGACGGACGGCAGCGCCGGGCCGCCGATCATCTCGGACAGGCCGTCGTAGCGGCCGCCGCCGCCGATCGCGGACTGGGCGCCGAGGCCGTTGTGCACGAACTCGAAGGTGGTGCGGGTGTAGTAGTCCAGGCCGCGGACCAGCTTCGGGTCGTCGACGAAGGCCACGCCGTTCGCGGTGAGCAGCTCGCGGACCTTCTCGTCGTACGCCTTGCACTCCTCGCACAGGTAGTCGCGCAGCTTGGGCGCGTCGACCAGCTGGGCCTGCACCGACTCGCGCTTGTCGTCCAGGACGCGCAGCGGGTTGATGTCGGCGCGGCGGCGGGTGTCCTCGTCCAGGTCCAGGCCGGCGAGGAACTCGACCAGGGCGGCGCGGTAGACCGGGCGGCACTGCTTGTCGCCGAGGCTGTTGAGCAGCAGCGAGTAGTCGCGCACGCCCAGCGAGCGGAAGGCGTCGTCGGCGAGGATGATCAGCTCGGCGTCCAGGGCCGGGTCCTCGGCCCCGATCGCCTCGGCGCCGACCTGGGAGAACTGGCGGTAGCGGCCCTTCTGGGCGCGCTCGTAGCGGTAGTACGAGCCGGAGTACCAGAGCTTGACCGGCAGGTTGCCCTGCTTGTGCAGGTTGGCCTGGAGGGCGGCGCGCAGCACCGAGGCGGTGCCCTCCGGGCGCAGCGCGAGCTCGTCGCCGCCGCGGGTGGTGAGGTTGTACATCTCCTTGCTGACGATGTCGGTGGACTCGCCGACGCCGCGGGAGAAGAGCTTCACGTCCTCGAAGACCGGGGTCTCGACGTAGCCGTAGCCGGCCCGGCGGGCGGGCGCGGCGATGCGCTCGCGGATCGCCAGGAAGGTCGCGGAGCTGGGGGGCAGCAGGTCGTAGGTGCCCTTGGGGGCGGTGAAGGTGCTCAACTTCTCTTCCGTCACATTCCTCGTCGCGGGAAAGCCTGGGCGCCGGCCGCCCCTGCTGCCTGTCGGAGGTAGGGGTTGGTGGCGCGCTCGTGGCCGATGGTGGTCTGTCCGCCGTGGCCGGAGAGGACCACGGTGGTGTCGTCGAGGGGCAGACACACCCGGGCCAGCGACCGCATGATCGCCTCGCTGTCCCCGCCCGGGAGGTCGGTACGCCCGATGGAGCCGGCGAACAGCAGGTCGCCCGAGAACAGCACCGGGGGGAGGTCCTCGGCACCGGGCGTCCGGAAGGTCACCGACCCCCCGGTATGGCCCGGGGCGTGGTCCACGGTGAGCTGCAGGCCGGCGAGCTCCAGCACGGCGCCGTCGGTGAGCTCGCGCACGTCGTCGGGCTCGCCGACGGTGAGCTCGCCCATCAGCTGGGTGCCCAGGGCGCGGCCGAGGGCCTTCTCCGGGTCGGACATCATGTACCGGTCCTCGGGGTGGATCCAGGCCGGGACGCCGCGGGCGCCGCAGACCGGGACCACCGAGGCCACGTGGTCGATGTGGCCGTGCGTGAGCACCACGGCGACGGGCTTGAGCCCGTGCTCGCGGACCATCTCCTCGACACCGCGCGCCGCCTGGTGGCCGGGATCGACGATGACGCACTCCTCGCCCGCCGCCGGGGCGACCAGGTAGCAGTTGGTGCCCCAGGCTCCAGCGGGGAATCCGGCGATGAACACGCGCGTCCTTCGTGATGCGGTCGGCAGTGGCGGCTACGGTCGCGGCGGCCGGGTCGGATGCAGCCACCAGTCATGCAGCAAACCAGTGAGGTAAAGGCAGCCTACCGGCGGTGCGGGTGCGGTTGCGAACCAGATAGGGGTGGCGCGCGCGGTTCGCACTGACAGGTTCACCGCGTTCTTACAGGCCCGGTCCCTACACTTGGCCGCCGATGGATGCGATGATCCGCTTCGGTACCCATCCACTTTCCCAGCACATCCGTAGGAGACACGGCCGGTGGTCAGCAGCGAACAGCGGCGGCGGCAGCTCGCCCGAGAGAAGTACGAGCGCCAGATGGAGCGGCGGGTCGCCGCGCGGTCCGCGCGCAGGCGCCGCAACACGATCCTGGGCGCCGCGCTCGCCGTCGTGGTGCTGGCCGGCGGCGGTGCGCTGGTCGGCACCGGCGCGTTCGGCTCGGACAAGGACAAGTCGGCTTCGGCCGCCTCCTCCGCCCAGGCCGCGCCGAGCCAGAGCGCCGAGCCGACCACCCCGACCCGCAAGCCGGTCGAGGGCTGCGCCGATCCGGCGCCGGGCGCGCCGAACGGCAAGCAGTGGCAGGCCGAGCCGGCCATGGCGATCGACGCGGGCGGCTCGTACACCGCGACGCTGGACACCAACTGCGGCAAGGTGACGCTCGCGCTCGACGCGGCCAAGGCCCCGCACACGGTGAACTCCTTCGTCTTCCTGGCCGGGGAGAAGTACTTCGACCACACCAAGTGCCACCGCCTCACCACCGACGGCATCTTCGTGCTCCAGTGCGGCGACCCGACCGCCAGCGCGACCGTCCCGGGCGGCACCGGCGGCCCCGGTTACAAGTTCGCGGACGAGAACCTGACCGGCGCGACCTACCCGGCGGGCACCGTGGCGATGGCCAACTCCGGCCCCGGCACGAACGGGAGCCAGTTCTTCCTGGTCTACAAGGACACCCAGCTGCCCCCGAACTACACCCCCTTCGGCAAGATCACCGGGGGCCTGGACGCGGTGCAGAAGATCGCCGCCGCGGGCACCCTGGAGGGTGCCCCGGACGGCCACCCGATGGCCGACGTCACCTTCAACTCGGTGACCACCGCGAAGAGTTGACATCTCCCGGGGCCGCCCGCAAGGGGCGCCCGAAGCGCCTCGGCGCGGCCCCGGCCCGAAATCGCCCGGCCCGGATGCGGACAGCACCGGGGCTGGTCGCCTATGTTGGCGTTGTATCAGGGTGCCCGCACCCGCCTGGCCGTCACCCTCGGCAGCAAGTCACGGCGGACGGGGACGGCGGACTCATCGGTCCGCCGCACATCAACTGTGGACGACGGACGCGCGCCGCCCCGGCGCGGGCGCGACGTCATGTGGAGGACGCGCTATGAGCAGCGACCCGTGGGGCCGTGTCGACGAGCAGGGCACGGTCTACGTCAGGACGGCCGACGGCGAACACGTCGTGGGTTCCTGGCAGGCCGGCTCGCCCGAGGAGGCCCTCGCCTACTTCGAGCGCAAGTACCAGGGCATCGAGGTGGAGATCGGCCTGCTGGAGAAGCGGGTGCGCACCACCGACCTGGCCGCCAAGGACGCCCAGGCCGCGCTGGACCACCTGCGCGCCCAGGTGACCGAGGGGCACGCGGTCGGCGACCTGGCCGCCCTGGCCAAGCGGCTGGACACGCTCGCCGGCGAGATCGAGAGCCGGCGCGAGGAGCGCAAGGCCGCCCGCGCCAAGGCCCAGGACGAGACCCGCACCGCCAAGGAGACGCTGGTCTCCGAGGCCGAGCAGCTCGCCGAGTCCACCCAGTGGCGGGAGGCCGGGGACCGGCTGCGCGCCCTGGTGGACACCTGGAAGGGCCTGCCCCGGCTGGACCGCAAGAGCGACGACGAGCTGTGGCACCGCTTCTCGCACGCCCGCTCGGTCTTCTCCAAGCACCGCAAGGCGCACTTCGCGACCCTGGACGCCGAGCGCGAGCAGGCCCGGCAGACCAAGGAGGCGCTGGTCGCCGAGGCCGAGGCGCTGTCCTCGTCCACCGAGTGGGGCGACACCGCGGCCGCCTACCGCGACCTGATGGCGCGCTGGAAGTCCGCCGGCCGGGCCCAGCGGGACATCGAGGACGAGCTGTGGGCGCGGTTCCGCGGCGCGCAGGACGTCTTCTTCCAGGCCCGTTCCGCGGTGTTCAGCGAGCGGGACGCCGAGCAGGTGGCCAACCAGAAGCTCAAGGAGGCACTGGCCACCGAGGCCGAGGCGATCCTGCCGATCACCGACCTGAAGGCCGCCAAGGCGGCGCTGCGCGAGGTCAACGAGCGCTGGGAGGCGATCGGGCACGTGCCGCGCGACGCCCGTCCGAAGCTGGACGGCCGGCTGAACACGGTCGAGCGGGCCATCCGCGAGGCCGAGGACGCCGAGTGGAGGCGCTCCAACCCGGAGGCCAAGGCGCGCGCCGCCGGCATGGTCGGCCTGTTCGAGGCGAAGGCCGACAAGATCCGGGCCGATCTGGACAAGGCCCGCGCCGCCGGCAACGCCGGCCGGATCGCCAAGCTGGAGAACGAGCTGGCCGGCGTGCAGACCCTGCTGGAGCAGGCGCACCGCAGCCAGGAGGAGTTCAGCGGCTGATCCGCCGAACGCGCGAGAGAGGGCCCCGGGATCTCCCGGGGCCCTCTCTCGCGCTCGGGGCGCTACTTGCGGGCCGAGGTGACGCGGTAGACGTCGTAGACGCCCTCGACACCGCGCACGGCCTTGAGCACGTGGCCGAGGTGTTTCGGGTCGCCCATCTCGAAGGTGAAGCGGCTCATCGCGACCCGGTCGCGGGAGGTCTGCACCGCCGCCGACAGGATGTTGACGTGCTGGTCTGAGAGCACCCGGGTGACGTCCGAGAGCAGCCGGGAGCGGTCCAGCGCCTCGACCTGGATGGCCACCAGGAACACCGAGGACTGGGTGGCGGCCCACTCGACGTCGATCATCCGCTCGGGCTGCTGGCTCAGCGACTCGACGTTGACGCAGTCGGCGCGGTGCACCGAGACGCCGTTGCCGCGGGTCACGAAGCCGACGATCGGGTCGCCCGGCACCGGGGTGCAGCAGCGGGACAGCTTGACCCAGACGTCCTCGACGCCCTTGACGATCACGCCCGGGTCGCCCTTGGCCCGGCGGCGCGCCGCCCGGCGGTTGTCGTGCGTCGGGGTCGCGGTCTCGGCGAGGTCCTCGGTGGCGCCCTCCTCGCCGCCGAGCGCCTGGACCAGCTTCTGCACGATGTTCTGCGCGGTGACGTGGCCCTCGCCGATCGCGGCGTAGAGCGAGGAGATGTCGGGGTAGCGCATCTCGTGGGCCAGGGTGACCAGCGAGTCGCCGGTCAGGATCCGCTGGATCGGCAGGCCCTGCTTGCGCATCGCCCGGACGATCGCCTCCTTGCCGTGCTCGATCGCCTCCTCGCGGCGCTCCTTGGAGAACCAGGCGCGGATCTTGTTGCGGGCGCGCGGCGACTTGACGAAGCCCAGCCAGTCCCGGGACGGTCCGGCGTTCTCCGCCTTGGAGGTGAACACCTCGACGGCGTCGCCGTTCTCCAGCGTCGACTCCAGCGGCACCAGCCGCCCGTTGACCCGGGCCCCTATCGTCCGGTAGCCCACCTCGGTGTGCACCGCGAAGGCGAAGTCGACCGGGGTCGCGCCGGCCGGCAGGGCTATCACGTCGCCCTTGGGCGTGAAGACGAAGACCTCGTTGCTGGCCAGGTCGAAGCGCAGAGACTCCAGGAACTCGCCCGGGTCGGCGGTCTCCTTCTGCCAGTCCAGCAGCTGCCGCAGCCAGGCCATCTCGTTGACGGCGCCGGCCTTGTCGTCCTTGCGGACCTGGGTCGGGGTGTCGGTGCGGACCTTGGACGCGCCGGCCACGGCGCGCTGCTTGTACTTCCAGTGCGCGGCGATGCCGTACTCGGCCCGGCGGTGCATGTCGAAGGTGCGGATCTGGAGTTCGACGGGCTTGCCGCCGGGGCCGATCACCGTCGTGTGCAGCGACTGGTACATGTTGAACTTGGGCATCGCGATGTAGTCCTTGAACCGCCCCGGCACCGGGTTCCACCGTGCGTGGATGGTGCCCAGCGCCGCGTAGCAGTCGCGGACGGTGTCGACCAGGACCCGGATGCCCACCAGGTCGTAGATCTCGGCGAAGTCCCGGCCCCGGACGATCATCTTCTGGTAGACCGAGTAGTAGTGCTTCGGCCGGCCGGTGACGGAGGCGGTGATCCGGGCTCCGCGCAGGTCCCCCTGGACCTGGTCGATGACGGTCGCCAGGTACTCGTCCCGCTTGGGGGCGCGCTCGGCGACCAGCCGGACGATCTCGTCGTACATCTTGGGGTAGAGGATCGCGAAGGCGAGGTCCTCCAGCTCCCACTTGATGGTGTTCATGCCCAGCCGGTGCGCCAGCGGGGCGTAGATCTCCAGCGTCTCGCGGGCCTTCTTCTCCTGCTTCTCCCGCTTGAGGTAGCGCATCGTGCGCATGTTGTGCAGGCGGTCGGCCAGCTTGATCACCAGGACCCGCGGGTCCTTGGCCATCGCGACGACCATCTTGCGGACGGTCTCGGCCTGCGCGGCCTCGCCGAACTTGACCCGGTCCAGCTTGGTGACGCCGTCCACCAGCAGCGCCACCGAGTCGCCGAAGTCCTTGCGCAGGGTCTCCAGGCCGTAGTCGGTGTCCTCGACGGTGTCGTGCAGCAGCCCGGCCATCAGGGTCGGGGCGTCCATCCCCAGCTCGGCCAGGATGGTGGCCACCGCCAGCGGGTGGGTGATGTACGGGTCGCCGCTCTTGCGCTTCTGCCCGCGGTGCCACTTCTCGGCGACGGCGTAGGCCCGCTCGATGTCCCGCAGCAGCGCCGGGTCGGCCTTCGGGTCGTTCGCCCGGATCGACCGGAACAGCGGCTCCAGCACGGGGTTGAGCACGCTGGAGCGCTGGCCGCCGAGGCGGGCCAGGCGGGCGCGCATGCCACCCGAGGAGGAGCCGCGCCCGGTGGGGCCGGTCGGTCGCGAGGAGGTCGGCGCCGGGCGTGCCGGGGTGGCCCCCGAGGGCGTGGGACGGTTGTCGGGGGCGGCCGCTTCGGCCGTGGGCACAACCTCGTCGGGCAAGGACTCTCCTCGGGGCACCGGGGCCGACCCCTGCCGCGGCCCGTACGGTCGGACGCAACCGGGAGGGGGTGAATCTTCATGGTACCGAGCCGGGCGCCCCGGCGTTCATCCACCCGGGCCGGAAACGGAAGGGCGGCGGTCGGATGATCCGACCGCCGCCCTTCGTTCAGGTCCCTCAGACCGTGACCAGCGTCTCCAGCGGGGCGCCGTTCAGGTGCCCGGACAGCCGTTCCCGGCCGTCCAGGAAGCCCAGCTCCATCAGCACCACGACGCCCACCAGCTCGGCGCCGGCCTCCTTCACCAGGTCCAGCGAGGCGCCGATGGTGCCACCGGTGGCCAGCACGTCGTCCACCACCAGCACCCGCTCACCGGGCGCGAAGGCGTCGCACTGCACCTCCAGCGTCGCCGAGCCGTACTCCAGCTCGTACGAGCGCCGGAACACCTCACCGGGCAGCTTGCCCTGCTTGCGGATCGGCACGAAGCCGAGCCCGGCCGCGAAGGCCGCCGGAGCCGCCAGCACGAAGCCGCGCGCCTCCAGGCCCACCACCTTGGTCGCCCCGAGCTCCCGCGCCCGGTCCGCCAGCGCCCTGGTGAGGGCGCCGAAGGCCTCGGCGTCGGCCAGCAGCGGCGCGATGTCCTTGAACAGCACACCCGGCTTCGGGTAGTCCGGGACGTCCCGGATCCGGCTGTTCAACAGATCGGCCAGTGCGGTGTCGGCGGTGGTCACGGCGTGTCCTTACGATCGGGTCGGTTCAGCGCTTGGTGGACGGACGGCCCTTGGCACGCGTGGTGCCGGCCGCCCGGCCGCGCTGACCGACCATACCCGCAGGCAGGTCCTCGTCCGCGATCTCCTCGTCCGCCGGCACCTCGCCGGCGGCCTTGGCAGCGGCCGCGGCCCGGTGCTGCAGGACCCGCTTGCGCAGCGCCTTCATCTCCGGCTGCTCCTCCTTGAGCTGCGCCAGCAGCGGAGTGGCGACGCAGATCGACGAGTAGGCACCGGCCGCGAGGCCGATGAACAGCGCCAGCGAGATGTCGTTCAGCGTGCCGGCACCCAGGAGGCCACCGCCGATGAACAGCAGCGCGGCGACCGGGAGCAGGGCGACCACGGTGGTGTTGAGCGAACGCACCAGGGTCTGGTTGAGGCCCGCGTTGGCCGCCTCGCTGTAGGTGAGCTTGTTCTGCTTGGTGAGGTCCTTGGTGTTCTCCTTCACGGTGTCGAAGACGACGACCGTGTCGTAGAGCGAGTACCCGAGGATGGTCAGGAAGCCGATCACCGTACCGGGGGTGACCTCGAAGCCCACCAGGGCGTACACGCCGATGGTGATCAGGAGGTCGTGGATGAGGGCGACCAGGGCCGCCACCGCCATCCGCCACTCGAAGGCGATCGCCAGGTAGACCGTCACCAGGACCATGAAGATGATCAGGCCGGTGAGCGCCTTCGAGGAGATCTGCTTGCCCCAGCTGGGGCCGATCACCTGGGCCTCGACGGTGTCCAGCGGCACGGCCAGCTTCTCGGAGAGCTGAGCGCGGATCTCGTCCGAGCTCTTCGGCTCCTCGGTGCTGACCTGGATGCGGATCTTGCCGTTGTCGGTCGACTGCACCAGCGGGTGCGAGGAGACGATCTTGTCGGACGTCTCCTGCGCCTGCGAGACGGTCAGCCCCGGCTTGGTCACGGTGTAGACCGAGCCGCCCTTGAACTCGATGCCCAGGTGCAGGCCCATCGCCAGACCGATCGCCGCGATCAGCACGATCACGCCGGAGATGGAGTACCAGAGCTTACGGCGCCCGACGAAGTCGAAGCTGACCTCGCCCTGGTAGAGCCGGTGTCCCAGATTGGAGAAGCGTGACACGGTGTCAGGCCTCCTTCACGGCGGCAGAGGAGGGGCTACGGCGACGGCTGCTGCGCAGCGGCGGGCGGGCGCCCAGCCGCTTCGGGTCCAGGCCGGACCACGGGTGACCGTTGGCGAAGAACTTGCGCCGGGCCAGCAGCGTGATCACCGGCTTGGTGAAGAGGAAGATCACCACGACGTCCAGCGCGGTGGTCAGCCCCAGGGTGAACGCGAAGCCCTGGACCTTGCCGACCGAGACCACGTAGAGCACGGCGGCACAGAGGAAGGACACGAAGTCCGACACCAGGATGGTGCGCCGGGCGCGCGGCCAGGCCCGCTGGACCGCCGGGCGCAGCGGGGCGCCCTCGCGGACCTCGTCGCGGATGCGCTCGAAGTAGACGATGAAGGAGTCGGCGGTGATGCCGATCGCGACGATCGCACCGCAGACCGCGGGCAGGTTCAGCGCGAAGCCGATCCCGGCGCCGAGCAGGCTCATGATCGAGTAGGTCAGGGCCGCCGAGACGAGCAGACCGGCGATCGAGACCAGGCCGAGGCCGCGGTAGTAGACCAGCGAGTAGAGCACCACCAGCAGCATGCCGATCACGCCTGCGACCAGACCGGCCATGAGCTGGTCGCCGCCGAGCGCCGGGGAGACGGTGGTGATCTCGCCCTTGCTGAATTCCAGCGGCAGGGCGCCGTAGCCCAGCACGTTGGACAGGTCCTGCGCCTCGGCCTGGCTGAAGCGGCCGGTGATCACGGCACTGCCGCCGGGGATCACGTTCTTGACCTCGGGGTGCGAGACGACCTGGTTGTCCAGCACGATCGCGAACTGGTTGTTCGGCGGGGCCTGGGTGGCGAGCTGGCCGGTGACCTTGGTGAAGGCGTCGGTGCCGGCGCCGTTGAACTGCAGCTGGACCTGCCAGCCGGCACCCGTCTGGGTGTCGAGGCTCGGCTGGGCCTTGGAGACGTCCGAGCCCTTCACGGCGACGGGGCCGAGGACGAGCTTCTCGTAGTAGCCGTTCTCGGGCTTCTGCGAGCAGGCGACGACGGCCTTGTCCTCGGGGCCGGTCTGGGCCGCGCGGGCCTCCGGCTTGGTGCAGTCGAGGTTGGTGAAGGCCGTGGCCAGCTCCGGCGGCACGGTGCCCTGGGTCATCGCGGCGCTGACGTCCGCGGCGCTGGGCGGGGTGGCGGGCGCGGACGGCGTGGTGGCGGCGCTCGGGGCGGTGCTCGCGCCCGTCGCGGCGGCGCTCGGGCTGGCGTCGGCGGCCAGCGCCTCACCGGCCGGGCGGCCCTGCTTGCTGCCGCTCGCGCTGGGCGTGCCGGACGCGCTCGCGCCGGCCGAGGCGGTGGACCCGGCGGACGGGGCCGCGCTCGGGGTGCCGGTGGCCGAGGGGGAGCCGGTGGGCGCCGGCGGCGTGAAGCCGCTGGGCGCCACCGCCAGGACCGGGCGGAAGAACAGCTTGGCGGTGGTACCCACCTGGTCCGCCGCGTTCTGCTGGTTGCCGCCCTTGGGGATGTTCACGATGATCGTGTTGTCGCCCTGGGTCTGCACCTCCGCCTCGGAGACACCCATGCCGTTGACGCGGCGCTCGATGATCCCGGTGGCGATGTCCATGTTGGACTTGGTGATCGCCTTGGGGTCTGTCGACTTCGCGGTCAGCGTGATGCTGGTGCCACCGGCGAGGTCGATTCCGAGCCGGGGCTTGGTGTGGCCCGTCCCGAACATGAGGGCGACCAGTCCGACGGTGACGACCAGGATGAGGGCCAGCGCCCGCCCTGGGTAGCCGTCGCGCGGGCGCGACTTGGGTGTTGCCACCTTGCTCGTTTCTCCCTGTCCATGCCACTCCCCCAACCGGACCCCCGTCCGGCTTGTGGCGGGACGGGGGCATGGCGGTTCTGCGGCCCTGAGGTCCTGTGGGCTCGCGGCACTGGGCCGCGCGGCCGGGCTGGTGCCCGACCGTACTACTTGCTCGCGGGAGCCCCGCCCTCGACGTCGCCCTTGGCGCCGCCGTCCTTGGTGAGCGTCAGCGGCTTGTCCTCGACCGGCTCGGCGTCGGCGTCCTCGGCCTCCGGCTCGGCCAGCTCGTCATCGGCGGGGCGGCCGTTGATGATCGCGTCGTACTCCTGGGGGTCCAGGACAGCGGCGATCGCGCTCTTGGTGAAGTGGGTGACCACGCCGGGCGCGATCTCCAGCTCGATGGTCTCCTCGTTGACCGCCTTCACCTGGGCGTACAGGCCGCCGATGGTGCGCACCCCCGCCCCTGGCTCCAGCGAGGTCTGCATCTGCTGCATCTGCGACTGGCGCTTCTTCTGCGACCGGAACATGAGCACGATCGCGATGATCGGGAGGAGAAGGATGATGAAGTTCACTGCAGCCAGGGTCCTTTACGGGCCGCCGACCGGCGGCCTGTGTGGTATTGGTCGGCCCGTCAGGTGAGCGGGGCGGTCCGGCGGAGTCTAGGCGACCCCGAACTGATCGGACAACGCCAAGCATCGCATCCTGCCGCCGAAAGTGGCGACCCTCCGCCTGCACAGTTTCCCCGGACTTCGCCCCCGGCTCGCACGCGGGCCACTCACCGGGGTGGCGCATCGGACGCCTCCCGGGAACCGGCGGGCGGCGATCACCCGTTCAGCCCTCGTCGGCCCGGAGGAGTTCGGATTGCGCGGGCACGGCGCCCCGGTTGGCCTGGACCGGCGGGGTCAGCCCGAGGTGCTGCCAGGCCGCCGCGGTGGCGATCCGGCCGCGCGGGGTCCGGGCGAGCAGGCCCTCGCGGACCAGGAAGGGCTCCGCCACCTCCTCGACCGTCTCGGACTCCTCCCCCACCGCGACCGCGAGAGTCGACAAACCGACCGGCCCGCCGCCGAACAGCCGCAGCAACGCGGTCAGCACCGCGCGGTCCAGCCGGTCCAGACCGCGGGCGTCCACCTCGTAGACGTCCAGCGCCCGGGCGGCGATCTCCGCCGTGACCTGGCCGTCGTGCCGCACCTGCGCGAAGTCGCGGACCCGGCGCAGCAGCCGGTTGGCGATGCGCGGCGTCCCCCGCGAGCGGCCGGCGATCTCGGCGGCGCCGGCCGGGTCGATCTCCACGTCCAGCAGGGTGGCCGAGCGACGCACCACCCGTTCGAGCTCGGCCGGGGCGTAGAACTCCATGTGCCCGGTGAAGCCGAAGCGGTCGCGCAGCGGGGGCGGCAGCAGGCCGGCCCGGGTGGTGGCGCCGACCAGGGTGAAGGGCGGCAGTTCCAGCGGGATGGCGGTGGCGCCCGGGCCCTTGCCGACGATCACGTCGACCCGGAAGTCCTCCATCGCCATGTAGAGCATCTCCTCGGCCGGACGGGACATCCGGTGGATCTCGTCGAGGAAGAGCACCTCGCCCTCGGCGAGCGAGGAGAGGATCGCCGCGAGGTCCCCCGCGTGCTGGATCGCCGGACCGGAGGTGATCCGGATCGGGGCGCCCAGCTCGGCGGCGATGATCATGGACAGGGTGGTCTTGCCCAGCCCGGGCGGCCCGCTGAGCAGGACGTGGTCGGGCGCGCTGCCGCGCTTGCGGGCCGCCTGGAGCACCAGGGACAGCTGCTCGCGCACCCGTTCCTGACCGATGAACTCGTCCAGCACCTTGGGGCGCAGCGCCGCCTCGACCGCCTGGTCCTCCCCGTCGGCGGCGGCCGTCACCAGCCGGTCGCCCGGGTCCGAGTCGTACGGACTCATCAGCACATGCTCCAAAGTCGACAAGAGGACAGATCGCCAGATGGCTTTAGCGGGATCGGTTGAGGCCGCGCAGGGCGAGCCGGAGCAGTGCGCCGACGTCCGGCGTCTGCTGGGCCTCCGCCTCGGAGGTGACGGCCACGACCGCCTCGTCCGCCTCGCGCGGAGCGTAGCCGAGACCGGTCAGCGCCGAGTGCAGCTGCTCGCTCCAGGGGGCCGGACCGCTCGCGATCGGCTTCTGCGCCGGCACCGCGCCGTGCGGGGCTCCCAGCTTGTCCTTGTACTCCAGCAGCAGCTTGGCGGCCTTCGCCTTCCCGATGCCGGGCACGGCCACCAGCGCCTTCTCGTCGCCGCCGGCCACCGCGGCCCGCAGCGCGTCGGGGCTGTGCACCCCGAGGATCGCCTGCGCCAGCTTCGGGCCGACGCCCGGCGCGGCCTGGAGGATCTCGAAGACGGCGCGCTCGTCGTCGTCCGCGAAGCCGAACAGGGTCAGCGAGTCCTCCCGGACCACCAGCGAGGTCGCGAGCCGGGCGGGCTCACCCAGCCGGAGCCCGGCCAGCGTGTTCGGCGTGCACTGCACGGCCATGCCGACCCCGCCGACCTCGACCACGGCGAGTCCGGAGGAGATGGCCACCACGGGCCCTTGCACGAAGGCGATCACCGGCTGCTTCCTTTCAGGGGGGTGGCGCGGGCCGCCCGTACCGCGGCCTCCAGGCGGTTGACCGCCCCGCCGCGCCAGATGTGGCAGATGGCCAGCGCCAGCGCGTCGGCGGCGTCGGCGGGCTTGGGCGGGGCGTCCAGCCGCAGCAGACGCTGCACCATGGCCGTGACCTGCGCCTTGTCGGCCCGGCCGGAGCCGGTGACGGCGGCCTTGACCTCGCTCGGGGTGTGCAGGGTGACCGGGATGCCGCGCCGGGTGGCGCAGAGCATCGCGACCGCGCTGGCCTGGGCGGTGCCCATCACCGTCCGGACGTTGTGCTGGGCGAACACCCGCTCGACGGCGACCAGCTCCGGCTCGTGCTCGTCGAGCCAGGCCTCCATGCCCTGCTCCACCAGCAGCAGCCGCCGCCCGATCTCGTCCTCGGCGGGGGTGCGCACCACGCCGACCCCGACCATCCGCAGCGGCCGCCCCGGCGCACCCTCGACCACGCCGATCCCGCACCTGGTCAGCCCCGGGTCCACGCCCAGTACCCGTACCACAGCCCCGCCTCTCGTTGGTCGCCGCCCGCCTCCGGGCGCTCCGGCCCGGGCCCGCCCTCCGGCCCACGGCGGGCGACCTGCGAAGGCTACCGTCCGGGTCCGACAGCGCCCGCAAAGACACCGGCCCGGGGGGGGGGGGAAGAGGGGGGGGGGGGGGGGGAAAAAGCCCCCCGCGTTGAGCTGCTCACCAACCCCCTCTGAGCGGTCGACGGTTTCGCAGAAATTCTGCCCGTCCTCGTTTTCCTCCACCACGTCGA